>JAPKHL010000021.1 GCA_026646875.1 Rhodocyclaceae bacterium | reverse complement strand
CCCTATCTCATCCGCGCCATTCACGAATGGTGCTGCGACAACGGCTTCACGCCCTACATCGCGGTGGCCGTCGACGAGCGCACGCGCGTGCCGCGCGAATTCGTCCAGGACGGACAGATCGTCCTGAATGTCGGCTACGATGCCACCAACCGCCTGCAGATCGGCAACGACCAGATCACCTTCCAGGCACGTTTCGGTGGCGTGGCCCGCGATCTGCTGGTGCCGATCGGCAACGTGGCGGCCATCTACGCCCGCGAGAACGGCGCCGGCATGGCCTTCGAACCGGAAATCCACAGCGGCGAGGCGCAGGATGCACCCGCCACGACCGACAGCGGCGGCGGCGAGGATGCCGGCAGCGCCCCGGTGCCGCCCGAGCCGCCGGCTCCCCCCGCCGCTCCCGGCGGACGGCCGCGTCTGCAGCGCGTCAAGTAAGCCGCGCCGGAGCACGCCCCGCGATGAAGCGCCGCGCGCGCCGCATCGCACCATCCTGATGCGGGCGCCCCGGCCCCGGACCGTCAACCTGCCGCCAAACCCCTGTCATTGGGAGCCTTTGCCCCTGGCATGCCTGTTGCTGAGACTGCGACAGGAGCGACCATGCCATGAAAAGACAAACCCGATCCACCTGCTGTTACTGCGGCGTCGGCTGCGGCGTACTGATCGATAGCGAGGACGAGCGCATCGTCGCCGTCCAGGGCGATCCGGATCACCCTGCCAACCGCGGTCGGCTCTGCACCAAGGGCGCGGCCTTGCACCGCACGACGCTGGGCGAGCGCCGCCTGCTGCATCCCGCACTGCGCGGCGCGCGCGACAGCGCGCCGGTCCGTGTCGGCTGGGACACGGCACTCGAGCACGCCGCCGAGCGTTTCGCCGGGATCATTCAGCGGCACGGCCCGGACAGCGTCGCCTTCTACGTTTCCGGCCAGCTGCTCAGCGAGGATTATCACGTCTTCAACAAGCTTGCCCGGGGCCTGGTCGGGACCAACAACATCGACAGCAATTCGCGGCTCTGCATGTCATCGGCGGTGGTCGGCTACAAGCAGACCCTCGGCGCCGACGCGCCGCCATGCTGCTACGACGACATCGGCGCCAGCGATTGCCTGCTGATCGCCGGCGCCAACCCGGCGCTGGCCCATCCGATCCTGTTTCGCCGCATCGAGGATGCCCGGGCGGACAATCCGCAACTGAGGATCGTTGTCATCGACCCGCGCCGCAGCGAAACCGCCGCGATTGCCGACCTCCACCTGCCCGTGCGGCCGGGGACCGACATCGTGCTGTTCAACGCGATGTTGCACGTGCTGATCGCCGAGGATCTGATCGACCGCGACTACATCGCCCGCCACACCCACGGATTCGCTGCGATCGAGGCGCTCGTCGCCGCGCATTCTCCAGCGCTGGCGGCCGAACGCTGCGGCGTGCCGGCCGACGACATCGTGCGGGCGGCGCGCTGGTTCGGCGGCGCACGCGCAGCGCTTTCCCTCTACTGCCAGGGGCTCAACCAGTCGGTTCAAGGTAGTGCCAACAACATTGCCCTGATCGACCTGCACCTTGCCAGCGGACAGATCGGTCGTCCCGGTGCCGGTCCGTTCTCGCTGACCGGCCAGCCGAATGCCATGGGCGGCCGCGAGACCGGTGCACTCGCAACGCTCCTGCCAGGGCACCGCGACCCCGCCAACCCCGCGCATCGGGAGGATGTTGCCCGGCTGTGGGGCGTTCCGGCGCTGCCGTCCACGCCGGGGAAGAGCGCCGTCGAGCTGTTTTCCGCCGTGCGGCGCGGCGAGATCAAGGCGGTCTGGATCGCCTGTACCAACCCGGCCCACTCGATGCCCGACCAGGGCGCCCTGCGGGCCGCGCTGCGCGCCGCCGAATTCGTCGTCCTGCAGGAGGCGTTCGCCGGCACCGAGACGGCCGACTATGCGGACCTGCTGCTGCCCGCCACCACCTGGGGGGAGAAGGAGGGAACGGTGACCAACTCCGAACGGCGCATCACACGCGTCCGGGCCGCCGTCGGCAAGCCCGGCGAGGCCCGCCACGACTGGGAGATCGCCGCCGATTTCGCACGCCGGCTGGCGCCGCGCTTGGGGCGACCGCAGACCTCCGCGCTGTTTGCCTACAGCGGGCCCGAGGCCATCTTTGCCGAGCACCGCGAAAGCACCCGCGGCCGCGATCTGGACATCGGCGGCTTGAGCTACGCGCTGCTCGAACGGGACGGCCCGCAGCAATGGCCCTTCCCGGCCGGCGCGACCCGGGGGACGGCACGCCTCTACGCCGATGGTGTGTTCCCGACGGCGGACGGCCGTGCACGCTTCGTCCCGGTTGAGGCCCGCCCGCCGGCCGAAGTCCCCGACGCCCGGCGGCCGCTCAGCCTGCTTTCCGGCCGTCTGCGCGACCAGTGGCACGGCATGAGCCGCACCGGCAACGTGCCCCACCTGTTCAAGCTCGATGCCGAAGCGCTGCTCTCCCTGCACCCCGGCGACATGCAGGCGCGCGGTCTCAGCGACGGCGATCTGGTCACGCTCTCCAGCGCGCGCGCCAGCATCGTCCTGCGCGTCGGCGCCGACCGTGGACTGGCACCCGGCGTCGCCTGGCTGCCGATGCACTGGGGCGAGCGCTTCATGAACAGCCCCGGGGTCAATGCCCTGACCCTCGACGCCGTCGATCCGCAGTCGCGGCAACCCGAGCTCAAGCACGCGGCCGTCTCGGTCGAGCGGGTCGACCTGCCCTGGCCGCTGGTGGTCATTCGTCGCGGCGAGGATGCCGCCGCCACGATGGCCTTTGCCGAGCGCGCCCGCGCCCTGTTGCCACGCTTTCCCCATGCCACGCTCGGACTGTACGGCAGCGGCGCCGGCGCGGTCGTCCTGCGGGCGGCACTCGCCGAGCCGCTGCAGGACGACGTGCTGGCCGAAATCGACGCGTGTTTCGCGCTCGACGATCCGGCAGCGATCGTCCTCGCCGACCCCCAGCGCGCGATCAGCAAGCGCGCCATCGCGCCGGGCGGTATCCTGCACGGCGTGCGTCTGGCCGGCGAGGTCCAGGCTGCCGGCTGGCTGCGCGAGGCCCTCTCGGCCGGCACCCCCGATCCCGCGCTGACGCGCTGGGCGCTGGCGCCGCTGGCGCAGCCACCCGCCGCGCTGCCCGAGCGCTCGCCAGTGGTCTGCAAGTGCGCCGACGTGAGCGAGGCCCAGATCCGCGGTACCCTCGCCGCGACACCGGGCGCGCAGCTCGAGACCCTGCAGGCGCGCCTGAAATGCGGAACCTTTTGCGGCGCCTGCGTGCCTGAACTCAGGCAATTGCTCAGCGCCGCCTGATCGCCCGACAACGACAAGGAAGAGACTCATGAATTACGCACAGTGCCTTCGGGAAATCGGACGCGGCGCCGAGGGCGCGCGCGACCTGACGCGCGAGGAGGCGCGGCAGCTGTACGCGGCGATGCTCGACGGCGGCGTGCCCGATCTCGAACTCGGGGCCCTCGTCATTGCCCTGCGCATGAAGGGCGAGAGCGACGAGGAAATGACCGGCTTCCTCGCCGCCGCCAGCGAGCGCGTGCACGCCCTGCACCGGCCGTCGGGCCGGCCGCGGCCGATCGTCATTCCGTCCTACAACGGTGCGCGCAAGAGCGCCAACCTGACCCCGCTGCTCGCTCTCCTGCTGCAGCGCTTTGGCGTTCCGGTCCTGGTGCATGGCCTGATCGAGGGGTATGGACGCGTCACCAGCGCACAGATCTTCCGCGAGTTCGGCCAGCCGGAGCTGCTGCCCTGCACCACGCTCGCACAGGCCCAGCACGCGGTGGACGAGCACGGGCTGGCCGTGGTGCCGCTCTCGGTCCTCTCGCCGGGGCTCAACGACCAGCTGGCGCTGCGTAGCCGGACCGGCCTGCGCAACAGCGCGCACAGCCTGGTCAAGATGCTCGACCCCTTCCGGGGCGAAGGGGTTCTGCTTGCCGCCGCGACGCACCCCGATTACCTCGACACCATGCGCAACGTGCTCGGCGCTGCCGCCGCGCACGCGCTGCTGCTGCGCGGCACCGAGGGCGAGCCCTATGCCAACCCGCGCCGCCGTCCGCGCATCGAATACCTGCACGGCGGCAGCTGCGAGGTTCTCTTCGAAGCCGAGCACGACAGCCTGAAAGCGCTGCCGCAGCTTCCCGAGGGGTGCGACGCGGCAAGCACGGCGGCCTGGATGCGCCGTGTCCTGCAGGGCGACTGCCCGCTGCCGCTGCCGCTGGCCAACCAGCTGGCCTGCTGCCTGTTCGCCAGCGGTTATGCCGACGATTTCAACCAGGCCAAGGCCATCGTCGCCGTCGAAAGCAACGCCCTGGCCGTCGCCTGAGAAAAATTTCCGCGGCCGCGCGGACTGCGCTATCTTGTGGCGGTTGCCACCGATCGCCGTCGTTCCGCGCTCCGCCATGAAAATCCTGCTCGTCGAAGATACCCGCACGGTCGCCGCCGTGATGGCCGCCCGCCTGAGTGCATTCGGTTATGAGGTACGGATCGCCGCCAACGGCCAGATCGCCGTCGATGCCTACCGCGAATGGCAGCCGGACCTCGTTCTGATGGACATCGAGATGCCGGTCATGAACGGCTTCGAGGCCACCAACCGGATCCGCGCCTACGAGGCCACCCGGGAGTGGGCGTGGACGCCCATCCTCTTCCTCACCGCCTCGGACACGCCGGAGAATCTCGTCACCGCGATCGAGGCCGGCGGCGACGATTTCCTCGCCAAGAGCGTGCCGGAAGCCGTCCTCCAGGCCAAGATGAAGGCCCTCTCGCGGATCGCCGAGCTGCGCCGGCGGCTGGCCATGGCCAACCGCAAGCTGGCCGAGACCGCCAGCCGCGACGGCCTGACCGGCCTGCGCAACCGGCGCAGCATGGATCTCGAAACCGATGCCGCCTGGTATGCGGCGGTGCAGGCGGGGCGCAGCCTGGGCCTGCTGATGATCGATGTCGATCATTTCAAGAAATACAACGACCACTACGGCCACCTCGTCGGCGACGACTGCCTGCGTGCCATCGCCGGTGCCCTCGCGGCCACCGTCGAGGCGCCGGAGCACGCCTTGCCCGGTGCCTTCGCCGCACGCTACGGCGGCGAGGAATTCGCCGTGATCGTCCCCGATGCCACGCCAGCCCTCCTGGCCGAACTGTCCACGCGCCTGCTCACCGCCGTCCAGGGACTGGCCATTCCACACGCGCTCAATACCGGCTACGGCGTGGTCACCATCTCCGTCGGCGGCGCCTGCCGCACGCCAGCCGCTGGCGAGCTCGCGCCGGTGTTCCGGCTGGCCGACGAACGCCTCTACCGGGTCAAGGAAACCGGGCGCAACCGTGCCCTGGTCGACGACTGAGGCGGTCACCGTGTCGCCTGCCACCGGGAATGCTGCGTTTCCCGTCCTCCGATTGCGCGGAGTCCGCTGCATCTGGTCGGCCGGGCGCCACAATGCGTTCACCGACCTGCTGCGACACCGGGGCGCCTGGTGGTGCGCCTTCCGCGAGGCCAGCGAGCACCTGAGCGACGACGGCGTGCTGCGCCTGCTGGTCTCCACCGACGGCGCACGGTGGCGGCCGGCCGCGTGCATCGCCCGCGCCGGCGAGGACCTTCGCGATCCGAAGCTGTACGCGCTCGCCGACGGACGCTTCATGCTGCTTGCCGCCGCCGCGCAGGCCGACGGGGAAACCCACCAGACCTGCTGCTGGTACTCGACGGACGGCCTGGCGTGGGGCGAGGCGCAACCGCTGGCCGCGCCGGGCGACTGGCTGTGGCGCATCACCCGGCATGGCCGCACCAGCCTCGGCGTGGCCTACCGGACCGATTACCCGGCCCCCGGCGAATGGGCGATGCACGCCCGGCTCTACCGCAGCGTCGACGACGGTCCCTTCGAGTGCGTGCGGGACCCGCTGGTCGCCGAGGGCAACCCCAACGAAAGCGCCATCGTCTTCGACGCCGGCGGCACGGCGTATTGCCTGCTGCGCCGCGACCCCGGCAACGCGCTGTTCGGCCGT
This sequence comes from Rhodocyclaceae bacterium, assembly GCA_026646875.1. Lineage (GTDB taxonomy): Bacteria > Pseudomonadota > Gammaproteobacteria > Burkholderiales > Rhodocyclaceae > 66-26. The sequence goes on along the minus strand of JAPKHL010000021.1, from coordinate 26,266 downwards.
GCCGTTGCGCCCTATGAGGACTGGCACTGGCTGGACTGCGGCAGGCGGATCGGCGGACCGCACATGATTGCCCTCCCGGATGGCCGCCTGCTGGCCGGCGTACGCCTGCTCGACGGCGGCGAGCGGACTGCGCTGTGCTGGGTGGATGCGGCGAGCGGCCGGCTGCACGAATGCCTGGCGCTGCCTTCCGGCGGCGATACCAGCTATCCCGGGCTGGACTGGCATGCCGGACTGCTGCGTGTCAGCTACTACTCCTCGCACGAGGGGCGCAGCGCGATCTACCTTGCCGAGGTCGACCTGCCCCTGTAGACCGGGCGGGCGCGTCCGCCGTCAGGCGTCGTGGCGGCGCGCGCGACGCTGCAGCGCGAGGCGTCCGAACAGGCCGATCAGCCCGGCACCGAACAGCGCCAACCCGCCCGGCTCCGGTACCTGCCCGGGCTGGCAGCCGTTCGGGCCGACGCAGGCCGCGCCGATGAAAAGGTTTTCGAAGCCGTTGTTGAGCTCGGAGAAGTCCACGCGGACCAGCATCTCGCTGAAATCGTCCGACCAGATCAGATCGTTCAGCTGTTCGGAGAAGATGGCGTAGGAGACGTCGTTCTGTCCGAGGTTGTGTTCGAAGGTATGGCTGAAGGTGCCCGGACCGCAGGGGACCAGGTTGGCCGGCGTGGCAAGGTTGAACGGTGTGTTGAAGCAGAGGGTGACCGGACCGCCGCTCAGCACGTAATCGCCATGGCCGAACACGATCGGCGAACCCGAGCCGATGTCCTGCAACGTGAAGGTCTGGCTGCCGCCGCTGCCGGTCAGGGTGATCTCCGCCCAGGCCCACAGGTTGTTCGAGACCTGTCCGCGCTGGTTGTTGTTGAAGTAGGCGACCATGTCATGCTGGATGCCGTCGAAGGTCAGATAGTCGCGCAACGCCGTCAACGAAACGTTCCAGGTCGGCCCACCGGGTGCGGTGGTCGTGGAGAAGGCCCCGGTGGCGTTGCCGGTCAGGTTGGGAAAATCGAAACCGTCCTGCACCGTGCCGGCGAGGCCAAGATCCTGGTTGTTGGTCTGTGCGCCGGTGCCGATCACCAGCGCGTCCTGAATGGTGTTGGCCGTGTTGAACATGTACGGGGTGCCGCCCGTCGAGGTGGACGCCCAATCAAGGATCGGCATCGAATAGGAGACAAAATCGCCATAGCTCGCCGAGTAAGGCAGGCCAGGCACGGGAAAATTCAGCACCGGTACCGGCTCGGCGAAGGCCGGAGCCGCGGCCAGCAGACCCGCGGCGGCAAGAAGGGTGCGCAGGGGGGGGCAGTGGGGGAACATGGCGGCTCCTTGGCAGGATGAAGGTCTTGCCCTGTTCTGAGCAAACTCCTTGCCAACCACGATAGTCATATGACTTTTCGGGTATTTCCTCCGGTAGGCCTTGCGCGATGCACGTCCGCTGTCAAGAAAGTCGACAGCCACGACGACAGCCGGGGATGCCGGCGGGTGGTGGCATCCCCGGCCTTGCCCGTCAGGGTCAGTCCACCCGGAAGCGCGAGACTTCCTGCTGCAGGGTATCCGCCAGCTGCTGCAGTTGTTCGGCGGTGGCGTGATTCTCCGCCACCGCGGCCGAATTCTCTTCCGCCATCTGGGCGATCGTTTCCACGTTGCGCGCGATGTCCGAACTGGCCGTGGCCTGCTCGCGCAGGGCGTTCGAAATCTCGCGGATGGCCTCGACCACCTGTGCCGCACCGGCGCTGACCTCGGACATTGTCCGGCCGGCGTGGGTGGTGAGCTCGACGCCGTGGTCGACCTTGGTCACGCCGGCCTTCATGGCGTCCACGGCGGCCCGGGTCTCCTGCTGGACCGCGCCGATCATCGCCGAAATCTCCTGGGTCGACTTGGTTGTCCGCTCGGCCAGCTTGCGCACCTCGTCGGCCACCACGGCGAAGCCGCGCCCCTGCTCGCCGGCCCGGGCAGCCTCGATCGCGGCATTGAGTGCCAGCAGGTTGGTCTGGTCGGCGATTTCCTTGATCACCTCGACGATCGAGGAAATCTCCTCCGAGCGCCGGCCGAGTTCCTCGACCGCATTGGCCGAGGCGGAAACGGCGGCGGCGATCTGGCCCATTTCCGCCACGACGGTCTCCACCAGTTCGCCGCCCTGGCGCGAGAGGGCGCCGGAACGCTCGGAAATCTCCCGGGCCTCGCGGGCGTTGGCACTGATGTGATCGATGCCGACGGTGGTCTGCTCGACGGCAGCCGCCATGCCCGACGCCGCTTCGCTCTGGCTTTCGCTGGAGCGGGCGATCTCGCCCGAGGAGCCGCTCGTCCGCTCGGCGGCGCTGGCCACCGCATCGGCGCTTCCGCGTACGTTGCGGAGCGTGGCGTTGACCGCGGTGGCCATGCCGTTGAAGCTTTCGGCGACGTGTGTCAGCTCGTCGTGGCAGTCGAGGTGGATGCGCGCCGTCAGGTCGCCGGCGGCGATCCGGTCGGCGCCTTCCGCCAGCCGCCTGATGTTGCCGGTGACGGCGCTGTACATGCCGGCCACCAGGTAGGCCGCGAGCGCCAGCATCGCCCCGACCAGTGCCAGTGTCGCCACCATCTCGCCGCGCAGTCGTTCCACGCGCTGGCCGATCAGCCGCTCCAGGGTCGGCAGCAGGACGTCGAACATCTGGGCGTAGCCGGCGTCGATGGCGGTGCTGCCACGGGCGAAATAATCGCCGGCGCTGACCGCGAAGGTCCGGGTGAGGATGTCGTCGCGCACGATGCGCTCGAGCTGTTCGAGATCGGCAGTGAATTTTTTCGATGACCCGTCGAGGTGCGCGGCAATCGCCGGGTTTTCGCGCTTCGTCTTGGCGAGATTGCGCTCGTACTGTTCGCGCAGGTCGTCGAGATTGGCGAGCGCGATCGTCAGCATGCTGGCCTGCTCGGCCTCCAGGCGGCCGGCGGCCAGCACGCCCGTGCCGTTCCCGCGCATGCGGGCGAGAATCTCGAGCAGGGCGGGCATGCGGACGAGGGCCGTGTCCATCAGGTAGAACGAGCCGACCTCCGGATCCTGCGTCAGGCGATAGCCGTCGGCGATCTCGGTGGCGAAAACCAGCAGTCTGCCGACCAGCGCGCGGTGCGCCGCGAAATTGGCGGCGGGCGCCATGCCGAAGCCTTCGCTGGCCAGCCGGACCCAGTCCGCGCGCAACTCGCGCCAGGCGCTGCCGTCGCGCAGCGCGGGGGCGAGCAGGGCGTCGGTCCGGGCGAATTCCGCATCGATTTCCCGACGCCGGCTGTCGGCTTCCTTGCGCTGCTCTTCCCGGCCGCCCAGCACGGCGGCGGACAGGCCGCGATGCTGCTGGGCGAGACGCACCGTCCGCAGCACCGGCTTGATTGCCTGCAGGCCGTCCAGCTCGCTGCGGGCGTGCGCGATCGAGGCGTCGAGGCGCAGGTAGAGCAGCGCCACCAGTCCGCCGACCGCGATCATCAGGACGAAAATCACCGCAGCGAACTTGCCGGTGAAGCGCAGACGGTTCATCAATCCGACGGCGGGGGCCATGACCAAGCGGCTCATGCTGGTTTCCTTGTTGTTCGTGATCGGGCGCCGCGTCCAGTGCGCCGGACGGCCAGCGGCGATTCGGGGGCGGGGCGCGGAGCGGACAGGTCCGGACGGCGTCACTTCCCGAGATTAGTACAAGTGAATGAAGAGTTGAAATCCATCGCCTGCACGGAACCGCCGGGGCCGGGCAGCGCCGGAACATTGTAACAACGTGATGTATTTCCGTGCCTTGATCTACGGCAGCATCGACCTTCCGGAGGCTGCGTCAGCGGGCGAGCGGCAGCGTGCCGGCGTCGATGGCTTCCTCGAACTGCGCGGGAGCCATCGGGCGTCCGTGGAAGTAGCCCTGGAAGACGTCGCAGCCGGCCTCGGCGAGGAAATCCCGTTGTGCGGCGGTTTCGACACCTTCGGCCAGCACCTGCAGCCCGAGGTTGTGACCGAGGCCGATCACCGCACGTGCGATGGCCCGGTCCTCGACGTCGTCGGGCAGATCCTTCACGAAGGCGCGGTCGAGCTTGAGGCGGTCAAGCGGGAAGGTCTTCAGGTAGGCGAGCGAGGAGTAGCCGGTGCCGAAATCGTCGAGGGCGATCTTGACGCCCATGTCGCGCAGCCCGCGCATGATGCGCGAGGCGCCCTGCGGATCGTTGATCAGCAGGCCCTCGGTGATCTCGAGTTCGAGCAGCGCGGGCGGCAGGCCGCTGGTCGCGAGCGCGTTGCGCACGTCGTCGAGCAGGGCCTCGTGGCGGAACTGGCGGGCGGAGAGATTGACGGCCACCGGCAGGTCGGTGCCGAAGCGGGTCCGCCAGCGCGTGGCCTGCTGGCAGGCTTCGTTGAGGACCCAGTTGCCGATCGGCAGGATCAGGCCGGTCGCCTCGGCGACCGGAATGAACTGGACCGGAGAGATCGGGCCGAGGGTTTCGTTGTGCCAGCGCAGCAGCGCCTCGCAGCCGACCATGCGCCCGCTGGCGGCATCCATCTGGGCCTGGTAGGCGAGGGTGAATTCACGGCGGACGAGGGCCTGGCGCATCATCTGTTCCAGCGTCAGCAGCTGGCTGCTCTCCGCGTTCATCCCGGCCGAGTAGAACTTGTAGGTGCTTCCCCCCTCGGCCTTGGCCCGGTGCAGGGCGATCTCGCTGTTCTGCAGCAGCGCACCGGTATCCTCGCCATCCTCGGGGAAGAGGGCGACGCCGATGCTCGGCGAGGCGTGCAGGCGCGTTTCACCGACCGTCATCGCCGGTTCGAAGGCGGCCAGCAGCCGTTCGCAGAAGGCGCCGATGGCGCGCGCATCGCTGGTCTCGGGAAGCAGGACGGAGAAGCGGTCGCCGCCGGTGCGCGCCGCCACGTCGTGCCGGCGCAGCACGCTCTTGATGCGTTCGGCGGCGAGGGCGAGCACGCTGTCGCCGGCGGCATGGCCGAGCGATTCGTTGATCGTGCGGAAGCGGTCGAGGCCGATGTCGAGGATCGCGAAGCGGCCCTCGTTGCGGCGGGCGTTGACCACCGCCTGATCGACCGCCGAATGCCAGGAGTCGCGGTTGGGCAGTCCTGTGAGCGCGTCGAAGGTGCGCAACTGCTCGAGCAGCGCTTCGGTTTCCTTGTACTTCGAGAGGTCGATGGTCATCGCCACGTAGTGGGTGGTGATGCCGCGCACGTCCTTCACCGGCGAGATCGAGAGCAGGCCGGGGTAGATCTCGCCGCTCTTGCGACGGTTCCAGATCTCGCCCTCCCAGTGGCCGGTGCCGAGGATGCGTTCCCACATGGCGGCGTAGAAATCCGCGCCCTGGCGACCGGATTTCAGCAGCCGCGGGTTGCGCCCCAGGGTTTCCTCGCGCGTGTAGCCGGTGACGCGGGTGAAGGCGTCGTTGACCTCGACGATGGTGCCGCGCGCGTCGGTGATCACGATCGCCTCCTGGCTGTTGCCGAAGACGGCGGCGGCCAGGTGCAGGTCGGCCTCGGCGCTTTCCTTGCTGCGCCATAGTTCGAACAGCAGGATGCCGGCCAGCAGGAAGGACACGAATACCGCCAGGCCGTCCATCGCCAGTCCCCGCTGTGCCTGGGTTTCGAGGGCGCGCGCGCTGTTCAGCAGACGTTCGCCGAGCATCACCTCGAAATCGCCGAGGGCGTTGAGCCGGCGCGAGGAGAGCAGCAGCCACTGTTCCGCGCTGACGCTGCTGACCGTGTGCGCGGCGCGGACACGCATTGGTTCGGGGCTGGCGCCGATCGCCTCGACCAGACGGCGGACGCGGTCGACATCGATGAAGAGCGGGTCCTCGCGCAGGCGCTGGAAGGCCGTCTGCACCTCGCTGTCTGCGAGCTGGACGAAACGCTCGAGACGCGCCTGCTCGACGGCGTGGATGCGGTGGAAGGCCGCCATGCGCACCGGGCCGAAATCGCCGCTCGAGAGCATGCCGGTCAGGTGGGCGCGCAATTGGCCGGCCATTTCCTTGGCCTGCATGAAGGAGATGAAGGCCATCTGTTGCCGGTAGATCCAGCCGACGCGACCGACGTTGATGGTCGACATCAGGAAATCGAACAACGGGGTGATCAGTTCCGAATAGCGGTCGACCGCCGCGTCGCGCGAGAGGCGCAGTTCGCCGATCTGCTGGCGCAGCCGGGGCAGCCCGTCGAGCGTGTCGAGCGTCTGCTGCAGGAAGGCGGTGCGCAGGGCGCTCTCGGCGGGGGCGTTGCGGATCGCGTCGCGCAGGCGGGCGATGGCGCGATCGGTCAAACCGTGCTGGGTGCGCAGCAGCAGGTTGAACTGCGCGCCCTGCGCCGCCAGCAGGCCGCTCGAGATGCCGCGTTCCTTCTGCAGCTCGTGCACCAGCGCGTTGATCTCGATGCCGACCTCGGCCCAGGCGTGGATCAGGTGCGCGCTGTTGCGCTCCTGCCGCTTCTCGAGCAGGTGCTGCCAGGCGAGGGTGGAAATGGCCAGGAAGAATGCCAGCAGAAGCCACAGTGCGTGGCGCCGGAAGGGGCGCGGCGAGGCTGTGGACGAAGGTTCTGGCATGGCCGGCATGAATCGTCGGTAGAATGGACGCAGAGAGGGATTTAAGCACAGTTTTTGCATCGTTCGCCGTGTGCGTGGCGGCCCTCCCTGAAATATTCTGGTTACATACCATGCCGATTGAATGGAAGCCCGAGTTCGCCACCGGCGTTCGCGACATCGACCTGCAGCACCGTGAGCTGATCGAGCTGATCAACGATCTCGAGCGGGCGACGCTGGCCGGTGCGACCGAGCGCGTTCTCGGCGAGGTGCTGCCCCGGCTGGCCGGCTACGCACTGTTCCATTTCGCCACCGAGGAACATCTCATTCCCGCCACGGCGCAGGCCGTCGCCCACGCCGAGCGGCATGTCCGCGAGCATCGCGAATTCACGCGGACCGTCGAGCGGCTGGCGGCACGTCTCGGCGGGATGCCCGCCATGCCTGCCGACCTGCTGGAGTTGCGCGATTACCTGGAGCACTGGCTGCTCGAACACATCCTCGGTACCGACCGCGAACTGGCCGGTCTGCTGCGCTGATCCCGGTCGTCCGCAACCTTTCCGCGCCCTGCCCGGGGGCACGCTTTGCTTCGGTGCGCAATCTTCGTTGCGATGCACCATCGTGGTGATCCTGTTTTCCCCCGTTTTTTCATGATCGTTTGAAATCAACGGTTTGATCGCTGGCACGCGGCTTGCAGAAGCCTGTGCGGCGGCAGAAGGTCCGCCGGCGATGCAGGATGCGCCGGCGCTTCCGCCAAGGCGATTGTTCCGCGTCCGCACGACGCACGCACCGTTGGAGTCGAAAATGAAAAAACCCCGTCTCGTGATGGTCGGCAACGGCATGGCCGGTGTCCGCACGATCGAAGAGCTCTTGAAGATCGCCCCCGATCTCTACGACATCACGATCTTCGGCGCCGAGCCGCATCCCAACTACAACCGCATCCTGCTCTCGCCGGTCCTGGCCGGCGAGATGACCGTGCAGGAGATCGTCCTCAACGATCTCGACTGGTACGCGCAGCACGGCATCCGCCTGCATCTCGGCAAGAAGGTCGGGAAGATCGACCGCGTGCGCCGCCGGGTGATTGCCGAGGACGGCACCGAGGAAGCCTACGACCGCCTGCTGCTGGCAACCGGCTCGAATCCCTTCATGCTGCCGGTGCCCGGCAACGACCTGCCCGGGGTGATCGCCTACCGCGACATCAAGGACACCGACGAGATGATCGACGCCGCGCGGAACTACAAGCACGCGGTGGTGATCGGCGGTGGCCTGCTCGGCCTCGAGGCGGCCAACGGCCTCAAGCTGCGCGGCATGGACGTGACCGTGGTGCACATCGGTCCGTGGCTGCTCGAGCGCCAGCTCGACGAGACGGCCGGGCGCATGCTGCAGAAGTCGCTCGAGGACCGTGGCCTGAAATTCCTGCTGGAGAAGCACACCGAGGCGCTGCTGCCCGGCGAGAGCGGGCGCGTCGCCGCGATCCGCTTCAAGGACGGCATGCAACTGCCGGCCGATCTGGTGGTGATGGCTGTCGGCATCCGCCCCAACAGCGCGCTGGCCGAGTCGGCGGGCATTTACTGCAACCGCGGCATCGTGGTGAACGACACGATGCAGACCTACGATCCGAAGATCTACGCCGTGGGCGAGTGCGTTGCCCACCGTGGCGTGGCTTACGGCCTGGTGGCGCCACTGTTCGAGCAGGGCAAGGTCTGCGCCAACCACCTGGCCAATTTCGGCATCGGCCGCTACAGCGGCTCGGTCACCTCGACCAAGCTCAAGGTGACCGGTATCGATCTGTTTTCGGCGGGCGACTACATGGGCGGCCCGGGCACCGAGGAGATCGTGCTCAACGATGCCGCCGGCGGCGTGTACAAGAAGCTGGTGCTGAAGGACAACAAGCTGGTCGGCGGCGTCATGTACGGCGACACCGCCGACGGGCCCTGGTACTTCCAGCTGCTCAAGGACGGCCGCGACATCCACGATCTGCGCGACCACCTGATCTTCGGCCAGGCCATCGGCGGCGACGCCGGTCACCAGGGGCAGAACAAGGCGGCGGCGATGGCCGACGACGCCGAGGTGTGCGGCTGCAACGGCGTGACCAAGGGCACCATCGTCCGCGCGATCAAGGAAAAGGGCCTGTTCTCCCTCGACGACATCAAGAAGCACACCAAGGCGGCGTCGTCCTGCGGCTCCTGCGCCGGTCTGTGCGAGCAGCTGCTTTCGGCGACCATCGGCGGCGCCTACACGCCGGCGGCATCGGACAAGAAAGCGGTGTGCGCCTGCACCGAGCATTCGCACAAGGAAGTGCGCGACGCGATCCGCCAGAACCACCTGACGACGGTGCACGACGTGATGCGCTTCATGGAGTGGAAGACGCCCGACGGCTGCGACAAGTGCCGCCCGGCGCTCAACTACTACCTGATCTCGACCTGGCCGCACGAGGTCAAGGACGATCCGCGCTCGCGCCTGATCAACGAGCGGGTGCATGCCAACATCCAGAAGGACGGCACCTATTCGGTGGTGCCGCGCATGTGGGGCGGCCTGACCACGCCGGCCGAGCTGCGCGCCATCGCCGATGCGGCGGAGAAATACCAGGTGCCGACGGTGAAGGTGACCGGCGGTCAGCGGATCGACCTGCTCGGCGTGAAGAAGGAGGATCTGCCGAAGATCTGGGCCGACCTCAACGCCGCCGGGATGGTCTCCGGCCACGCCTACGGCAAGTCGATCCGCACGGTGAAGACCTGCGTCGGCGCCGAGCACTGCCGTTTCGGCACGCAGCTCGCCATGGACATGGGCGTCAAGCTGGAGAAGATGCTGTTCGACATGTACGCGCCGCACAAGGTCAAGCTCGCCGTCTCCGGTTGTCCGCGCAACTGCGCCGAGGCCGGCATCAAGGACGTCGGCGTGATCGGCGTCGATTCCGGCTACGAGATCTATGTGGCCGGCAACGGCGGCATCAAGACCGAGGTTGCGCAGTTCCTCGTCAAGGTGAAGAGCGACGAGGAGGTTCTCGAATACTCGGGCGCCTTCCTGCAGCTCTACCGCGAGGAGGGTTTCTACCTCGAGCGCACCTGCCACTACATCGAGCGCGTCGGCCTCGATTACGTGAAGGGCAAGGTCGTCGAGGATGGCGAGAACCGCCGGGCCCTCTACGCCCGCCTGCTCGATGCGCTGAAGGACTTGAAGGATCCGTGGGCCGAGCGTGTCGCCGGCGTCGAGAAACAGGAATTCGAAATGCTGTCGGTGTGATGCCGGCGGCCAAGGAGAAAAGACATGGCTGAATGGAAAATGGTTTGCAAGGTGGCGGACATCCCGCCGCTCGGGTCGCGCGTCGTGCGCTCGGCGGAGGGCGACATCGCCGTCTTCCGCACCTCGCGGGACGAGGTCTTCGCCCTGCGCGACAAATGCCCGCACAAGGGCGGGCCGCTTTCGCAGGGCCTGGTGCATGGCGACCAGGTGACCTGCTCGCTGCACGGCTGGAAGCTGCGCCTGGACACCGGCGAGGCGGTCGCGCCCGACGTCGGCTGCGCCCGCCGTTATCCGGTGCGCATCGACGGCGACACCGTCTTCCTCGAAATCTGACCGGAGCCCGCCATGGACAAATCCTTCTGGCAAGCCGGGCACCGGCCGACGCTGCTGGCTGCCTTCCTCTACTTCGATCTCGCCTTCATGGTCTGGGTGATGCTCGGTCCGCTCGGCGTGCAGATCGCCGCCGACCTCAACCTGACGCACGCGCAGAAGGGATTCATGGTCGCCACGCCGGTGCTGGCCGGGGCCATCCTGCGCTTCGTCATGGGGCTCCTGGTCGATCTGCTGAAACCGAAGACCACCGGAGCGATCGGCCAGGTGATCGTGATCGCCGCGCTGTTCGTCGCCTGGCAGTTCGGCATCCACAGCTATGAGCAGGCGCTGCTGCTCGGCGTCTTTCTCGGGGTGGCCGGGGCTTCCTTCGCGGTAGCGCTGCCGCTCGCCTCGCGCTGGTACCCGCCCGAGCACCAGGGCACGGCGCTCGGCATCGCCGGTGCGGGCAATTCCGGCACGGCGATCGCCGCGCTGGTGGCGCCGAGCCTGGCCATGGCCTACGGCTGGACCAATGTGTTCGGCCTGGCGCTGATCCCGCTCTGCCTGGTCTTCGCCTTCTATCTCGTGGCCGCCAAGGATGCGCCGGAATGCCCGCCGCCCAAGTCTCTCGGCGAATACCTGAAGGTCCTGAAGGACCGCGATGCCTGGTGGTTCATGTTCTTCTACTCGGTCACCTTCGGCGGTTTCGTCGGACTGGCCTCGTCGCTGACCATCTACTTCAATGCCGAGTACGGGCTCGATGCGCGCATGGCCGGCTTCTTCACCGCCGCCTGCGTCTTTGCCGGCTCGCTGGTGCGCCCGGTGGGCGGCAACGTGGCCGACCGTATCGGCGGCATCAAGACGCTCAGCGTGATGTACGCGATCGCTGCGTGCTTCCTGGTGGTCGTCAGCACCGGCCTGCCGCAGGCCTGGATGGCCCTGAGCGCCTTCGTCTGCGCGATGCTCGCCCTCGGTCTGGGCAATGGCGCGGTGTTCCAGCTGGTGCCGCAGCGCTTCCGCAAGGAGATCGGCGTGATGACCGGGCTGGTCGGCATGGCCGGCGGCGTCGGCGGCTTCTATCTGGCCTCCTCGCTCGGCTACTGGAAGCAGGCCACCGGCAGCTATCAGGTCGGCTTCCTGATCTTCGCCGGCCTGGCCGTCCTCGCCCTGGCCGGGCTGACCGGCGTCAAGGGCCGCTGGCGCACCACCTGGGGCGCCGCCCACCTGACGGCGGCGAAGATCTGAGCCCCGCCGGGCTTTGAGTCGGCACGGGCGGCAGGTACATTGGGACCTGCCGCCCGTTTCCGTTAACCCGAGGTCCGCTCGCGGACGAGGAGCCTTCCGTCATGTCCCTGCAGGTCGCCGTCGGTCATGCCTCGCTCACCGGGCCGCGCGAGCGGAACGAGGATTTCTGCGGCGTCGTCACGCCGCGGGGGGCGGAGCTCGACAACAAGGGGCTGATCGCTGCCGTCGCCGACGGCATCGGTGGCCATCGCGGCGGGCGCGAGGCGGCCGAGTACACGGTGCGCGGCCTGCTCTCCGACTATTACGCCACGCCCGACACCTGGAGCGTGCCGCATGCGCTGGACCGGGTGGTCGGTCCGCTCAACCGCTGGGTGCTTGCCGAGGGCGGCCGGCAGCCGGAACTGGCCGGTATGGCGACGACGCTTTCGGTCCTCGTCCTGCGCGGCCGCCGCTACGTGCTGGCGCACGTCGGCGATTCGCGCATCTACCTGCTGCGCGAGGGGCGGCTCGACTGTCTGACCGAGGACCATGTCTGGGAACATCCCGAGCTGAAGAACGTGCTGTCGCGCGCGGTCGGGCTCGATCGCCACTTCCGCCTGGATTTTGCCGATGGCGAATTGCAGCCCGGCGACTGCTTCCTGCTGTGCACCGATGGCGTCTGGGGCGCGCTCGACGACGCCCGGTTGCGCGAGACGTTGCTCGCCCATCCCGGCGCGCAGGCCGCCGCGGCTGCGCTGTGCAGCCTGGCCCTAGCCGCCGGCGGGCGCGACAACGCCAGCGCGGTGGTGTTGCGCGTCGAGGCGCTGCCGACGGCCGGTCTGCGCGATGCGCTGGCCGAGACCGCCCGCCTGCCGCTGCCGCCGCTGCTCAAGCCCGGACAGACGCTGGATGGCCTGGTGATCGACGAGCGGCTGCATGCCTCGCGCGCCTCGCTGCTCTACCGCGTGCATGACCGCGCCTCGGGGCAGGCCGCCGTGCTGAAAACGCTGCCGCCCGCGTGCGCCGACGATGCCGAGGCGATGCGCGGGCTGATCATGGAGGAGTGGCGGGTGCGCCGCGTCGTTTCGCCCTTCTTTGCCCAGCACGTGCCGGTGGCGCAGCGCAGCTGCCTCTATTTCCTGCAGAGCTGGCACGAGGGGGCCAGTCTGCAGCGCATGCTCGATCAGGGGCTGCACTTCACCGTGGCCGAGGTGGTGCAGCACGGCATCCGCCTGCTCAAGGGGCTGGCCGCGCTGCACCGTCTCGACATCGCGCACCGCGACATCAAGCCGGACAATATCCACCTGGGGCGCGACGGCCGCCTGCGCATCCTCGATCTGGGCGTCGCGCAAAGCCTTTCCGAGCGGGAAGGCGAGGGGGGCGGCGAGGGGCAGGGCGCGCCGGGCACGCCGAGCTACATGGCCCCGGAACTGTTCGCCGGCGCGCCGGCCGATACCGCGCAGGATCTCTACGCGGCGGGTGTGACGCTCTACCACCTGCTGACGCGCCGCTATCCCCAGGGGGAAATCGAACCCTTCCAGCATCCGCGCTTCGGCGATCCGCTGCCGCCGACCCGCTATCGGCCGGATATTCCCGGCTGGCTGGAGAACGTCCTGCTCAAGGCCGTGGCGCGCGAACCGGGGCAGCGCTTCGAAACCGCCGAGGAATTTTTGCGCGCGCTGGAACAAGGCGCCAGCCGGCCGGTCAATCGCATACCCGCCACGCCGCTGGCCTTGCGCAATCCGCTGCTGACCTGGCGGCTGCTTGCCGCCGCCTCGGCGCTGCTCAATCTGGTTCTGCTGATGCTGTTGTTGCGCTAGTTGCGCTAAAGTCCCGTCCATGCCGAAAACCGCACTCATCCTCTTTGCCCATGGCGCCCGCGACCCCGAGTGGGCGAATCCCATGCGCCGCGTCTGCGCCGCCGTGCGCGCGCAGGCGCCCGGCCTGCGCGTCGAGCTGGCCTTTCTCGAATTCATGGCGCCGACACTCGCCGATTGTGCCGAGGCGCTGCTTGCCGAAGGGCATGCGCGCCTCGTCGTGCTGCCGATGTTCATTGCCCAGGGCGGCCATCTCAAGCGCGATGTGCCGCTGCTCATCGACGACCTGCGCCGCCGCCATCCGCATGCGACGGTCGAGCTGGCGACGGCGGTCGGCGAGGCCGAGCCGATCGTGCAGGCGATGGCCGCGCACGTGCTGGCGCTGGCCGCCACCCCGGCCGCGGCCTGAGGCACGGTCGCACGGCCGATTCATCCCCTCCCCCAGGAATTCATACCCAACCCCAAGACGAAAAGGAGAAAAACCGATGTCCACCACCGTTACCCTCGGCGGCAACCCCATCCAGGTCGGCGGCGAGCTGCCGCGCACGGGCCAGTCGGCACCCGCCTTCAGCCTGGTCGGCAAGGACCTGTCCGATGTCACGCTGGCCGCCTTTGCCGGCCAGCGCAAGATCCTCAACATCTTCCCGAGCGTCGACACGCCGGTCTGCGCGGCGTCGGTGCGCCGTTTCAACCAGGCCGCCAGCGAGCTGCCGGACACCGTGGTGCTGTGCATCTCGGCCGACCTGCCCTTCGCCCAGGCCCGCTTCTGCGGCGCCGAAGGGCTGGACAAGGTGCATACGCTGTCGACGCTGCGTGGCGGCGATTTCCTGACCGCCTACGGCGTGGCCATCCAGAACGGTCCGCTGGCCGGCCTCGCCGCGCGCGCGGTGGTGGTTCTCGATGCCGACAACCGCGTGCTGCACAGCGAGCTGGTGCCGGAGATCAAGAGCGAACCGGATTACGCCGCCGCCCTGGCCGCCTTGTCCGCCTGACCCGAGAGGGGCGGCCATGCCGCCGCCGCGCCGGCTTGCCCCGGTGCGGCGGGTTTTGCGATACTGCGCACTGCGTCGCGCTTCGGGGCTGCCTTGATTGCCGCCTGCCCCATTCAGCGTTTTCCGGCGCGGGGACGACCCCGCCCGCGCGATGGCCGAGCGTTTCGGGACGACCCGGAAATTTCCGGAGCATCGTCATGTCGTCCTCTTCCACATCCTCCGTCGTTTCCGAATCTTCCGCATCCGTCGCCATGCCTGCCGCGACCGCGCCCGTCCTGCGTTCCCTGGCCGACCGCCTGCGCCAGATCCTGCTGTTCGAGCTGGGCGGGCTGCTGCTCGTGACGCCGCCCTTCGTGTGGCTGACCGGCACGCCGGCGGCCGAATCGCTCGCCCTGCTGGCCATCCTCGCGCTGATCGCCGCCGTGTGGAACGGCGCCTACAACACGGCGTTCGACTGGGTCGAGGGGCGGCGGACCGGGCGCACCGCCGACCGCCGGCCGTTCATGCTGCGCTGCCTGCATGCCTGCGGCTTCGAGGGCGGGCTGCTGCTTCTGACCCTGCCGGTGATCGTCGCGTGGACCGGCATGGGCTGGTTGCCGGCGCTGCTCGCCGACCTCGGGCTGGCGCTCGCCTATACCCTCTACGCGCTGCTCTTCAACCTCGGCTACGACCGCCTGTTTCCGATCCCCGCGCGCTGAGCGTCGCGCCCGCGGCGCTGGCCGCCGCGGGCCCGCTTTGGCACAATCGGCAGCCTCATGCCCGCACCCTCGACCTTCGCCTTCACGCCGATCGGCTATCTGTCCACACCCTTTCCGGACAAATTCGGCATTCCCCGCCAGCCGCGCCTCGCGCCGCATGCCCGCGGCACGCTGCGCCTGCTGCCGCCGTTCGATCGCGCCGAGGCGGTGCGCGGGCTGGAGACCTTTTCGCACGTCTGGCTGACTTTCGTCTTCCATGAGACCGCCGGTCAGTGGAGTCCGACCGTGCGTCCGCCCCGGCTCGGCGGCGACCGGCGCGTCGGGGTCTTCGCCAGCCGCAGCCCCTTCCGCCCGAACCCGCTCGGGCTCTCGCTGGTCGAACTGCTGACGGTCGATACACGCGAAGGCGTGAGCCTCGTCTTCGGCGGCATCGATCTGGTCGATGGCACGCCGATCCTCGACATCAAGCCCTACGTACCCTTCGTCGAGAGCCTGCCGGCGGCACGTGGCGGCTTTGTCGACGGGCCGCCACCCCGGCTTCCCGTCCGCTTCAGCGCGCTGGCGCAGACGCAGCTCGATGTCGCCGCGCAGCGCCTGCCCGATCTGCCCGCGCTGCTCGTCGAGGTGCTGGCGCAGGACCCGCGTCCGGCCTATGCCGACGATCCCCTGCGCAGCTACGGCGTGCGTCTGCATGATCTCGACGTCCGCTGGCGCTGCGACGATGCCGGGGTGATCGTCGAGGCGCTGATTCCGCTGGCCTGAAGGGCGGGACGAAGCCGCTTCGGGCTCGCCGCGGCTGCGGATTTTTTCATGGTGACCCCGCTGATATCCACATAAAATGGTCATATCCACGGGGAGTGAAGCATCATGGGCAGCAGGCAGGAGGGGTTGTCGGTTCTGTGCGCCAGCATCGGCGGCCTCGACGAGGCGCCCGAAACGGTCATCGGCGAGCCGGAAAGCGAGGCGGAGCACGTCCTCGGCCGGTGTGCCAAGCGTATCCGCAATGTCG
Source organism: Rhodocyclaceae bacterium (assembly GCA_026646875.1). Lineage (GTDB taxonomy): Bacteria > Pseudomonadota > Gammaproteobacteria > Burkholderiales > Rhodocyclaceae > 66-26. Next base: position 10,480 of record JAPKHL010000021.1, on the reverse strand, counting down.
TCGAGAGTTTCGGCGGAACCGCCGCGCAACGCAGCGACGGCAAGGTGATCGGCTATTTCTCCGAAAACGAGGATGCCCTGCAGTCGGCCATCGAAATCCAGCGTCGCGTGCAGTCGCTGCCGCCGGTTTCGGGCGTTCCCCTCACCGTCGGGGTCGGCGTGTGCGGCGGGCACGAGGACGGCGAGCGCGCCTTCTTTCCGCAGGAGGGCAGCAACCCCGCCGCCGATCTGTGCAATCTGGCAGAGCCGCGCCAGGTGCTCTTCAGCATGCCGCGCCGGGCCGGTGCGCTGCCGTGGATGTCCTTCGTGGCGCAGGCCTTGCCCGCGCTGACGCTGAACAGCGGCAAGCGCCGCCTCGGCGTCTTCCGGGTCGACTGGCAGAAATACGACCTCTTCGCGCTGCGCCTGATGATCTCGCGCAGCGCGCGCGAGGGCCTGCTCTACCTCCGCTTCAACGATGCGGACATGGTGCTTGATCCCTATCACCCGGTCCTGAGCATCGGCCGCAACCCCGACTGCGATTTCCGGCTGCTCGATCCGCACGCCTCGCGCACCCACGCCCGCATCGAATGGCGGGCCGGCGGTTTCGTCCTGATCGATACGAGCAGCAACGGTACGCTCGTATCGCTGGAGGGGGAGGGCGAGATTTTCCTGCGCAGGCGCGAGATCCGCCTGCACGGCCGCGGCCTGATCCGCTTCGGCGGTCGATCGGCGAAAGAAGGCCTGGACGCCGCCTTTTTCGAGTGCGCCCTGAACGATCCGCCTTCCAGCGAAGGGAAGTCCTGAGCCACCGCCGGAACCCGGTACGACATCGACATCGCCTGGCGTGAAAAGTCGCCAGACACGGTGCGGACGCATTGACTCCCTTGCCGACTTGCCCCATAATTCGGGCCCTTTGGTGATGTAGCTCAGACGGTTAGAGCGACGGATTCATAACCCGTAGGTCGGCAGTTCGATTCTGCCCATCACCACCAGATTCAACGCCCAACCCTTACCGGTTGGGCGTTTTCATTTGTGCTGTGCCTTTGGCATGACAGGCGGCAAGCCTCGGGCCGGGCCAAGGCTTGCCGGCGCCGTGCGGCGGGGCCGCCGCGGACGACAGGCAAAAAAATACCGGGAAGTTCCTTTCCCGGTATTTTGTCGGGGCGCCGCGATGGCGCCGAGTGTGCTGCGTGCCGGCTTATTCGACCTTGGCCTTGGCGCGCAGATCGCTGACCATCTTCTCGATCAGCTGCTGCTGGGCGCGCTGGGCGAGTTGCGGCTTGATCTGGTCGAAGGCCGGCGGGGTGAGGGGGCGGGTGTCCTCGAGCAGGATCACGTGGTAGCCGAATTCGGTCTGCACCGGGGTTTCCGTGTACTTGCCCTTTTCCAGCGCGGCGAGGGCGTCGGCAAACGGCTTGACGTAGCTGCCGCCGCTGCTCCAGCCGAGATCGCCGCCATTTTCCTTGGAGCCGGGGTCCTTGGACTGCTTGGCCAGTTCCTCGAACTTCGCGCCCTTCTTCAGGTTGGCGACGATTGCCTTGGCGTCGTCTTCCTTCTCGACCAGGATGTGGCGGGACTTGTATTCCTTGCCGCCGAGCTGGGCCTTGATCTTGTCGTAGTCGGCCTTGAGCTGGTCGTCGGAGATCGGATTCTTCTTGATGTAGTCCTGAATGTAGGCGCGGATGTAGATGGCCTGGCGGGAAAGTTCGGCCTGCGCGGCGATGTCCGGCTTCTTGTCGAGGCCGAGGCGCTTGGCCTCCTGCGTGAGCAGTTCGCGGCGGATCAGTTCCTCGCGCACGGCGGCGCGCAGTTCGGCGGTTTCCTGCTGTCCCTGTGCGCGCTGTTCGGCGAGGAAGGCGTCGGCGGTCTTCTGCGGGATGACCGTGCCATTGACGGTGGCGAGCACGCCGGGCTTGGCGGCCTTCGGCTTGTCCTGGGCGAGTGCCGGGGTGGCGATCAGGGCGCCGAGCAGAAGGGCGGTGGCCAGTTTGGAGGGAGTCTGCATGGAATCGTGTCCTTGTTGTCTGAATGGGCCGCGAATGCGGAGGTGGTCGGGGGTCGTGTTCGTTCGGAAAATGACGATGGCGGACGATTATACTTCTTCCGGCGCCAGCGCCTTGATGCTCAATGCATGGATGCGGCCGCGCATGAGGTCGCCCAGCAGGTCGTAGACCTGGCGGTGGCGGGCGACGGTGCTCCGGCCGGCGAAGGCGGTCGAGACGATCAGCAGGCGGTAATGCCCGCCGCCGCCCTTGGCGCCTTCATGGCCGGCGTGCAGGGCCGAGTCGTCGATCAGTTCGAGCCGTTGCGGCGCGAGCGGCGCGAGACGGTTGCGCAGTTCGGTTTCGAAGCTCACGCAGGCAGCACTTTCTTGAACGGCTTGATCTTGACGCGGGCATAGACGCCGGCGGCAATGTAGGGGTCGGCATCGGCCCAGGCCTCGGCGGCTTCCAGCGAGTCGAACTCGGCGACGATCAGGCTGCCGGAAAAACCGGCCGGACCGGGGTCGGGCGAGTCGATGGCGGGGAAGGGGCCGGCGAGGACCAGGCGTCCCTCATCCTGCAGCGCCCGCAGCCGTTCGACGTGGGCGGGGCGGGCGGCGAGGCGGGCATCCAGGGTGCCCGGGCGGTCTTCGCCGACGATGGCGTAAAGCATTTATTTCTCCTCGATGTACTTGGAAAGCAGCAGGCCCTGCGCGATCACGAAGACGAGCATGAAGCCGATGCCGCCGAACAGTTTGAAGTTGACCCAGTCGTCAGTGGAAAAATTGTAGGCGACGAAGAGGTTGGCGGCGCCCATGAAGACGAAGAAGCCGATCCAGGAAAGCGTCAGCTGTCGCCAGGCGATCTCGGGCAGTTCCAGCTTGTCGGCAAGCAGGCTGCGGATGAGGTTCTTGCGGAAGAACAGAAGGCCGCTGCCGAGGATGCCCGCGAAGGCCCAGTAGAGGACGGTCGGCTTCCATTTGATGAAGGTCTCATCGTGCAGCAGCAGCGTCATGCCGCCGAACACGGTGATGATCCCCAGGCTGACCCAGAGCATGGTTTCCACCTTGCGGTGGCGGAACCATACCCAGCCGATCTGGGCGAAGGTGGCGACGATGGCGACCGCAGTCGCCGTGTAGATCCCGGACGTCTTGAAGGCGATGAAGAAGAGGATGACCGGAAAAAGATCGAAGAGGAATTTCATGGAGGTTTCAGTCGGCAGGTCGGCGGATTATGGCCGATTTGCCGATCCGCTGTCCAACCGGCGGAGGCTGGCGGAGACGGGTGAGCGATGCGTTCGGCATCCAGTATTGTATTTCTCTGAGTGGCTGTATATAAATACAGTATTCAAGGAGGCCTGCCATGATCCGTATCGTCTGCCCCGTCTGCCATGTTCCTCTAGCCCTGCATGAGCTCGAGCAGGCCCTGTTCGCCGGCCAGGCCAGCCTGGTGTGTCCCGAGTGCGGAAGCGTTCTGGCCAGCGAGGCGGCGTGCGCCGGTATCGGCCACGGGCGCCAGGCCGATGCGCTAGCGGCGTCGGTGGTCGATGCCGCCGCCTGAGTGTCCGGACATGGTTACGATCCTGCCGCCGCCGATGCGGCTGTTGCCTCTCGACATCGCCGGGGTGTCCGCCGGTTTTCCCTCGCCGGCCGCCGACCACGCGGCGCAGCCTCTCGATATCCATGACTATCTGGTGCGGCGTCCCGCGGCCACCTTCCTGTTCCGTGTCCGGGGCGACAGCATGCAGGGGGCGGAAATCTTCGATGGCGACATTCTGGTCGTGGACCGAAGCGTGCCGGCCCGGCACGGGCACATCGTCATCGCTTTCGTGAACGGCGAGCGCTTCGTCAAGCGCCTGCACCGGCAGGGCGGCCGCATGGCCTTGCTGGCCGAGAACCCGGTCTATCCTCCGCTGGAAATCCGCGACGGCGTCGAACTGGAAATCTGGGGGGTGGTCACCGGCAGCTTCAAGCGCTTTGCCGTTTGATGCCGGCCGGAACGACATGCCGCTTTTCGCCCTCGTCGATTGCAACAATTTCTATGCATCCTGCGAGGCGCTCTTCGTGCCCGCGCGCCGCCGCCGCCCCATTGTCGTCCTCTCCAACAACGACGGCTGCGTCGTCGCCCGCTCGGCCGAGGCCAAGGCCATGGGCATCCCGATGGGGGCGCCCTGGTTCAGGATCGAGCGGCAGGCAACCCGGCTCGGCGTCGAGGCGCTCTCGTCGAATTACGCGCTGTACGCCGATCTTTCCAACCGGGTGGTGGACATCCTGTCGACGCTGGCGCCCGCGCTCGAGGTGTACAGCATCGACGAATCCTTCCTCGATCTTTCCGGCATGAGCGGCGACCCGGCGGTGCTCGGCGCCTTGATCCGCCAGCGGATTGCGGACTGGCTGGGGTTGCCGGTGTGCGTCGGCATCGCTCCCACCAAGACCTTGGCCAAGCTGGCCAATCATTGTGCCAAGGCAGGCCTGGCGGGGGCTGACGGCGTTTGCGATTTCACCGCCATGCCGGCGGCGGCGCTGAGCCGCTTGTTCGAGCGGATCGATGTCGGCGAAGTCTGGGGCGTGGGACGGCAGACGCGGGAAAGGCTCGCTGGCATGGGCATCGGCACCGTCCGGCAGCTGCGCGATGCCGATGCCCCGACGATCCGTGCCCGCTTTTCCGTGGTGCTGGCCCGCACGCTCCGGGAGCTGCGCGGCGATTCCTGCCTGGCGCTGGCGGACATGGTGTCCGACAGGCGGCAGATCATGTCGAGCCGCTCCTTTGGCGCCCGCATCCACGATCTTTCCGACCTGCAGGAGGCCGTTGCCAGCCATGTTGCCCGGATTGCCGAAAGACTGCGGGAACAGGACGGCCTGGCGGGGGTGGTGCAGGTTCACCTACAGTACGCGCTCGCTGGCGGCGGTGCGCGCGGCGTCTCCCGGCTGCTTCCCCTGCCGGAGGTTTCTGCGGATACGCGCGTGCTGACGCGGCAGGCGCTGGCCGCTCTGCGCGCCCTGTACCGGCCGGGCCAGGCCTACCGCAAGGCGGGCGTGATGCTGCTCGAGCTGGTGCCGGCCGTGCATCGGCAGCGTCCGCTGTTGGCTGCCCCGGGCACGGGAATGGCGGTCGGGGCGGGCGCTGCGGAAGGGCGCTCGGAACCGCTGATGCGTGTGCTCGACGAGATCAACCGGCGTTTCGGTCGGGGCACCCTGCGCCTGGCCGCGGAAGTGGGGGCGCAACGCTGGCGGATGCGTTGCGCGCGGCGGTCGCCGGCCTATACCACGGCCTGGGAGGCGCTGCCGGTGGCGCAGGCGCGGTGAGGCCGGAGCCGGATGGCGGGAAGCCGGGCGGCCGAATTCAGGCGACGGAAAATTCCTCGCCGGTGGCGAAGAAGCTGCCACCGGCCACGTAGTGCATGGTGCGGGTTGCGGCATCCGGGAAGTGCCAGCGGTTGTCGCTGAAGGCGCGCGGATCGGCCCAGGCTGCCAGCACTTCGCCGATGAACAGATCGTAGCGTTGCTGGTTGTGCGTTTCGGGCAGCACCCGGCACTCCAGCCAGGCCAGGCAGCCCTCGATCAGCGGTGCGGCCACCCGCGTTCCCGGCCGGGTCGTCAGGCCCGTGAGGGCGAACTTGTCGTCCCCGCCGGCATCCTTCCCCGACCGGGTGCCGACGGCGAGAACCTGCGCGGCCATCGCGCGGGGCGGGATGTTGAGGGCGAACTCGCCGCTTTCCTCGATCAGTGTCCGTGTCAGCGTCTGTCGATCGATCACCACGACGATCTTGGGCGGGTCGAAATCGAGCGGCATCGTCCACGCGGCCGCCATCACGTTCGTCGTTCCGCCGTGCGCGCTCGAGACCAGGGTGACAGGGCCGTGGTTGAGCAGCAGATAGGCCCTGGCGAGCTCAACCGGTTCGAAGGACGGGGTGGGGGCGGTGGGCATGGACGGTCTCCTTGTCGTGCGCGCCAGTGGCGGACGACATTATGCCGGGGAAGCCGTCGCACGCTCAAACAGGGCGATCCGGGTATTTTTGGCCGCGACCTCGGCGGACGGAACCCGCTGCCGACCGACTGGGTGGCGCAGCGGGAGGTGGTGACGGGGTTTGGTGCCTGACCGGGCTACGAACCCTCGATCACCCGTGCAACATCACCGTGGCATTCGGCGCACTTGCCCACCAGCAGCAAGTCGCCGCCCTTGATGGTGCCGCTGAAATTGGTGATCGTGGTTTCGCGACGACACTGCCCATACCGGACGTTGGACAGCAGTCGCTGGCGGATGTCGGCGGGGATGGACTCCCAGCGCTGGCGGGCCGGCTTGGTAAAAGTGGGCAGTGATTCGATGGTCATGGTTCAGCGGACCCAGCGACGGGCATCCTTCAAGAGCAGCAGCAATTGCTGCTCGCGCAGCGGTGACGCAATGAACCCGAACCGGGTGTAAAACCTCGCTGCTTCTTCATCGATGGGGTGGGTCAGCATGGCACGGATGCCGGCCTGCTCGGCAATCAGCATCGTGCGGCGAATCGCATCCTGCAGCAGGCCAAAGCCTATCCCTCGCCCCTGGTCCGCCACCGAGACAGCAAGCCTCGCCAGAATCACCACCGGCAACGGGTATTGCCCCATCCCTTTGCGAATGCGCTCCGGCGCCTCCAGCGTATCGACTTGTCCTACGGTCAGACTGAAGTAGCCCGCCACGCGGCCATCGTCCTCGGCAACGACAAAAGTCTTGGCCGAGCCACTGCCCTGCGCCTGGCGGGCGTGGCGCAACAGCCAGTCATTCAGCGCGGGCTTGCCGCAATCAAAACCCTCCAGCCGATGCTGTGCGGCCAAAGGCTCCGGTGCGCGCAACGTCACTTCGCGTCCCAGGGCGCCTTGCGGGCAAACAGGTCACGCAAACCCTCATTAGCCTGTTCGGGGCGATCCAGCAGATCCATCAGGGCCTGGTACTGGCTGCCCGAGACCATGAACAGTCGTTGGTCCAGCAGCGTCTGCTCGGCGGCCAGGCACGCGCTGTCGAGGATGAAGTCGGTCAGCGACTTGTGGGCCACCTCGGCGGCACGGCGCAGCACCACCTCCTGTTCGGGGGTGGCGCGCAGTCCGAGTCGGGCGGAGCGGGCGGAAGGCGACGATACAACAGCAGTCATGGCAGCACCTCTTTTGTTAGATCAATTGCCGCAATGTTAGTACAAATTACGTACATCGTCTAGTTGCACTGATGACAGGTGGTCTTGGTTGGCAACAAACCAGAACACTTAAGTTGTTGATTTTTAGATTTTTCCATCTGCGTCCACCCGCAGGCCAAACGGAGAACGGAGGCGGCTCTGCCGGAGAATGTGGCCCGTTGCAGCCGTTTTGGCAGCTGACCACCCGCAGTAGAGGCGACCGGGACCCCGCGCGGCGCGGGGATCTCAGGCAAAGAAAAAGGGCCCGGAGGTTATCCGGGCCCTTCAATTTGGTGGTGGAACACGGAACCGAACCCGCGTCCGCCTTCCGAACCAGATAGCAATGCATTGGCCTTAAGGGCGTGAATTCGACAATTTGGCGAGTGTTGGAACCCGCGAGGAAGCGTCGAAGACTAGACGCCTCCGTATCGCAATCACAAGAGCAGCTTCCCCTGTGAGTCGTCGACATTGCTGACAACCGAATGATCCATGGACTAATCGCCCTGTTTCGCGCTACCGTGCCCCAGAAATGAAACTGCTATTAGCGCAACAGCTCCTCCCGTGATCGCCACGTCGGCGATGTTGAACGCAGGCCAGTGCATACCACGCAAGTGAAAGTCCAGGTAGTCGACGACCTGCCCGCGTGCGACACGGTCAAAGCCATTGCCGACGGCACCGCCCAAGATCAGGCTGTACGCCAAGGCCTCAAGACGGCGCACCGGCTTGGTCAGCATCCAGGCCAGCCATATTGAAGCCCCCAGTGCGATCGCAAGGAAGAACCAGCGCTGCCAACCTCCGGCGCCAGCCAGAAAGCTAAAAGCCGCGCCCGGGTTCAGAACATGGACCAGATTGAAAAACGGTGTCACTTCAAGTGACCAGCCCAGCGGCGTGGTCAGATCAATGAGACTCTTAGTGGCTTGGTCGATTGCAAGCACGATGAACGCCACGGAATACCAATAGGATTTGCGATTCGGATACGTCATTACTACTTTTCAATTTCGAGGACATCGATGCTTGGCACCGCATGTGACGGCGGCCAGTGCAACTTGAAGGGGCATACGGCTGCGTGAATATCCGGTAGTCAAAAGTGCATCAGCAGCCAGCGGCCTGAACCTGCGCAGCGATTCGAATTGGTGGCATCAGCACATCTCGAAGAGGTTAAAGCAGACGCTCCTTAACTTGATCATCAAATTCATCAAATCATGCATGACAGGAACTTTCACAGGCCAAGTCAGTGCAAGCGACGACCGAAAAGTTGTCGCCTACAAAGATGGTTCCGTCAAGTCGCTGCCTTTCCGCAATGAGCACAGAACTTCGCCCACGCTTGCAGGGTCGTTCCGCATTGCGTGCACGCAGAAGGAACCAACGTAGTTCCGCACTGCTGGCAGAAACGAGCCCCTAGCGCGTTCAGCGCCTTGCAGTTCGGGCACGCAACGCCGGCGTTGCCTCCTCCGCTGGCTGGAGGTCCGCCGCTTCCGTACCCACCGCCATAGCCGTGGCGATCACCGTGATGCGCCCCACCATGGTGGCCGCCACCCTGATGACCACCGAAAAGTCTGTCAAAAATACTCATTTATCTTTCCTCTTTCAAGAACGCCTTACAAGGCCGCTAAGGCCAACCAACGGATCTCATCACAATTTTTCGAAACATTCGCACTCGCTAGGGCAATGCAAAGAAGTGCCAAGAAGGTCGTTCTCCGCCCTTACGTCACTTCAGAACAAATCGTGCCGTCGCTGCCTTGCTTGCAAGATTCACCTGCGCGACAACCTTCGTACCGGGCGCGACTTTAAAACTGCCTTTTGCTTCAAGCTTGTCACCCGATGGTTTCAAATCAATCTCTTGCTTGTCGCTACCTGAGAGCAAAGTGATTTTTGCTGTTGCCCTGCTGACATCAACTGGTTTCCCGTGATCGCGCACGTACAACTGAAGCACATCGGGCTTGGCCACGAGCTCGTAGTCCATATCCTTGATTTCCGTGACCAAACCTCCATGGAGAGGCTTGTCTTCATGACCATGGTCATGTTTGTCCGCAGCAAATACGACGCCTGATGCCATCAACATCAAAGCGAAGGTGGTCGAAATCAGTTTCATGAGTTTTCCTTTCAAAAGTACAGGTTAAGAATCAGATCTAAAGACTGGCTTATGAATTCTGCGAAGCAGCCGCAGCCTGCGGATGCACCGGTTCGGCAGTGACGTCCTCCAATTCCTCGTCCGGACGATGGGCCAGCCGATACAGAATCGGAAGCACGAGCAGCGTCAGCAATGTGGAGGACAGGATGCCGCCAATCACCACGGTGGCCAAAGGACGCTGTACCTCCGCGCCGGTTCCCGTGGCGATTGCCATTGGAATGAAGCCCAACGATGCCACCAAGGCTGTCATCAATACAGGGCGCAAACGAGTCAACGCTCCCTCACGGATGGCTGCGTCCAATTGGGCTCCCTCTTCTCGCAAGCTGCGGATGTAAGAAATCATCACGAGGCCATTGAGCACTGCAACACCTGACAGGGCGATAAAACCCACTGCGGCGGAAATCGACATTGGAATGTCACGCAGCCACAGCGCCAAAATGCCGCCGGTCAACGCAAATGGAATGCCGGTAAATACCAGCAGGCCATCCCTGACGTTGCCGAACATTGCAAACAGCAACACGAAGACCAGGAGCAACGACACAGGGACGACGATTTGCAATCGCTGTGTCGCGGACTGCAGGTTTTCAAATGTGCCACCCCAGCTCGTCCAGTAGCCTGCGGGAATCTTGACCTGCGCCAAAGCAGCTTCCGCGTCGGCCACAAAGGAACCGACATCACGGCCACGCACGTTTGCACTCACCACAATGCGACGCTTGCCGTTCTCGCGGCTAACCTGATTAGGCCCCGGTGCCAGCTCGAAGCTAGCCACTTCGGCCAGTTGGATGAAATTGGTTCGTCCTTCGACGCCGCCCGAACCGCGTGGCAAAGGAATCGGCAAACGTTTCATGCTCTCAAGGTCGTTGCGCAAGGACTCTGGCAAACGAACAAGGATGTCGAATCGACGGTCACCTTCAAACAACGTACCGGCCTCACGCCCCCCGATGGCCGTGGCCACTGCATCCTGAATATCAGCCACGTTTAGCCCGTAGCGCGCGGACTTCTGACGATCAATGTTGACTGTGAGCATCGGTAATCCGGTCGTCTGCTCCACCTTGACTTCTGACGCACCAGGGATTTTTTGCAACTTGGACGAAACCTCTTCGGCTGTCTTGTTCAAGACGTCCATGTCGTCCCCGAAGATCTTCACCGCCACGTCGCTTCTCACCCCCGAGATGAGTTCGTTGAATCGAAGTTGGATCGGCTGGGAGAACTCGTAGTTGTTACCCGGTATCTTGCCCACGAC
>JAPKHL010000020.1 GCA_026646875.1 Rhodocyclaceae bacterium | reverse complement strand
CGCCGATCACCTCGCCGTCGTCGAAGGACAGCGTGTTGACCGCGCCGGCGAGCTCGGCGCGGGCGGTGCGCCGTGTGGACAGGCGGAAGGCCTCTTCCTTGAAGGGAACGGTGACGTTGGCGCCGCGCCCGCCGGCGGCAACGAAGTCCGCGACGGCGGCGGCGAAGCCGTCGAGCGGGGCGAGGATCGCGTCGTAGCGCAGATCCTGCCCGGTCTGGCGGGCGAAGGCGGCATGGATCGCCGGCGACTTGCTGTGCGCCACCGGATTGCCGAATACGCAGTATCGGTCGGTCATCGGGGTCTCCGTCAGCGGCCGCGGGTTTCCAGCTGGTCGCCGCTGGTGAAGTACCAGCTGCGGGTGATCTCGAGCAGGTCGGTATCGCGCCGGATATCGGGCGGGAAGGGGGCGTAGGGGCCGGCCATCTGGACGATGCGGCGGGCTGCGTCGTCGAGGATCCGGTGCCCGGACGAGCGGTTGATCTCGACCCGTTCGACGCTGCCGTCGCTGCGGATCGTCACACTCAGCAGCAGGCTGCCGTACAGCTTGCCGCGCGCGGCCTCGGGGTAGTTCAGGGTACCGATGCGCTCGACCTTGAGCCGCCAGTCCTCGACGTAACGGGCAAAGCGGTATTCCTCTGCGCGCACTCCGACGTTCTTCTTGCGCGGGCGCTTGTTGTACTCGTCCACGTTGCGCGAGATCTCGGCCTCGAGACGGGCCATGGCCATGGCGCTCTGCGCGAGGTCGCGGCCGCTGACGCCCGGCGTCGGCTCCGGCTGCGCCTCGCGCTGTGGCTGCGGTGCCACCGTGCTGCGGCTCTTGGCCTCGCTGAGCAGGCGTTGCTGCTGCGCCTCGAGTTCCTGCACGCGACGCCGGGCCTGCTCGATTTCCGCGCCGCTCTGCTGGCGCGCCGAGGGCGGCAGCGGCGTCTTCGCCCGCCGCTTGTCGTCGGCGTTGCCGCCGCCGTCCAGATTCGCCTGCGCCAGGGCCTGCGCATCCGACGGCCGGTGCGCCGAGCGGCTATTGACCAGGATGATGTCGAGCGCCTTGTCCTGCATCGCGCGGGAGGCCTCGGGGAAGCGGAAATGCAGCGACAGCAGCAGGCCGTGCAGCAGCAGCGAGGCGCCGATCGCCAGCCAGAGGGTGCGCTCGGCGGCGGGCGGGGTGGCGCGGAGGGTCGCCGTGCCCATCTCAGTCGATCTCGTCCACGGCGGCCTCGTCCGCCGCGGGCGCTTCGTCCACCGTCAGCGTCTCGAGGTAGCGGCAATCGAGTTCGGATCGAGCTTGACCAGGTTCTCGCGCCGGATCGTCGCGCCGAGCGTCGCGATGCCTTCCTGGCGCAGCCAGCGCAGGCACCAGTAGCGCTCCATGCCGCGCTGGAATTCGGCGTAGGCGGCATAGGTCAGGTCGAAGTCGCGCATTGCGGCGAACAGGGCGTCGGAGCGCGCGGCGAAGTGCGGCGTGTCGCCGTTGATGCAGGCAATCAGCTGCCACTGGTTGAGAAGGTCGACGTAGCGCCGCAGCGGCGACGAGGACCAGGCGTACTGCGCCACGCCGAGGCCCTCGTGCGGGAGTGGCGAGGTGGTCATGCGCACCTTGCCGGCGGTCTGGGCGCGATAGATGGCGGCGATCCCCCGTTCGGCGAGCAGGCCGCCCCAGGTACTGTTGGCGACGATCATCAGTTCGGCGACCAGCTTGTCCAGGGGGCTGCCGCGCTTGCGCTCGCTGATACCGACACGGCAGTTTTCCGGGTCGGCGAGGTCGCCGTCGATGGCGAAGTTGTAGTCGTTGATCCCCTGCACCGCCGAGGGCTTGCCACGCCGCCCCTCGCAGGCGCTGGCCAGCCGCCAGAGGGTGAGAAGTTCGGCGCGGAAGGGGAACTCGTCAATCCCGGCGAACCCGGCAGCGATCGTCGCCTCGTTGAACACCGGCTCAACGTCGTGGTGGCGCAGGTTGGCGACGACGGGGACGATCTCGATGCGCGATTCGTGCGCCGTGATCTCGAAGGAAGAGGTGACGGTCAGGTAAAGCGAAAGCGCCGGACAATCGCGGCCGGCGGCCAGGGTGTAGCGCTCGACGACGGCGTCCGGCAGCATGGTGATCTTGTTGCCCGGCATGTACACCGTCGACAGGCGCGCGCGCGCGATGGCGTCAAGCGGCGAGCCGGGCACGATGCCGAGCCCCGGCGCGGCGATGTGAATGCCGACGCGCCAGCCGATCCCCGGCAGCGTTTCCAGCGAGAAGGCGTCGTCGATCTCGGTGGTGGCGGCATCGTCGATCGAGAAGGCGGCGACGGCGGCGCGCGGCAGCGCGTCCGGCAGGGCGGGCAGATCGACTGCCGGGAAAGCCGTGCCCTGCGGAAAGTGCTCGAGCAGAAAGCGCTGGAAATGGTAATCGTGCGCCGAGCGGATCGCTCCGCAGCGCTGCAGCAGTTGTGGCGCCGAGAGCCCGGTTTCGGCACAGGCGGCTTCCAGTGCCTTGGTTTCCGGGCGATTGCGGTCGGGCTTGTAGAGCAGCTGGGAAAGCAGCGGCGGAAATTCGGCGGGCAGCGTTCCGGCCTTCAGCGCCTCGACCATGCGCTCGATGGCTAACGCCTGCTGACGCTTCTTTTCAAGACCGGCCAGAGCAGCTGCGAGAATGTCGGGAGGGGCCTTGCGGAAACGCCCCTTGCCCTTGCGGTGGAAGTGGATGGGTGCTGAATGTAGGGCAAGCAGGAGCGCAGCCGCTTCGACCGGCGTGGCGGCACGGCCGCCTCCGAAATATTCGTCGGCAAGATCACCAAAAGAAAATTCGCCATCCCCCGCGCACTCCCAAAGGAACTCCGCCTCGATCCCCGTCGCCAGGGCTTCGGCCTTCTCCAGCAACTCGCCCGGCGCCGGTTCCTTGTAGCGCAGCAGGACGTTGCCGGACTTGATCTTGGCGCGCTTGCCGGAGGGCATCTCGACCTGCAACGTGGCTTCGTTGTCGGTCAGGATGGTGCCGGTCTTGAAGGCGCCGTCTTCTTCGAAAAGGACATGCATCGTCTGGATTATAACCCGGCGAATTCAAGTATTTGCGGCAGGTATTCGGGAAACCGGGTGAAGCCGTGATCGCCGCCCGGCAGCACCGTCAGGCGGGCGCCGGCGTAGCGTTCGACGGCGTGCCGGTAGTCGAGGACCTCGTCGCCGGTCTCGACCAGCAGCCAGTAGCGCGCCGGATCGAGGGTGGCAACGCTCAGCGCCTGCAGGGCGTCGACATGCGCCTGGGTGAACTCGAAGATCTCGCCGGTGTACAGGTTGCACTGCGGGCCGATGTAGTCGGCCAGCGTGCGCGGCGCGACGACGGCCGGGTTGATCAGCACCGCGCGCAGGCCATGCCGTTCGGCCAGCCAGGTAGCGTAGTAGCCGCCCAGCGAACTGCCGACCAGGGTGCACGGTCCGTGCCGGGCCAGCACCGCCTCGGCCTGGGCGATCGCCCGTACGGGATCGTGCGAAAGCGCCGGACAGTGGAAGCGGTCGACGAGCCCGCGGGCATCCAGCGCCTCGCCGACGAGGCGCGCCTTCCAACTCTGCGGGGAGGAACGGAAGCCGTGAAGGTAGAGCAGCTGCGGCGAGGACATCGGAATCAGGAGGTCGTCCATTCCACCATCCCGGTACGCCAGCTGAGCAGAACCAGCAGGCCGAAGGCGATACGGTACCAGGCGAACACCACGAAGGTATGGGCCGAGACGAAATGGATGAAGGCGCGCACGGCCCACATCGCGGCCAGGAAGGAGGCGATGAAACCGACCGCGAAGACCGGCAGGTCGTCGGCGCGCAGCAGCGCCCAGTTCTTGTAGACGTCGTACACCGTCGCCGCGAGCATGGTCGGGATGGCGAGAAAGAAGGAAAACTCGGCCGCAGCGCGGCGCGACAGGCCGAAGACCAGCCCGCCCATGATCGTCGCCCCCGAGCGCGAGGTGCCCGGAATCATTGCCAGCGCCTGCGCGAAACCGACCTTCAGCGCTTCCGGCCAGCGCATCGCGTCCACCGTGTCGATGCGCGGATGGTAGGCGCGCTTTTCGAGATAGAGGATGAGCACACCGCCGGCGATCAGCGCCGTTGCCACGGTCAGCGGATTGAACAGCGCGGACTTGATCGTCGAGTGGAAGAGGAAGCCGAGCACGGCGGCCGGCAGGAAGCCGACCAGCAACAGGCCGGCGAAGCGGTTGGCCGCCGGGTCGCGGCCGAGGCCGCAGGCAACCCCCAGCAGGCGGGCGCGGTAATCCCAGCAGACGGCAAGGATGGCGGCCAGCTGGATGACGATCTTGAACACCTTGCTGGTCTCGTCGTTGTAGCCGATCAGATCGCCGACGATGATCAGATGGCCGGTGCTCGACACCGGCAGGAATTCGGTGAGGCCCTCGACGATGCCGAGGAGCAGGGCCTTGCTGAGCAGCGTGAAATCCACGGCGGGGTTCCGGAAAGGGACGGGAGGGCGATTCTACCCTATGGCCGCGTCATTTCCTCGAGCACGCCGAGCCAGCGCAGGGCCTGCTCGCGCGAATCGCCGCACATCTCGGACGAGGGCTGCAGGCCAGCGCAGCAGGCCGGCCGCGCCGGGTTGCCCCAGAGCCCGCAACGACGATCCGTCGTGAGGTTGGCGCACGGCACGCCAGCCGGCTTGCCACGCGGGTGGCCGGGCATCGGGCTGGCGATCGAGGGCGCGATGCAGCAGGCCGCGCAGTCCGGACGGCAGTCCATTGACGGCGCCCCGTCAGAGCTTGCGGTACACCTCGGCGCCGCTCCGGACGAATTCGACAGCCTTGGTCTCCATGCCCTTCTGCAGGGCCGCCTGCTCGTCGAGCCCCTGCTGTGCGGCGAACTCGCGCACGTCCTGCGAGATCTTCATCGAGCAGAACTGCGGGCCGCACATCGAGCAGAAGTGGGCGACCTTGGCCGATTCCTTGGGCAGCGTCTCGTCGTGGAACTCGCGTGCCTTGTCCGGATCGAGACCGAGGTTGAACTGGTCTTCCCAGCGGAACTCGAAGCGCGCCTTTGAAAGGGCGTTGTCGCGGATCTGTGCGCCCGGGTGGCCCTTGGCGAGGTCGGCGGCGTGCGCGGCGAGCTTGTAGGTGATGATGCCTTCCTTGACGTCGTTCTTGTCCGGCAGGCCGAGGTGCTCCTTCGGCGTCACGTAGCAGAGCATCGCCGTGCCGTACCAGCCGATCATCGCGGCGCCGATGCCGCTGGTGATGTGGTCGTAGCCCGGCGCGATGTCGGTGGTCAGCGGGCCGAGGGTGTAGAACGGGGCTTCCTTGCAGTAGTCGAGCTGCAGGTCCATGTTCTCCTTGATGAGATGCATGGGCACGTGGCCGGGGCCCTCGATGATGGTCTGCACGTCGTGCTGCCAGGCGATCCCGGTCAGCTCGCCGAGGGTCTTCAGCTCGCCCAGCTGCGCCTCGTCGTTGGCATCGTAGATCGAGCCGGGGCGCAGGCCGTCGCCGAGCGAGAAGGCGACGTCGTAGGCCTTCATGATCTCGCAGATGTCCTCGAAGTGCGTGTAGAGGAAGCTCTCCTTGTGGTGCGCGAGACACCACTTGGCCATGATCGAGCCGCCGCGCGAAACGATGCCGGTCATGCGGCTGGCGGTCATCGGGATGTAGCGCAGCAGCACGCCGGCGTGGATGGTGAAGTAGTCGACGCCCTGCTCGGCCTGTTCGATCAGCGTGTCGCGGAAGATCTCCCAGGTCAGCTCCTCGGCCTTGCCGTTCACCTTTTCCAGCGCCTGGTAGATCGGCACCGTGCCGATCGGCACCGGGCTGTTGCGGATGATCCACTCGCGCGTCTCGTGGATGTTCTTGCCGGTCGACAGGTCCATCACCGTGTCGCCGCCCCAGCGGATCGACCAGGTCATCTTCTCGACTTCTTCCTGGATCGACGAGCCGAGCGCCGAGTTGCCGATGTTGGCGTTGATCTTGGTGAGGAAGTTGCGGCCGATGATCATCGGCTCGGATTCCGGATGGTTGATGTTGTTCGGAATGATCGCGCGCCCGCGGGCGACTTCGCTGCGCACGAATTCCGGCGTGATCTCGGCCGGGATGCTGGCACCGAAGTTCTGGCCGGGATGCTGGCGGGTGAGCAGCTTGGCCAGTTTCTCTCCCTGCGGCCCGCTCTGGCGCAGCGATTCGATGTAGGCCGCGCGGTTGTTGTTCTCGCGGATGGCGACGAACTCCATCTCCGGGGTGATGATGCCCTTGCGCGCGTAGTGCATCTGGCTGACGTTCATGCCCGGCCTGGCGCGCAGGGGCTTGCGGTGCAGACCCGGGAAGCGCAGTTCGTCGAGGCTCTTGTCGGCAGCGCGCTGGCGACCGTATTCGGAAGTCAGGTCGGGCAGCTGCTCGGTGTCGCCGCGCTCGGCAATCCACGGCGCGCGCAGTGCCGGCAGGCCGTTGCGGATGTCGATCCGTGCCGCCGGGTCGGAATAAGGGCCGGAGCAGTCATAAACGAAGACCGGCGGATTCCTCTCGCCCCCGAAGGCCGTCGGCGTGTCGTCCTGGGAGATTTCCCGCATCGGCACCCGGATATCCGGACGCGACCCCGCGACATGGATCTTGCGCGAATTGGGCAGCGGGGCGATCGCAGCGGCGTCCACGTGGGCGTGGGCGGCGACGAATTTCTCGGTGGCGTTCATGGGGGTGTCCTTGCGGTGAGGTGATGCCGGTGCGGCGATACGGCGGATGCGCAAGGGACCGGGCAGGACGGCTGGAGTTCCGCTTCCCTACGACGGCATGACCCGTACAGGTTCAAAGGGACTCTCTCAGCCGTGGCGCGTGGCCGCGGCACCCCCAACGCGAACCGGCAAGTTACTGGAACGACGGGGTCTTGGCAAGCCGGGCCGGCAGGACTGCGGGCGCCCGCGTGGCGGTCAGTGATGGGGGCGCGGCAGACCGGGCAGCTTCGGCCACTCGATCGCATCGAGCATGTTCTTGACGACGAGCCCAAGCTCGGTGTCCCCCTCGATCGACAGCTCGCGGTTGAAGAACAGCGTGTCGGGATCCTCCTGCCGCGTCAGCAGCTGCAGGAACGCCGAGAGGTTGGCGCGGAAGGCGAGATCCGGAGTGGCCGGTGCACCGAACAGCGGGCGGAAGAACCCCGCGCGGTAGGTGAAGCAGGCCGTGCCGCCGGTGTCGAGCACCTCGACGAGGAAGGAACGGCCCTCGAGCGTCGCCAGGCTGTCCTGCGGCAGCAGCTTCATGCGCGCCGCGGCGTTGAGTGCGGCGGTCAGCGCCAGCGCGTGCGGCCATTGCGGCAAGCGGGTGCCGATCGCCGAGACGAAGGCGGGCAACTGGAAACGGGGGATGCTGAAGGCCTGCCTCATGATCATGCTCCTTGCAGTTGCGCGAGCGCGGACTGGTGGTGCTGGCGGATCCCCGCCTCGCCGAACCAGTAGCCGTCGACCTGACCCTCGCTGCTCCAGGTCTGCGTTTCGACGTCCACCGCCACGCCACGGCGGGCCTTGTCGAAGGCGCCGAGAATGTCGTCCATGTGCCGGGGCTGCGGGCTGATCCGCAGGATGTCGATGCCCATTGCGCGCATGTCCGGCACCTCGCGCAGCAAATTGTAGCTCTGCGCCGACATCGTCTGGATACCATTGATCGCCAGGAAGGGCTGGCCTTCGCGGGTCTTCAGCGTCATCCCCTCGGGGTGATCGAGGCAGCGGAACTGGCAGTCATCCTTGTTCAGGTTGTAGTGCCGGGCGGTGAAGCAGCGCGCCGAGAAGGCCAGCGGCAGCTTGCCGAAGACGAAGACTTCGGTCTCGACCCCCGGAGGCCGGTTCCGGTGCAGGTTCTCGACCAGGGCACGGTCGGCCTCCAGCGGCGGCACCCAGCGCCGCAGCCCGTAGCGCGCGTAGGTGGCGAGCGTGCCGCTGTTGTAGATGTTGAGGTGCGGACCGGCGACGAAGGGGCGACCAGCGGCGACGTTCACCGCGCCGAGGTCGTTGGCCTCGACCATGCAGCCGGCCTCGTCGATCAGGCGGCGCAGCGCCTTCAGGTCGCTCTCCGATTCGAGCAGGGCCTGCGCCGAGACGACGACCTGCTTGCCGGCATCGGTGAGATCACGCGCCAGACCGATCCAGTCGGTCACGCGCAGCTGCTGGCGACGCGAACAGACGACCTCGCCGACGTAGATGATGTCGAGGGCCGGGTTCTGCGCCATCGCGGCGTAGAACTCGAGAACCTCCTGCTTGGGCCAGAAGTAGAGCAGCGGACCGAGTGCGAGCTTCATGCGCTTATCTCCAAGGCCGGTTGTAGGCGCCGAGGGTCGCCTGGTTGCCTTCGGAGACCTTGGCCAGCTCGGCCTGCCAGGCCGGCTTGACGTGGTAACGCTCCGACTCGCGCGCCAGCGCGTCGAGCGCGGCACGCAGGGTCCGCGTCACCTGGGTGACGTAGGCCGGACTGCGCTGGCGCCCCTCGACCTTGATCGCCGCGACACCGATGCGGGCGATTTCCGGCAGGATTTCCAGGACGTTGAGGCTGGTCGGCTCCTCCAGCGCGTAGTAGGTCTCGCCGTTGACCTCGAAGCGTCCCTTGCAGAGCGTCGGATAGCCGGCCGGCTCGTCGTCGCCGAAGCGGTCGATCAGCACCCCGTTGAGACGCGTCGTCATCTGCCCGGGCGACTTCTCCCACTTCACGTACTTGGCCGGCGAACAGGCGCCGACGGTATTGGGACTCTCGCCGGTGGCGTAGGACGACAGCCAGCAGCGCCCCTCGTTCATCACGCACAGGCTGCCGAAGCCGAACACCTCGATCTCGACCGTGGTGTTGCGGATCACGTGCTCGACCTGGGCCAACGTCAGCACGCGCGGCAGCACGGCGCGGCGCACGCCGAACTCGCGCTGGGCGAAATTGACCGCCTCGTAGCTGGTCGCCGAGCCCTGCACCGAGAGGTGCAGACGCAGGTCCGGATGGCGACGGCTGGCGTAGTCGAGCAGGCCGACGTCGGCAAGGATCACGGCATCGACGCCAAGCGCGGCCGCGCCATCGACGGCGCGCTGCCAGTCGGCCTCGCGCCCGGGCTGCGGGAAGGTATTGATCGCCATCAGCACGTGCCGGCCGCGCGATTGCGCATAGCGCACGCCCTCGCCCAGGGTCTTCTCGTCGAAGTTGAGGCCGGCGAAATTGCGGGCATTGGTGTCGTTCTTGTAGCCGAGATAGACGGCATCGGCACCGTTATCGACCGCGGCCTTGAGCGCCGGCAGGCTGCCGGCCGGGCAGATCAGTTCGGGGAGTTTCTGGCGCTGCATGGGGAATGGTTCGGCGGATCGGAACGAAAGGGGGCAAGTATACCGGGGTCGCACGCCAGCCTGTTGATTTTGGTCAATTTCTGCCCGCATGGCGGGCTGCGGTGCCGCTCAGACGGCGAGACCGCGCGGTTTGCGCGGCGCCCGCGCAAACAGCCGGTCGTAGAGCGCGTTCGGCAGCAGGCGCAGGCATTTCGCCACGATACCCATCGGCCAGGGCACCACGGCATAGCTGCTGCCACGGGCGATGACGCGGGCGAAGCGGCGTGCCGCTTCGTCGGCCGGCAGCAGGAAGGGCATGCGGTAGGGATTGACGGCGGTCATCGGTGTTTCGATATAGCCCGGACAGAGCGTCACCACACGCACGCCCGAGCCACGCATTTCGAGACGCAGGCTTTCCAGGTAGGCGATGGCGGCCGCCTTCGAGGCACTGTAGGCCTCAGCGCCGGGCAGGCCGCGAATGCCGGCCACCGAGGCGACGCCGACCAACCGGCCGCAGCCGGCCCGGCGCATCGCATCGATGAAGGGCGCGAAGGTCGCCGCCATGCCGAACACGTTGACGTCGAGCACGCGGCGGATGGCGGCCAGATCTTCGCCGTGCTCGGTCAGGGTGCCGACCGACACGCCGGCGCTGGCGATGACGATGTCCGGCGCGCCGAAGCGAGCGATGAATTCGCCGGCCGCCGCGCGCAGATCGTCGGCATCGGTGACATCGAGGGGGTGACAGCTGACCGCCGCAGCCCCGGCGGCCCGCAGCGGGGCGACCAGCTCGAGCAGCAGCGTCTCGCGCCGCGCCATCAGCCCGAGCGTGGCGCCAGCCGCCGCGTAGTGCAGGGCCAGCGCGCGACCGATGCCGGACGAGGCGCCGGTGATGACGACGACGGGCGGACGCCGCACGACGGACTGGCGGCGCGAGCGCCGCTTACTTCCGTGCCTTGGCCGGCTCGGCGCCCTTGCCCGGCTTGGCCTTCTCGGCGCGCACCTTGTCGATCACCCGGTCAGTCAGCGAAAGCAGCGCGGGGAAACCGGAAATCTCCTTGCCGACCACCAGGTAGCGGCCATCGACGGCCAGCGCCGGCACGCCCTGGATGCGGGTTTCCTGCGCCAGCTGATCGCCGCGCTTGACCTTGCTGATCACGCCGAAGGAGTTGTAAACCTCGGTGAACTTCTTGGTATCGACGCCCTGGTTGCCGACCCATTCGACGATGCTCTTGTCGTCGTACAGGCGCAGCCCCCGGCCGTGCAGGGCATGGAAGACGGCGCTGTCGAGCCGGGCCAGGTCGCCGGTCAGCTCGAGGGCGTAGTAGAGCTTGGCGAGCGCCGCCCACTGCGGGCGCCCGAAGGACACCGGCACGCGCCGCAGGGTCACGTCCTTGGGCAGTTTGGCCGCCCACTGCCCGAGCGGCGCGTGAAATTCGGCACAGTGCGGGCAGCCGTAGGAGAAGAACTCGACGATCTCGATTCCCGCCGGGTTCTCGGTGGCCTGCACCGGATCGATCGGCACGTAGTCGCGACCGACCGTCAGCGGTGTCTGCGCCTGGGCGGCGAAGGCGAGCAGAGAAAGCGCGGCGGCGAACAGCCAGCCGATGTGGCGTTTGAACATCGTCATCTCCTTGTCAGTCTTTCTTGACCACGCTGGCCTCGACACCCTGCTTGGCCAGTTCGGTGCGGGTGCGGTTCAGGTCGTCGATTTTCGTAAAGGGGCCGAGTCGCACACGGTACCAGACCTTGTCCTGCAGCATCACCTGCTGGATGCTCGCCTCGACGCCGAGCATCGCCAGGCGGGCCTTCTGGTTGTCGGCATCGCCCGCATTCTGGAAGGAACCGGCCTGCAGGTAAAGCGCCTCCCTGGGGGGCGCCTCGGCGGACGGCTTGGCCTTGGGATCGGCCGGCTTCGGATCGGGAATCGCCTCGGCGTCGCCTGGCAGGATCTTGTAGAAGTCGAAACGGGGTTTGTCGCCGCCCTGCGGTGCCGGATCGCCCGGCTTGCCGGGCAGCGGCAGCGGTGCCGTGCCCTGCGGCCGCGCGTTGCTGGCCGGCGGAGGCGCCTGCCGGGTGGTGAAAGGCACCGGCGTCTTGTTGATGTACCAGACCACGGCGGCGGCGGCGAGCACGCCGATCACCAGCCCGATGAACAGCCCGAGCAGGGTGCCGCCGCCGGATTTCCTGCGGCCGGCGGTCTTGTTCTGGCGACGCGGTTTCAGGTCACGACTCATGGGGTTCCCTTGCTCACATCGATTGCGGACAGCTGACGCCGAGGATCGCCATGCCGTTGCGGATCACCTGGCGGACGGCGGCGGCGAGCGCGATGCGCGCATCGCGCAGGGCGGCATCGTCGACCAGCATGCGTTCGGCATTGTAGTA
This sequence comes from Rhodocyclaceae bacterium, assembly GCA_026646875.1. Classification (GTDB taxonomy): domain Bacteria; phylum Pseudomonadota; class Gammaproteobacteria; order Burkholderiales; family Rhodocyclaceae; genus 66-26. Next base: position 22,837 of record JAPKHL010000020.1, on the reverse strand, counting down.
ACTGTGAAATTCGGCGGCCAGGTCCTTGAGATAGAAGGCGATGGCATGCGGCGCAAGATCGGCGGCGGCGGCCTCGATGATTTCCGGGAATTCGCCGAGCATGCCGATCAGGGCCAGCTCGCGGGGGTTGTCGAGACGCGCCAGGTCGGCCTGCGCCAGCCGCGCCTCGTCGCCGCCCCACTGCGCGAGCACCGAGCAGACCCGGGCGTGGGCGTACTGGATGTAATAGACCGGGTTCTCGTTCGACTGGCTCTTGGCGAGATCGAGGTCGAAATCCAGGTGCTGGTCGGACTTGCGCAGTACGTAGAAGAAGCGGCAGGCATCGTTGCCGACCTCGCCGCGCAGCTCGCGCAGGGTGACGAAATCGCCCGAACGGGTCGACATCGAGGCCTTCTGTCCATTGCGGTAGAGCACCGCGAACTGCACCAGCGCCACGTCGAGCACCTCGGGCGCCAGCCCGAGCGCGGCGATGGCGCCGCGCACGCGCGGAATGTAGCCGTGGTGATCGGCGCCCCAGATGTTGATGATGCGCTCGAAACCACGTTCGTACTTGTTGAGGTGATAGGCGATATCGGAGGCGAAGTAGGTGTACAGACCGTTCTCGCGCTGCACCACGCGGTCCTTCTCGTCACCGAAGGCCGTCGACCTGAACCACTTCGCACCGTCCTGCACGTAGAGGTGGCCGGCCTGCTCCAGGCGCTCGACGCAGCGGGCGACGAGCCCGGTGTCGAACAGCGACTTCTCGGAGAACCACACGTCGAAATGCACGCCGAACTGTTCGAGATCGTCGCGGCAGTCGGCCAGCTGCTCGGTCAGGGCATGGGCATGCACGTAGGGCCAGTCGGGGCCGAGCAGATCCTTGGCGTTGCCGATCAGCGCGTCCAGGTGCAGTTCGCGCTGCTGCTTCGCCTCGTCGTCGCTGCGCTCGCGATCGGGCAGGCCGGGCGTGCCGGCGAGGACGGCCGCGGCCGGCCGCAGGTATTTGTCGCCATGCGCACGACGCATCTGCTGCGCCATCTCGCGCACGTAGTCGCCCTGGTAGGCGTTGGGCGGAAAGGGAATGGTCTCGCCATAGCTGTCCAGATAGCGCAGCCAGGTCGACAGGCCAAGGATGTCCATCTGGCGGCCGGCGTCGTTGACGTAATACTCGCGCGTCACATCCCAGCCGGCGAAGGCGAGCAGACTCGACAGCGAAGCGCCGTAGGCGGCCCCGCGTCCGTGGCCGACGTGCAGCGGGCCGGTGGGGTTGGCCGAGACAAACTCGACCTGCACCTTGCGACCGGCACCGGCCGGCGAGCGGCCGAAGGCCTCGCCCTGGGCCAGCACGGCGCGCACGGCTTCGCGCTTGGCCGCCGGCTGCAGGTGGAAGTTGATGAAGCCGGCACCGGCGATTTCCACACGTGCGACCAGCGGCGAGGGCGGGATCTCGGAAAGCAGCAGCTGGGCCAGCTCGCGCGGGTTGCGCTTGAGCGCGCGCGCCAGCTGCATGGCGACGTTGCAGGAAAAATCGCCGTGTGCGGCCTGCTTGGGGCGCTCCAGCGCGACCGGGGTGCCGGCCTCGGCCGGAACGACGCTCTGCAGCGCGGCGCGCATCAGGTCGACGAGATGGGCTTTGATGTCGTGATTCATGGCGGATGCGGAAGCCTGAAAATGGAGCAAGGCGGCGATTATACGCCGGCGGTCGCGCGCCCGTCGTGCCCGCGCGGCACGGGACGGCAGCGGAATTTGTGGCAAGCTAGCGCCCTCGATGGATTCTGCCCGAAGGGAACCGCCCATGAACATCACCAGCTTTGCCGATCTCCTGCGCGCCGCGCGCCAGCAACCCGACCCGCAGCGCCTGCTCTTCGTCTTCACCCGCGCCGAACTGCCGGAGGAGGCGACGGCGGCCGAGCGCGAGCGTTTCGCGCGCGGCGAGGGCGGCGCGCTGGCGCCGGTGATGTTCGTCGACAAGATCCCCGACGAGGTGCCGAGCTTCGCGGCGCTGGTCGAGGAATCGCGCCAGACCGGCCAGTCGTGGGACGTGGTGTTCGTCGGCTGCCTGGGCGGCCGCGGCAGGGCCCTGCCGGACGAAGGAGAGACCCAGGAAGCGCTTGAGCTGATGGTGAAATCGATCCAGGGCGGCATCGTCGACCGCTTCCTGGCCTATCGGCTGGACGGTGAACAGATCGCCTTCAGCAACCCCGCCCTCGGGCTGTAGTCACCGACCTCGCCGATGCACCGCCGGGCACGCCCGGCATTCGGGTAAACTTCCGCCTTTGCCCGCCTCCGGGTGCCGCCCGAGCTTCCGATGCGACTCTTCCGCCTTGCCAGGATCCTCCGCGTAGCCAGCCGCTACGGCCTCGATGAGATGATTCTCGAACACGAGCCGAGCGGCCGCCTGGCGGCGCTCTCGCGCCTCGTGCATTTCTGGCGGCGCTTCGAACAGCCACCGGAGGTCCGCCTGCGCCTCGCGCTGGAAGCGTTGGGGCCGATCTTCGTCAAGTTCGGCCAGGTGCTCTCCACCCGGCGCGACCTGCTGCCGCCGGCCCTGGCCGACGAACTGGCCAGGCTGCAGGACCGCGTGCCACCCTTTTCCTCGGAGCAGGCACTGGCGCAGATCCAGGCCGCCTATGGCCGGCCGGCGAGCGAGGTCTTTGCCGAATTCAACCCCGTCCCCGAGGCCAGCGCCTCGATCGCGCAGGTGCATTTCGCCCGCCTGCGCCCGGAAGACGGCGGATACGAGGTGGCGGTCAAGATCCTGCGACCGGACATGCGTGCGGTGATCGCGCACGACCTCGCGCTGCTCGACACGCTGGCCGGCCTGCTCGAGCGCGTCTGGTCGGACGGCAAACGACTGAAGCCGCGCGAGGTGGTGGCCGAATTCGCCAAGTATCTCTACGACGAGCTCGACCTGATGCGCGAAGCGGCCAACTGCTCGCAGCTGCGCCGCAACTTCGCCGGCTCGACGCTGCTGCAGGTGCCCGAGGTCCACTGGGACCATTGCACGACCACGGTGATGGTCATGGAGCGCATGCGCGGCATTCCGATCAGCCAGAAGGATGCGCTGGTCGCGGCCGGCATCGACCTCGCCGCGCTGTCGCGCGCCGGTGTCGAAATTTTCTTCACGCAGGTTTTCCGCGACGGTTTCTTCCACGCCGACATGCATCCCGGCAATATCTTCGTCGCCACCGACCCCGTGCACCACGGCAAGTACATCGCGCTCGACTTCGGCATCGTCGGCACGCTGACCGACGTGGACAAGAACTACCTCGCGCAGAATTTCCTGGCCTTCTTCCAGCGCGATTACAAGCGCGTTGCTCAGGCGCACATCGAGGCCGGCTGGGCGCCGGCCGACACCCGCGTGGACGAGTTCGAGGCAGCGATCCGCGCGGTCTGCGAACCGATCTTCGACCGCCCGCTGCGCGAAATCTCCTTCGGCCGCGTGCTGCTGCGGCTCTTCCAGACCTCGCGCCGCTTCAACGTCGAGATCCAGCCGCAGCTGGTCATGCTGCAGAAGACGCTGCTCAACATCGAGGGACTCGGCCGCCAGCTCGACCCCGATCTCGATCTCTGGAAGACCGCCAAGCCCTTCCTCGAGCGCTGGATGAGCGAACAACTCGGCTGGCGCGGACTGAAGAAGACGCTGGAACTGGAAGCACCGAACTGGGCGCGCGCGCTCCCGCAACTGCCGCGTCTCGTGCACCAGGCGCTGGCCCGGCCGGCGCATGCCGACCCTGCCCCGCTGCTGGCCGAGCTCGTCGCCCAGCAGCGCCGGCAAAACCGCCTGCTCGCCGCGATCGCTGCGCTGCTCGCCGCGGCTCTCGTCCTGACCTTCCTCTGACCCCCCCGCCCTGCGGGAGAGAGACCTGCCATGCCGCTCGACATCGACACCCCGCCCCCCGGCCAGTGCATCTTCTGCCGGCTGATCGCCGGCGAACTGCCGGCCGCCCGCGTCTACGAGGACGAGCTGACCGTCGCCTTCATGGATCTCGGCCAGCTGAACCCCGGACATACCCTGGTCGCCGTCCGCCGCCACGCGGCGACGCTGCTCGACCTGACCGCCGCCGAGGCGGCGGCGGCGATGCACACCGCACAGCGCGTCGCGCACGCCATCCAGGCCGCCTTCGATCCGCCCGGCATCATGCTGCTGCAGGCCAACGGTCGTGCCGGCGAGCAGACCGTCTTTCATTTCCATCTGCACGTCGTTCCGCGCCACCGGGACGATGGCGTCGGCCTGATCTGGCCACGCCGGAACCCGCCGCGCGAGCTTCTCGAGACGCACGCCGCACGCCTGCGCGAGGCTCTCTCAGGCACCGCCTGAGCCCCCCGCCCCGACGTTACTCGCGGCACCCGGGCGCCTGTGCTATCGTCGCCGTCATCCGATTTAAACAACCGTTTAACAAATTCGCCACATGAATCCCGTCGTCATCAGCGGCACCGGCCTGTGGGTCGCGCCGGAAACCCTCAGCAACGAGGAACTCGTGGCTGCGTTCAACGCCTACGCCACACGCTTCAACGACGCCAATGCCGCAGCCATCGCGGCCGGCACGCTGGCCGCCGTACCGGCGTCCTCGGCCGAATTCATCGAAAAGGCCTCCGGCATCCGGCAGCGCTACGTGGTCGACAAGGCCGGCGTGCTCGATCCGCAGCGCATGCGCCCGCGGCTGACGCCGCGCCCGGACGAGACCCTCTCGCTGCAGGCCGAGATCGCCGTCGCCGCCGCGCGACAGGCCCTGGCCAGCGCCGGTCGCGACGCAGCCGACATCGACATGGTGATCTGCGCCGCCTCCAACATGCAGCGTCCCTATCCGGCACTGGCCATCGAGATCCAGGGTGCGCTGGGCGCCGGTGGCTACGCCTACGACATGAACGTCGCCTGCTCGTCGGCGACCTTCGGGCTGGAACAGGCGATCAACGCCGTGAAGAGCGGCAGTGCGCGCGCCGCGCTGGTGGTCAATCCGGAAATCTGCTCGGCACACCTCGCCTGGCAGGACCGCGACTGCCACTTCATCTTCGGCGACGTGTGCACGGCGCTGCTCGTCGAGCGGGCAGACACGGCCACCGCCCCCGACGCTTGGGAAGTGCTCGGCACCCGGCTGGCCACGAGCTTCTCCAACAACATCCGCAACAACGCCGGTTTTCTCTCGCGCTGCGAGGATCGCGATCCGGACGACCGCGACCAGCTGTTTCGCCAGGAAGGGCGCAAGGTGTTCAAGGAGGTCTGCCCGATGGCTGCCGAGCACATCGCGACGCACGTTCGCTCGCTCGGTTTCGAACCGACCGGAATCCGCCGCTACTGGCTGCACCAGGCCAACCTGGCGATGAACCAGCTGATCGGCAAGCGCCTGCTCGGGCACGACGCGAGCGCCGACGAGGCGCCGGTGATCCTCGACGAATTCGCCAACACCGCCTCGGCCGGCTCGATCATCGCCTTCCACCGCCATCGCGCCGACCTGGCACCGGGCGACCTCGGCGTGATCTGCTCGTTCGGTGCCGGCTACTCGATCGGCAGCCTGGTGCTGCGCAAGCGCTAGCGGATCGGTGGCGCGCGGCGCGCCGTCACAGACGGAAGCGCCCGACCACCTGCTGCAGCCCGTGCGCCGTCTGCGTGAGGGAATCGGCGGCGCGCGACGTTTCACCGGCGATGGCCGTCGCTTCCTCGGATTGCGTAGCGATGTCCTCGATCTTCTTCGCCACCTCGGTGGATGCCGCCGACTGCTCGCGCAACGCGGTATCGACGTCGCCGATCAGCTCGGCGACGCGCTGCGCCATCTCGCGCAGGCGGGCGATAGCCTCGCCGGCCTGGTGCGCATAGGCCACGCTGCCATCGACCAACTCGACGCCCTGCCCGACTCCCGCCACCACCTGCCCGGTCGACTGCTGGATGGCCCCCACCATCTGAGCAATCTCCCCGGTCGACAGCGCCGTCCGCTCGGCCAGCTTGCGTACCTCGTCGGCGACCACCGCAAAACCGCGTCCCTGCTCGCCAGCCCGTGCCGCCTCGATGGCCGCATTGAGCGCCAGCAGGTTGGTCTGGTCGGCGATCTCGCGGATCACCGCGACGATGCTCGAAATCTTCTCCGACTCGCTCTTCAGTTCGGCGATCCGCTCGGCGGCATCCTTCACCACCTGCGCGACCTGGCCGATCTGCCCGACCAGCTGCTCGATCGCGGCGTGCCCGTCGCGCGCCTGACCGTCCGAATCGCGGGCCAGGCGGGCAGCCTCGCCGGTATTGCCGGAGACCACGTTGATCGACACCGTCAGCTCCTCGACATTGGCGGCAATGGCCGACGCTGCGCCGCTCTGGATGCTGGCCGACTGGTTCATCTGCTGCACGGCATGATTGAGCTGCCGGGAGGCCTCCAGAGTACGCTCGGCCCCCACCCGGGTTTCGCCCATCGCAGAACGCAGCGATTGCTGCATCTCGCCCATCGCCGCGGCCAGCCGCCCGATCTCGTCGCCCGCGGTGGCGGGCACTCCGCCTTGCAGGTCGCCGCCGGCGACGCGGCGCGCCGTGTCGACCGCGCTTTCGAGGCGCCTTGCCATGCGCTGCGCGACCAGGTAGGAGGCGATCAGGGCAAGGGCCACGCCGAGGGCCAGAGCCACCAGGCCGCTTTGGGTCGCCAGGGCAACGGCGCTGGCCGACTGCTCGGCAGCCCGGTCAGCCCCCGTCCGGTTGATCTTGAGCAGGGCGTCGGTCTGATCGCGCACGCGATTGGCCTCCTGTACCCATTTCGTCCGGCGCAACTGCTGTGCCTCCTCCTCCCTGCCGGCCTTGGACAGCGCGATCGCCTCCTCGACCACCGCGCGGTAAGCGGCGACCGCCTTGACCAGGGTCTGGACGACCGCCCGCTCATCCTCGCTCGAGATCAGGGGCTCATAGGCCTTGAGCTCGGACTGCACCAGCCCGTCGAGCTCGCGCAGCGACGCCTCGATCTTCTCCTTCTCGGCGGCACTGCCCGGCAGCATGTATTCCAGGCTGCGCACGCGGTAGCGCAGGCGCAGCTCGCTGAGCTTGGCGCTCGCCTGAAGCGAGGGGACCCAGACCTGCGAGACCTCGTTGGCGACCGTTCCGATCCCGCGGATCAGGAACAGGCTGAAGACCAGCGCTGCGACCAGGAGGCCGCCGCTCACCAGGAAATTGACCAGCAGCTTGCCGCGCAAGCCGAGATTGTCAAACCACCCCATGTCTGCCTCCTTGTCGTTTGCCTTCTGCGCAGAACATCCCCGCAGCGTTCATCATAGGCCCGCCGCACGCCCGGCGACAACGTCCGGCACGCTGGAAAATCGCCCCTCCGCTACCATGCCGGCGCCGCTGCCGGGCAGGAGCGAAAAAACGTCGGGACAGCGCTCGTTAAAACCGTATAATGCGCTGTTTTTTATGGGCTAAACACCGCCCAAAAGCACCCCGGACTCTCCCGCCAACCCACTCGCCCGCACCAGCCCCGCCATGCTCATCTGGTTCGTCGCCTTCTACCTCCTCGCCTCCATCGGCATCGGCCTGTATGCCGCGACGCGGGTGCATAACGCCAAGGATTTCGCCATCGCCGGCCGTCACCTGCCCACACCGGTGGTGATGGCCACGGTCTTCGCCACCTGGTTCGGCGCCGAAGCCATTTTCGGCGTCTCCGCCACCTTCGTGAAGGAAGGACTCGGCGGTGTCGTCGCCGACCCCTTCGGCTCCTCGCTGTGCCTGATCATTGCCGGTTTCTTCTTCGCCACCAAACTCTACCGGCTGAACATCATCACCCTCGGCGACTACTACCGGATGCGCTACAACCGCACCGTCGAGGTACTCACCACGCTGGCCATCGTGATCTCCTATCTCGGCTGGGTGTCGGCACAGATCAAGGCGCTGGGGCTGATTCTCAACTTCGTGACCGACGGCGCGCTGAGCGAGGAGGCGGGAATGGTGCTCGGCGCGGCCATCGTGCTGACCTACACCACCTTCGGCGGCATGCTCTCGGTGGCTGTGCTCGATTTCGTGCAGATGGGCATCATCATCGCGGGCCTGCTCTACATCGCCGCGATCGTCTCCGGCCAGACCGGCGGCGTGATGCCGGTCATCGAGCACGCGGCGGCGGCCGGCAAGCTGGATTTTTTCCCTCCCGCCGACCCCTGGCTGTGGCTGACCTTCCTCGGCGCCTGGATCACCATGATGCTCGGCTCGATCCCGCAGCAGGACGTTTTCCAGCGCATCACCTCGGCGAAGAGTCCGAAGGTCGCCATCACCGGCTCGCTGCTCGGCGGCTCGATCTATTTCGTCTTCTGCTTCGTGCCGATGTTCATCGCCTACTCGGCGACACTGATCGATCCCGAACTGTTCAACCGGCTGATCGCCGAGGACTCACAGCGCGTGCTGCCGACGCTGGTGATGCAGCACACCCCGCTGTTCGCGCAGGTCATCTTCTTCGGAGCGGTGATTTCGGCGATCATGAGCTGCTCGGCGGCAACGCTGCTGGCACCCTCGGTGTCGTTTGCCGAGAACATCGTGCGCGGCTTCTTTCCCGGCATGGGCGACCACGCCTTCCTGCGCACCATGCGCGTGACCATCCTCTGTTTCGCGGGCTGCGTACTGGCCTACGCGCTCAACTCGGAAATGTCGATCTTCCACATGGTCGAATCGGCCTACAAGATCACTCTGGCCGGCGCCTTCGTGCCGCTCTTCGCCGGCGCCTTCTGGAAGCGCGCCACGACCCAGGGCGCGCTGGCCGCCATCTTCGGCGGCATCTGCTCCTGGCTGCTGGTCGAGACACTGATCGGGGAAGCCAGTCCGGTGCCGCCGCAGTTGATCGGCCTCGGCGTGTCGATGCTCGGCATGTTCGCCGGCTCGCTGCTGCCGCAATGGATCGGCCAGCGCTCGCCGCACCCCGATCCGCACGCCGCGCTGCATCACCTGGCCGCCGCGGAAACCCACCACGCCGGCATGCCGCCGCACCAGCACTGACCCCCCGCCCGCCGGGAAAGCCTCCCGGCGGGCACGCCATTTTTCCCGGCAGCCGGGAACCCCGGGCGCCCGGGCGGACTCTACCTCGATCCACGCGCTGCGCGATCACCCCCCGCCCCGGCCCGCCATGCCCTCGCTGACCTTCGACAACCGCTTCCGGCACGAACTGCCGGGCGATCCGGAACCGCGCAACTTCGTCCGGAGCGTCCGCGGCGCCTGCTGGTCGGACGTTCTCCCGACCCCGGTCGATGCGCCCCGCCTGCTGGCCTGCTCACCGGAGGCCGCCGCCCTGCTCGGCCTCGCCGCCGACGATCTGCGCGCCCCCGACATGGTTGCCGTGCTCGCCGGCAACGCTCTGCTGCCCGGCATGCAGCCCTGGGCCACCTGCTACGGCGGCCACCAGTTCGGCCACTGGGCGGGGCAACTGGGCGACGGTCGCGCGATCTCGCTCGGCGAGGCCATGGGCGCCGGCGGACAACGACTGGAATTGCAGCTCAAGGGCGCCGGGCCGACGCCTTACGCGCGCCGGGCCGACGGTCGCGCCGTGTTGCGTTCGTCGCTGCGCGAATTTCTCTGCAGCGAGGCGATGCACCACCTGGGCGTGCCGACGACGCGCGCGCTGAGCCTGGTGGCCAGCGGCGAGACGGTGCTCCGCGACATGTTCTACGACGGCCGTCCGGCAGCCGAGCCCGGGGCGATCGTCTGTCGCGTGGCCCCCAGCTTCACCCGCTTCGGCCACTTCGAGCTGCTCGCCGCGCGACAGGACCTTGCGCTGCTCGAGCGCCTGGTCGACTTCACCATCGATCGCGACTTCCCCGCGTTGCGGGATGTCCCGCCGGCGCGCCGGCGGGCCGCGTGGTTCGCCGAGGTCTGCGCGCGCACCGCCGTGCTGATGGCGCACTGGCTGCGTGTCGGCTTCGTGCATGGCGTGATGAACACCGACAACATGTCGATCCTCGGGCTCACCATCGATTACGGTCCCTATGGCTGGATCGACGATTTCGATCCGCAGTGGACCCCGAACACCACCGACCTGCCCGGCCGCCGCTACTGCTTTGCCCGTCAGCCGGACGTCGCGCGCTGGAATCTCGAGCGACTGGCCGATGCACTGCGCCCCCTGTTCCCGGACGACGACGCGCTGACCGGCGGCATCGCGGCCTACGATGCGGCCTGGAGCAGCGCCGCCCGCGCGGTGTTTGCCGCGAAATTCGGCTGGCGGGACTGGCGCTCCGGGGATGAGACACTGGTCGGCGAGGCCTTCGATCTGCTGCATGCAGCCGAAGTGGACATGACCCTGTTTTTCCGCCGCCTGGCGGATGTCGACCTCGCCGCCCCGACACCGGAGACCCTGGCCAGCGCCTGCTATCACCCCCCGCAGCGGCATGCCGCTGCCTTCTCCGACTGGCTGCGCCGCTACGCGCTCCGGACAGCCCAGGAACACCGGCCGCCAGCGGCGCGGCGCGAGGCGATGAACCGCGCCAACCCCTGCTACGTGCCGCGCAACTACCTCGCGCAACAGGCCATCGAGCACGCCGAGGCGGGCGACACTACTTTCCTTGAGGCTCTGCTCGACACTCTGCGCCACCCCTACGACGAACAGCCGGCGCGGGCCCGCTTCGCGGCGCTGCGACCGGAATGGGCACGCTCGCGGCCGGGCTGCTCGATGCTCTCGTGCAGTTCCTGAACGGCACGCTGGGCAGCGGGCCGGACTCGTGAGACCATCGCCGGCTGTCCTCACTTCCCGGGCCACTGCGGTCCGGCACGCTACGCAATGACCGCTTCCCTGCCCGCGCCAAGCCTGTGCGTCGAAGCCGGCGCCCCCCAACTCGCCGACGCCGCCGCCGCGCTCGCCGTGCGCCTGGCCCTGCCGCTGGGTGGCGAGGCCAGCCACGCCCTGCGGCTCGATCCCGCCGGCCTGCAGCTTGTCGAACGCGGCGAGCGCACTCCCGGCCCGCTGCGGGTCGACTTCCTGTCCGGCGCGGTGGCGCACCGCCGCCAGTTCGGCGGCGGCAGCGGGCAGATGATCGCCCGCGCCGTCGGCATCCAGCCCGGAATCCGTCCCTCGGTCTTCGACGCCACGGCCGGCCTCGGCCGCGATGCCTTCGTGCTCGCCCAGCTCGGTTGCGCGGTCTCCCTCGCGGAACGCCAGCCGATCATCGCCGCCCTGCTCGAGGACGGCCTGCGCCGGGCGGCGGACGACTGCGAAGTGGCCCCGATCGTCGCGCGCATGCATCTCCTGCCGGGCGACGCCGTTGCCCGCATGACCGACTGGCGGGCCCCACCGCCGCAGGTCATCTACCTCGACCCGATGTTCCCGCACCGCGACAAGAGCGCGCTCGTCAAGAAGGAGATGCGCCTCTTCCGCATTCTGGCCGGCGACGACGACGATGCCCCGGCGTTGCTCGCGGCAGCCCTGGCGCTGGCCAGCCACCGGGTGGTGGTCAAGCGTCCGCGCAAGGCGCCGGCGATCGCTGGACCGGCGCCGGGCTTCACCCTCGAGGGCAAGTCGAGCCGCTTCGACATCTATCCCAAGCGGACGCTGAAAGCGCGGAACGACTAAGCCGCGGGAAGCGCTAACGGCTGGAAGCAGGTCAGGGGCGGGTTGCCCGCATCGCCGGGCTGCCGCAAACTTACGCCTTTGCCGCCCCTGCAGCCTTTCCCGCCGCCCATGACTTCCTTCCGGCCCGCTCCCGCTCAACCCCCGATCCAGTCACTGGTCGCCCTGTTGCAACGCGGTCAGTTCGATGCGCTCGTGCGCGAGGCCTCGGCGTGCACGATGCGCTGGCCCGCGGCTGCACCCGGCTGGCATCTGCTCGGGCTGGCCTACCTGAATCTCGGACGCCCGGATGAGGCAGTCGCCCCGCTCGCCCGCGCCAGCAAGCTGCTACCGCGCGAGGCGCAGATCCTTGAGCAACTGGGCATCGCACAGATGCAGTCGGGACGCGCGGCGGACGCCTCCCGCAGCTTCGAGCGCTGCCTCGCCCTGGCGCCCGGACAGGCCGGCGTGCTGATCAATCTGGCGCATCTCGCCAACGACACGGGGCGCCACACGGCCGCCGAGCGCTACTGCCGGCAGGCACTGCGCCTGGTTCCCGGGCAGCCGCAGCTGCTTTTCAATCTCGGCCGCGCGCTGCGGGGTCTCGGCCGGAACGCCGAGGCCATCGACGCGCTGCGCCAGGCGGCTGCGGGCGCGGCCGATTCAGCGGCGGCACAGAACGATGTCGGCCTGGAACTGCAGGCCCTTGGCGCGCATGATGTGGCGGAGCGCTGTTTCCGGCAGGCACTGGCACTGGCCCCGGACTATGCGCTCGCACATTCGAATCTGGGGCGCCTGTTCAACCTGCTCGGACGGGTGGATGAGGCGCTGGCGGCATTCGAGCAGGCGGCGACGCTCGAACCTGGACTCGCCGCCGCGCACGCCAACCTCGGAAGCCAGCTCAACCTGCTGCGCCGCTTTGAAGCCGGCGAGCGCGCCTGCCGCCGGGCCATCGAACTCGACCCGCGGCTGCCCGTCGCGCATGCCAACCTCGGCAACGCGCTGCTCGGCCTGCGCCGGCATGCAGAAGCCGAGAGCGCCTACCGACAGGCACTGATGCTCGACGACGGCATCGCGGATGCGTGGAACAACCTCGGCAACCTGCTGCAGGACGTGCGCCGCTTCGACGAGGCGCTGGCCTGCTACCGCCGGCTCGGCGAACACGATGGCGCCGGCGTCGGCAATGCCTTTCATTGTGCGGCCCAGGTCTGCGACTGGCAGCGGCGCGCGCGGGACGAAACTGCCCTGCGCCGGCTGCTTAACGCGGAGACGGCCGACATCGGCCCGTTCGGCCTGCTCGCCATGCCGGCCGACGATGCGCCCCGGCTGCAGCAGCAGGCTGGCCGCCTGTACGCGACAACCCATTACCGCGTGGCTCTGGCGCAACCGCCGCAGGTGGCGCCCGACACGCACCCGCGACGCGAGCGCTTGCGCATCGGCTATCTCTCGGCGGATTTTCACGATCACGCCACGATGCACCTCCTCGGCGGCGTTCTCGCCGCACATGACCGCGCGCGCGTGGCCGTGCATCTCTACTCGTACGGCCCGGATGCCACCGACGGCGGACGCCAGGCCGCGCTGCGCGCCGCCGAGATCTTCCACGATCTGGCGCCACTCCCGGACGCCGCCGCCGCCGCACGGATCGCCGCCGACGGCATCGACATCCTGGTTGATCTCAAGGGTTACACCCAGGATGCACGGCTCGGCATCACCGCGCTCCGCCCGGCGCCGCTCATCGTCAGCTGGCTCGGTTACCCGGGAACGCTCGGTCACGAGCGCCTGGCGGATTACCTGATCGGCGATCCGGTCGTGACGCCGCTGGCGCACGCGGCGCAGTTCAGCGAAACGCTGGCGCTGCTGCCGCACTGCTATCAGCCCAACGACCGTCGCCGTCCCATCGGTCCCCGCCCGTCGCGCGAGGCAGCTGGCCTGCCCGAAAATGCCTTCGTCTTCTGCAGCTTCAATCAGGCCTACAAGTTCAATCCGCTGGTTTTCGACCACTGGTGCCGCCTTCTGGGGAGCGTGCCCGGAAGTGTCCTCTGGTTGCTCCAGCCACCGGCCGCCGCTGCGGTTGACAATCTGCGCCGGGAAGCCGCCCGCCGGGGCATCGCACCGGAGCGGCTGCTCTTTGCGCCGCCGCTGCCGCAGGCGGCGCATCTGGGGCGCCTGCAGCTGGCCGACCTGGCGCTCGACACCTACCCCTACGGCTCGCACACCACCGGCAGCGATGCGTTGTGGGTCGGTGTGCCGTTACTGACCCACCCTGGGGACACCTTCGCCAGCCGTGTCGGCGCAAGCCTGCTGCATGCGGCCGGCCTGCCCGAGCTGGTCGCCGACAGCTGGGAAGCGTACATCGAGCTGGCCCGCACGCTGGCTGGCGATCCGGAGCGACTGGCGGCCCTGCGCACGACGCTGCTCCGACAGCGGGAAGCCTGCCCGCTCTTCGATACCGAGGGATTCTGCCGCGCCCTGGAGGCGCTCTACGAACGCCTCTGGCAGCAGCATGCGCAAGGGAAACGATCCGCGCTGAGCCTGGCGGCGGATTGAGCCCGGCCGGGAGCTCCGTAAGCCCGAATCGGCAACCGGCCAGTGGCCAAGTGCCCGGCGGAAGACGAAACGAATGATGAAAGGCGCAAGAATGCGAAGGCCCGCAACCGTGGCGGGCCAGCAATGAAAAACGGGAGCCGAGGCTCCCGTTTTCGTTCAGCTTTGTCAGCTTCTTCCAATCCGGCACTCGGCCGGATCGAAGGAAGGCGAGCAATTAGAACTTGTGGGCGATACCGATATCGAAGCCACGGACGCCGTTGTTGCCGTTGGCGTTGGCGACAGCGCTGACCTGGTACATGGCGCCGTTCTTGTTGCTGATCTTGCCGAAGTCGGCGTACAGGTTGGTACGCTTGGACAGGGCATAGTCAACACCGAGGCCGAACTTGGTGCCGTCGGCGTTGGCGGCCAGCTTGTCGTCAACCTTGCCGTAGGTGGCCTTCAGGGTGAAGCCGGTGTTGCCGATCGGGGCCAGGGCGCTGATGAACCAGTCGCGATAGTCGACGGTGTTCACGCTGCCGACGTCGGCTTCGTGACGATCCCACAGGGCGGACAGCTTGACCACGCCGAAGTTGTACGAACCGGCCAGGGTGGTGACCTTGACGTCGACGTTGGCGGCGGTTTCTTCAACCGACTTGACGGTCTCGTAGTCAGCGGTCAGGCTGAGCGGGCCGTTTTCGTAGTTGACCATCAGGGTGTTCAGGCGCAGGTCGTTGCGGTTGCCTGCGTTTTCCGGACCGGCGATGTTGGTCGCGTAGGCCAGGGTGGCGGTGAAGCCGTTGAAGTTCGGCGAGATGTAGGCGATGGCGTTGTCAGCGCGGTCGACCTGGCCGGTCATCTGCGTGAAGTTGCCGACGGTGCCGCCAGCGAAGGCATCGTACTTGTTGAAGATGCCGTAGCGGACGCCGTCCAGACGGCCACCGACGACGGTACCGAAGCCGCCGGTCAGGCCGACGTAGGAGTTGCGGTTAACCCAGGTGGCAGCGGTGCTGGTGGCCGAGGTCTGGTCGATGGCGGTGCCGAATTCGGCCTGGAAGATGGCCTTCAGGCCGTTGCCCAGATCTTCCGAGCCCTTGAAGCCGATGCGGCTGCCAGATTGCAGGCCGCTGGCGATGGAGCCCTTGCTGTTGACGTTCTGCACGCCGCCGCTGTTGCCGCTCTGGTTCAGGTAGCCCAGGTCCATGCGGCCGTAGATGGTGACGTTGTCAGCGGCGAAAACGGCGCTGGAGGCCAGACCGGCGACGGCCAGAGCGATGAGTTTCTTTTGCATTGTGAATCTCCTCTAGGTTTGAGATCGGCGGAGGAAACGGCATCTCCGCCAAGCTTTACCTCTCGGATACGAGAAGTTGGGCTGATTGTTGCAAACCACCCGCAACGCGGGCAAGAATCCCGCACGGATTCCGGCATTCATGCCGGCCAGCTGTTGTGTTTTTGCAACAACCGCGACCGACGCCGTCCGGCTCAGTCGAACAGCGCGGCCAGCGCCTTGCCCGGATCCTCCGCGCGCATGAAGGCTTCGCCGACGAGAAAGGCGTGCACCCGATGGCTGCGCATGCGCCGGACATCGTCCGCCGCGAGAATGCCGCTTTCGGTGACGACGAGACGGTCCGCCGGGATGCGCGGCAGCAGGTCGAGGGTCGTCTGCAGGCTGACCTCGAAGGTGCGCAGATTGCGGTTGTTGATGCCGATCAGGGGCGTGGAGAGTTGTAGTGCGCTGGTCAGTTCGTCGTCATCGTGCACCTCGACGAGCACGGACATGCCGTAGCCGTGGGCGATCCGCTCAAATTCGCGCATCGTCGGCAAATCGAGGGCCGCGGCGATCAGCAGGATAGCGTCGGCGCCCATCGCCCGTGCTTCGTGAACCTGATAGGCGTCGACCAGGAAATCCTTGCGCAGCACCGGCAGGGCGCAGGCAGCGCGGGCTGCCTGCAGGTATTCGGGCGCCCCCTGGAAGAACTGCCGGTCGGTCAGAACCGAGAGGCAGGCGGCGCCGTGCCGCTCATACGTGGCGGCGATGGCGGCAGGGTCGAAATCGGCACGCAGCACCCCCTTGGAGGGGCTGGCCTTCTTCACTTCGGCGATGACCGCGGCGCGGCCCTCGGCAACCCGTGCGCGCAGCGCGCCGGAAAAATCCCGGGGCGCGGGCAGCGCGGCGGCGGCGGCCTGCACGGTGGCGAGCGGCTGCCGGGCACGGGCCGCCGCCACTTCTTCCTGCTTGACCGCGAGGATCCGCTTGAGAATGTCGCTCATGGCCGGCTCAGGCGGCGAACTGCCGGGTCACGCGGACGAGATCGTCCAGCTTCTGCCGCGCCGCCCCCGAGGCAATCGCCTCGAAGGCGAGGTCAACACCTTCGGCCAGCGACGCCACGCGGCCGCCGACATAGATGCTGGCGCCGGCATTGAGCGCGACGATGTCGCGCGCCGCGCCGGGTTTGTTGTCGAGCACCGACAGCAGGACATCGCGGGACGCTTCGACGTTGACTACCTGCAACACCTTGGGATCGTGCACCGCCAGGTTGAACTGCTCGGGATGAATCGCGTATTCCTCGATGCGCCCGTCCTTCAGTTCGCCGACCAGCGTTTCACCGGAGATGGAGATTTCGTCGAGCCCCTCGCGTCCGAAGACGGTCAACGCACGCCTGCTGCCCAGACGTTGAAGGACCCGGACCTGGATGCCGACGAGATCCGGATGGAAGACGCCGAGCACCTGATTGGCGGCGCCGGCCGGATTGGTCAACGGCCCCAGAATGTTGAAGATGGTGCGCACTCCGAGTTCGCGGCGCACCGGTGCGGCGTGCTTCATGGCGCTGTGGTGGCTCGGCGCGAACATGAAGCCGACGCCGACCTCGTCGATGCACTGGCCGACTTGCTCGGGTGAGAGGCCGAGATTGACACCGAGCGCTTCCAGCACGTCGGCGCTGCCCGACTGCGAGGACACCGAACGACCACCGTGCTTGGCGATGCGCACTCCGGCAGCGGCGGCGACGAACATGGCCGTGGTGGAGATATTGAAGGTATGCGCGCCATCCCCGCCCGTACCGCAGGTGTCAACCAGATGTTCGGCCTGGTTGACCTGCACCTTGGTGGACAGTTCGCGCATCACTTGGGCAGCAGCCGCAATTTCGCCAATCGTTTCCTTCTTCACGCGCAGACCGGTGATGATCGCCGCGATCAGTACCGGCGACACCTCGCCGCCCATGATCTGGCGCATCAGCGACACCATCTCGTCGTGAAAGATCTCGCGGTGTTCGATGACCCGCGCGAGCGCGTCCTGCGGCTTCATTTGGCGTGCTCCTTCAGGAAATTTCCGAGCAGGTCGTGACCGCGCTCGGTGAGGATGGATTCAGGATGGAACTGCACGCCCTCAACCGGCAGGGACGTGTGACGGACCCCCATGATCTCGCCGTCGTCGGTCCATGCGGTGATGTCCAGGCAATCGGGCAAGGTCTCGCGCTCGATCGCCAGCGAGTGGTAGCGCGTGCAGATGAGGGGATTGGGCAATCCGCGGAAGACTCCGACGTCCTTGTGGTGAACCGGCGACACCTTGCCGTGCATCAGCTTTTTGGCGTGCACGATGCGACCGCCGAAAGCCTCGCCGATCGACTGGTGGCCAAGACATACGCCAAGCAGCGGAATCCTGCCGGCGAACTCGCGGATCGCCGCCAGCGAAATACCCGCCTGCGCGGGGGCGCAGGGCCCCGGGGAAATCACCAGGTAATCGGGATTCAGGCGGGCGATCTCGCCGAGCGAAATCGCGTCGTTGCGGAAGACCCGCACCTCCTGCCCGAGCTCTCCGAAATACTGCACAAGGTTGTAGGTGAAGGAATCATAGTTGTCGATCATCAACAGCATGGTTTTTTTCCTGGCTATTCGTTTTCGTTCCGTTTCTCGATCTTTTCGTTCAGTGGCGCCATGAGCCGCCACGTCCCGCGCGTCCTTCCGCGGCGCGGGATGAACAGCGCGGCAACGCGGGGAAGACACCGGGAGCACATCGAAAATGGTTCACCGACGCCATCGGAGCGAACCGGGAGCGATTGCGAAAAAAACCGGAGAGGCTGGAAAAGATCGCTGCATGAGGCGATTCTACATTTCTGGCTTGCGGATGCCTACCTGACGCGGCGTGAGTGACGCAGGGGGCTCCGGAAAGCAACAAGGGCCTGCAATGCTGCAGGCCCTTGTCTGGATGCGTGGTGCTGCTGACCGGAATCGAACTGGTGACCTACTGATTACGAATCAGTTGCTCTACCGACTGAGCTACAGCAGCAAACGAGGGCGGAATGATGCCACGGAAGCCGGGGGCATGCAATATCGGAGGCCCGCTTGCCGATGTGCCGGGCGGAGGAGTCCTCCGCCCGGCAATCCACGCCGTCAGTCGGTCTCGAGCTCCCGCCAGAACACCCGGCGCGCCGAGGTCATCGTCGAGTCATAAGGAATGTCGCGCACGGTGCCGGGCGGCTTGCCGGCCGAGGGCACCACCGCCTTCAGGCCGCTTTCGGTCTCTCCACTGGGCTTGATCCGGAAGGTCGAGAAACCGAAGGACAGGGCCCCCTCGATGAACGAGGCCGCATCGGTCGCCCCCTTGACCAGCCCACCCGTGGCGAAATCGAGGGTGTAAAGCCAGCTGGTGCCGCCAACGTTGCAGGCATCGTTATCGGGGATGTTGGTGATGAACACCAGCGTGCCGAACAGCAGGACGGGGTCGACGTTGGCCCGCTCCTTGGCGGTCAGGTCGAAATCGACATACCAGCCAGCGGCCGTCGTCCAATCGACCGGCGACGCCGAAACCGAGCGCGAGGTGGTGCTGACCGCCGTCAGATTCTGCTTGACAACACCCGGGGCCGAGCGGAAATCGCCCCACGTCGAGGTCAGCGTGTCCTTGATCGCGTACATCGATTGCAGGTTGCTGTCGGTGATGTCGCCCATGGTCAGGTATTTGCCGGTGCCCGCGAAGATCACGCGGTAGGCCTTGCGCTTGTACCAGACCTCGCCCAGCTCGAGCTTGGTGGTGATCGGTTGCGGCTTGCCGCCAGCCACCAGCGAGGCCAGCTTGGCCGACGTGCCGTCCTGCAGATCGAAGCGCCAGACGTTGCCCGAGAGGTCGCCACCGTAGACATAGCGAGTGGCGTTGTTGCGCAGGGCATCGTCGGACCATGCGCTCAGGCGGGCAATGCCGCTCTTCGACGGATCGTTGAGGGCCGTGTCGGCGACAATTTCAGAAATCTTGGCGCCGGTCTTGGCGTCGACCACATAGATCCGGCCAGCACCATCTCCGGGCGACACGTTGTCATAACCGGAGGCGAAGATCACGACCCACTTGCCGGTGTCGGCCTGTTTGGCCAGCAAGGGCTTGCCATACGAGAAGCCCAGACTGCTGAAGCCCGGTGTGGCCGAGGTGATTTCCCAGAGCAGCTTGGGTGAGGACGGACTGGTAACGTCCAGCGCATAGAAGCTGCGCCCCCCCTTACCGAGACCGCCCACCAGCATCGTCGTCCAGGTACCGCCAGTGCACCCGGTGGTCGGCGCGCTGAAGCAGGCATCGCCGAGCGTCAGCGCGCCATCGACATAGTATTTGTGATTGTTCGGGTAACCCTTGTCGGCCAGCTTGTAGAGGTTGGGGATTACCGCCGTCGGCACGTAGGCCCACATTTCGTCCCCGGTCTCGGCATTGAGGGCATGCAGCATGCCGTCGTTGGCCCCGGTGTAGATCACTTTCTGGCGGGAGGCGTTGGCCGTGGCGAAATCGCTGTAGCCGGCATCGAGATACGAGAAGGGCGGCTTCGTCTGGTAGACCGGCGACGAATTGACGATATCGCCCAAGCGGTGTTCGCGGTCGCGGTACAGCCGCTGATCGGGGCTGGCGACCGACGCCTGATCCTCGTTGGCATCGGATCCCAGGATGAAATTGATGAGGCTCGCAGGCGTGGCGTTGGCCTTCTGCGCGGCGGTCATCGACGCATACTGGTTGAGTGCCCCGCCAGGATTGGTCGTTCCGGCGTCGAAATACTTGGCCGAGATCGCCGAGGCCAGGTTGGCCGCGGAGAAAGGCACCAGGCCTCCACCTGAATTCATCATCACGTTGCGCACGACCGCGCTATCGATCTTCGCCTGGGCCGACCATTTCTTGGTCGTCGATGGAAGACCGGTGGCCACGTCGATCTCGTAGGCGGAGAGATCGCCGTCCCACAGCTTGCTGCGGTAGGATGCCAGGAAAAGCAGGTTGTCGCCGGCCACCGGATCCAGGTTGCTCATCGCCGGCGCTCCGCCAGATCCTGCCGCTGCGGCTACTCCGGTCAGAGCACTGGCCAGCGCGTAGGAAATCGCCTCAGGGGTCTTGGCGCTGAAATAGGTACCCTCGCCATTGACCGCCGCATGCCACATGTCGTCGGTCCGCGCCGTCGTGGTATTGGTGATCGGATCGCCCCAGTTCTTGCTGCCGGCAACGATTGCATTGTAGTCGGCCGATCCGCCCGACTTGTAGTCGGGCGCATAGGTCAGGTTGCCATCCAGTCCGAGGCCCAGGGTGAAGGTAACCATCGTCTGCTTCTCGGTCCACGTCGCGGCCACCCCGCAGACATTGCCGGAGGAACCGCCCACCGGCGCGCCGGTGCAGTTGCCGAGCGCGGAGGTGCGTAGATCGGTGTTTCGGTAGTAGGCAGCCGCGTCAGCCAACGTATCCGGTTTGGCCAGCGCGTCTTTTTTCGGCGCGGCCAGACCGCTGTCCTGATCACCGACCGAGCTCCCCGACAAATCCTTCGAGCCTGTCGAGTTCCAATAACCGTCCGAGGACAGGAAGGCAAAATTCTGCTGGCAGGAATACTGGACCGGATCGGCCATCAGCGAGGTTTCCTTGGCCGCGTAAATCCGTCCCGCGGTGGACAGGGCGGTCCGCAGGGGCGTCATGCCGCCGCTCGTGGCGGCGTACAGCTTGGCGTAGAAATCCTGCTTCTGCGTCGATGTGAAATCCTTGATCGGAACCGGCGACTTGTTCCAGATGGTGATGAAGCCGATGCGGAAATCGTCGCCGATGTCCTTGAAGGCCAGACCGACGGCGCTGCGCATCATCAACTGGCGGGAGCGGTAGTAGCTGTACCAGTTGGCGAAATTCTGTTGCTGCGCGGCTGGAACGACGACCTTGGTGTAATTGGTCGAGGAATAGCAGGTTTTCCCGTCGTTGGCCGCCGACCCGGTGTACTTGTAGTAATACGCCGCCTGCGTCGCCTCGCCGCTGCTGCCATCGGGGTTGAACGAGGTCGACAGATTGACCGTACCCGACGAGGACTTGAAGCCGTCCGTTTTCGCCGCGGTGAAGCTCGCCGGCGGGAGGGTGTTGCCGAGATAATCCACCGGCAGGGGATAGGTATAGTCCGGGTTGTAGAACACCTTGTTGTAGAGGTGATTCTTGTAACACCGGCTACCCGAGGAAGATGCCGAATCAGGCAGGTACTCGGAGGCCATACTGCCGGAATCGTCGAGAATGAACAGCAGGTTCGGCTTGACCTGGACGGCGGTCCCCGACGTGAGCGGCCAGTCGGCAATGCCGACCGAGGCGGCGAGCGCGGGCACCGACCCGGCGGCCGAATAGGCCAGGGTAACGGCGAGGGCGATGAGACGCGGTTTCATGATTGACCTCTCACAAGACGACAGCAGCCTGAACGTAACTCACCGTATTGCGCGGACCTTCGATACGGGTCGTCACGAGATAGTAGGGACGGGGAGGTGGCGACAGCGGAACCTGGTAATCGACGACGTTCTTGCTGGTGCCCGGCGACTTGTTAGGGTCGACATAACGCTCGCAGTTGGCATCCACCGGCGCCCCCATGGTGTCGCACATGCGCACCACCACGTACTTGCCGGCATAGCCCGGAGGAAGACTGGGCGCCGGTGCGCCATGCAACGGCACATCGGCCGGAATCAGGCTGCCGCACCCGCCGCCACCGCCGCTCCAGTTGACATCGTCAGCGGTGGTGGGCGTTTCCTTGCCGGTATAGTCGCAGAGCAGGCGGGTCGGCGAATAGAAGGTCGCGCCCCCCACCGCCGACTGCAGGGTCGTCGAGCCGGTGGCCTCCATCCAGACAGTCGCGGCCTCAGTCCCGGTATCGGCGGACTGCGTGCCCCCCTGCTTGAAGGCCAGGTTGCCGGCGATCATGGTGCCGGTATCGACGGTGCGGATCAGCGACATTGCCGCCAGACTGATCACCACCAGGGCGATCAGCGCCGTCAGCAGAACCACGCCCCGCTGCTCCGTCAAGCGGGCAATCCGGCCGGACGTTCTCGGAAAAATGGCAAGCGCTTTCATCACATATTGCTCCAGATCACGTTCCGGAGGGGAATCAGGGTCTCGAAAACCCGGTACCGGAACTTCCTGTCGGGCACGGCGTAGTCATAGGCCAGGTCCTGCCAGAGCTTGATCGTCGCCGGCGAGACATCCTCCTTTTCCTGCACGCTGCCCCGCAGCACGAGGGCAACCCTGATCGCCTTGATGCGCGCCACCTCGGCGGCATTGGCCGGGTTGGACAAGGTCGCATCGCTCCAGCCCCCGGTGGCCGGCGTCCAGAGATTGACCACCGGGCTTTCGGCCGGCGTGACGCCGTACAGCACCTGCATGTCGACCACGTCCGCCGCGATGACGCGCACGCCGGGCGGCGGCGGGTCGTCGCAGGCAGTTCCCGGCGCAACCACATTGAGGTCGTACTCGACCAGACCGCGCGGACAGATCTCATAGCGGTACATGACCATGCTGCCCATATCGACGACAATATCGTTCGCTTGGTATGCGGGAATCACGACCGTGGCGGGCGGCGCGGCATAGGTGATCGTGCTGACCGGCGACC
>JAPKHL010000002.1 GCA_026646875.1 Rhodocyclaceae bacterium | reverse complement strand
GGGACAGGGCCTGCTCGCGGGCCGCGCCGAGACGCGCGAGCGTGTCGGCGGGCAGTTCGCGCAGGCCGTGGTTGAGCTCCTGTCTGATCCGGTGGGTGAAGTGCAGGTCGTTCATAGGGAAATTCCTTTCGCTTTCAGTGCTGCCGCCAGGGTATGCGTGGCGCGCGAGCAGTGTGTCTTGACGCTGCCCTGCGAGCATCCCATGGCTGCCGCCGTCTCGGCGACATCGAGATCTTCCCAGTAACGCATGAGGAAGGCTTCCCGTTGACGCGGCGGTAGGGCTTTTATTTCCTGCTCGATGATTCCGAGCAGCTGGGCCTGTTGCAGGCGGCCGTCCGGCGAATGCGGAAGCATGCCCTCCTGTCCGGCCTCCAGAGTTTCCAGCGGGTCATGATCGTCTTCGTCGGCCGGGCTGAGGGCGGAGAGCAGCGTGGTCCACAACGATCGCACCTTGCTGCGACGGTAGTGATCGCGGATGGTGTTCTGCAGTATGCGCTGGAGCAGCATCGGCAGCTCCCCGGGCGGACGGTCGCCGTATTTCTCGGCGAGCTTCATCATCGAGTCCTGGACGATGTCGAGCGCGGATTCCTCGTTGTGCACTGCGAACATGGCCTGCTTGAAGGCCCGGCGCTCGACAGCGGCAAGAAAATCCGACAGTTCGCGTTGACTGGCCAGAGGGGCGTCCTTCGATGATGATCCGGGGGGCGGCGTCCGGGGTGGGCGTCGGGTGGGCGTCTTTTCCGGCACACATGGCCGGGAGCCTTGACCAATCGAGGTCTACCCTTTAACGTTACAGGTTTTTTCGAGCAATCAGCTTGGTAAGGCGACGGCGATGATGATGACCGGTGCGGAGATTGTAATCAGGTGCCTGCAGGAAGAAAAGGTCGAGTATGTTTTCGGCTATCCGGGCGGCGCGGTGCTCCATATTTACGACGAGCTCTTCAAGCAGGACAAGGTCAAGCACATCCTGGTCCGTCACGAGCAGGCCGCCGTGCACGCGGCCGATGGCCTGGCCCGCTCGACCCAGCAGGTCGGCGTTGCCCTGGTGACTTCCGGGCCGGGGGCGACCAACGCGGTCACCGGCATCGCCACGGCCTACATGGACTCCATCCCGCTGGTGATCATCACCGGCCAGGTTCCGTCCGCCTACATCGGCCAGGACGCCTTCCAGGAATGCGACACGGTCGGCATCACCCGCCCCTGCGTGAAGCACAACTTCCTCGTCAAGGATGTGCGCGAACTGGCGGCAACGATGAAGAAGGCCTTCCACATCGCCGCTACCGGCCGGCCCGGCCCGGTGGTCGTCGATATTCCGAAGGACGTCACGGCCGCCCGTTGCGAATTCGATTATCCGAAAACCATACAGATGCGCTCGTACAACCCCGTGGTCAAGGGGCATCTGGGCCAGATCAAGAAGGCCGTTGACCTGCTGCTCAAGGCCAAGCGTCCGATGATCTATACCGGCGGCGGCGTGATCCTCTCCGATGCCGCCGAGCAGTTGACGCGCCTGACCCGCCGCCTCGGTTTCCCGGTCTGCAACACGCTGATGGGCCTTGGCGCCTACCCGGCGTCCGACCGGCAGTATCTCGGCATGCCCGGCATGCACGGCACGGTCGAGGCCAACATGGCGATGCAGCACAGCGACGTGCTGCTGGCCATCGGTGCCCGCTTCGACGACCGGGTGATCGGCAATCCCGAGCATTTCGGTGAGGTGCCGCGCAAGATCATCCACATCGACATCGACCCCTCGTCGATCTCCAAGCGCGTCAAGGTCGACGTGCCGATCGTCGGCAGCGTTCCCGACGTGCTCGAGGAAATGCTCAAGCTGCTTGACGGCGACAAGACCGGCGTCGATGCCGCCGCGCTCGCCGAGTGGTGGGAGGAGATCGAGGGCTGGCGCGCCAAGCAGTGCATGAAGTACAAGCAGAAGAAGAACCTGATCATGCCGCAGTACGTCATCGAGAAGCTGCACGAGGTGACCGGTGGCGAGGCCATCGTCGCTTCCGACGTCGGCCAGCACCAGATGTGGGCCGCGCAGTACTACAAGTTCGAGAAACCGCGCCGCTGGCTGAATTCCGGCGGTCTCGGCACCATGGGGGTCGGCATGCCCTACGCGATGGGCGCCGCCTTCGCGCACCCGGACAAGCAGATCGTCTGCGTCACCGGCGAAGCCTCGATCCAGATGTGCATCCAGGAGCTCTCGACGATCCAGCAGTTCCGCCTGCCGATCAAGATCATCTGCCTGAACAACCGCTATCTCGGCATGGTCCGCCAGTGGCAGGAAATGTTCTACGGCAGCCGCTACTCGCAGTCCTACATGGATTCGCTGCCCGACTTCGTCAAGCTGGCCGAGGCCTACGGCCACGTCGGCATCCGCGTCGAGAAGCCGGAGGACGTCGAGGCCGCGCTGAAGAAGGCCTTCATCGATCACAAGGACGACTGTGTCTTCCTCGACATCCTCACCGACCAGAAGGCCAACGTCTTCCCGATGGTGGCGGCGGGCAAGGGCCTGTCCGAGATGATCCTGGCCGAAGACCTGTAAGGGAGACCCCATGCGACACATCATTTCGATCCTGCTCGAAAACGAAGCCGGCGCGCTGTCGCGCGTCGCCGGCCTGTTCTCCGCCCGCGCCTACAACATCGAGTCGCTGACCGTGGCGCCGACCGAGGACGATTCCCTCTCGCGCATGACCATCGTCACGCGCGGCTCGGACGAGATTCTCGAGCAGATCACCAAGCAACTGAACAAGCTGGTCGACGTGATCAAGGTCGTCGACCTGTCCGAGGCCGCGCACATCGAACGCGAGCTGATGCTGATCAAGGTGCGCGCCACCGGCAAGGACCGCGAGGAAATGAAGCGCATGGCCGAAATCTTCCGCGGCCGCATCATCGATGTCACCGATTCGACCTATGTGGTCGAACTGACCGGCACCGGGGCCAAGCTCGACGCCTTCATCCAGGCGATCGACGCGGGGCTGATCCTGGAAACCGTACGCACCGGCGTCAGCGGCATCGGCCGCGGCGACCGCATTCTTAAGGTCTAGTGAGGAGAGAGGGGTCCGGGGGGCGAAAGCCCGCGCTTCGACTCCTCACTCCTTGCTCCTCACTCCTCACTGTTTCTAAGAAAGGAAGAACCCCATGAAAGTTTATTACGACAAGGACGCCGACCTCTCCCTGATCAAGGGCAAGAAGGTCACCATCGTTGGCTACGGCTCGCAGGGCCACGCCCATGCCCAGAACCTGAAGGATTCCGGTTGCAAGGTCACCGTCGGCCTGCGCAAGAACGGCGCTTCCTGGAGCAAGGCCGAGAAGGCCGGCCTGAAGGTCGAGGAAGTTGCCAAGGCCGTCAAGGGCGCCGACGTCGTCATGATCCTGCTGCCGGACGAGAACATCCCGGCTGTCTACTACAATGACGTCGAGCCGAACATCAAGAAGGGCGCCGCACTGGCCTTCGCGCACGGCTTCAACGTGCACTACAACCAGGTCGTGCCGCGCGCCGACCTCGACGTGATCATGGTCGCGCCGAAGGGCCCGGGCCACACCGTGCGCTCCGAATACCTGAAGGGCGGCGGCGTGCCGTCGCTGATTGCCGTGCATCAGGACGTCTCCGGCAAGGCCAAGGACATCGCCCTGTCCTATGCCGCCGCGAACGGTGGCACCAAGGGCGGCGTCATCGAGACCAACTTCCGCGAAGAGACCGAAACCGACCTCTTCGGCGAACAGGCCGTGCTCTGCGGCGGCGCCGTCGAACTGGTGAAGATGGGGTTCGAGACCCTGACCGAAGCCGGCTATGCCCCGGAAATGGCCTACTTCGAGTGCCTGCACGAACTGAAGCTGATCGTCGACCTGATGTACGAAGGCGGCATCGCCAACATGAACTACTCGATCTCGAACAACGCCGAGTACGGCGAATACGTGACCGGTCCGGAAGTCATCAACGAGGAATCGCGCTATGCCATGCGCGCCGCCCTCAAGCGCATCCAGACCGGCGAGTACGCCAAGATGTTCATCCAGGAAGGCAAGACCAACTATCCTTCGATGACCGCGCGTCGCCGTCTGACCGCCGCCCACCCGATCGAACAGGTCGGCGAGAAGCTGCGTGACATGATGCCGTGGATCAAGAAGAACAAGCTGGTCGACCAGAGCAAGAACTGATCGATGCCACCCGGAACGAGGGGTGAGGCGCGCGGGCAGGGTTTGCGCAGCCTCGCCCCTCGTCCGTTCTGTCCGTACTCCCTTGGCGTTCCCTTACGCGGGCATTCCCGCGTTGCTCCGGATTTTCATCGTTATTCACCGCGCGTCGCAGGCCGTCAATGAACTACCCCCATCCCCTCATCGCCCGCGAAGGCTGGCCCTTCATCGCCGGCTCGCTGGTCGTCGCCCTGCTGGTCTCCGCCGCCGGCGCGTGGTCGCTGCCCTTCTGGCTGATCTTCATTTTCTGCGTGCAGTTCTTCCGCGATCCAGCGCGGGTGGTGGCCGGCGGCCCCAAGAGCATCGTCGCGCCGGCTGACGGCCGCATCGTCGTCGTCGAGGAAACCGACGATCCCTATCTGAACCGCCGCGCGCTCAAGATCAGTGTCTTCATGAACGTCTTCAACGTGCATTCGAACCGTGCGCCGGTCGAATGCAGCGTGCTGCAGAAATGGTACAACCCCGGCAGCTTCCTGAATGCCGCACTGGACAAGGCCTCCGTCGAGAACGAACGCTGCGCCCTGCACCTGCGGACAACCGATGGCCGCGACGTGACCTGCGTCCAGATCGCCGGCCTGGTGGCCCGGCGCATCCTGAACTACGTGGATGCCGGCGCCAAACTGCAGCCGGGGCAGCGCTACGGTTTCATCCGCTTCGGCTCGCGCGTTGACCTCTATCTGCCGCTCGACAGCAAGGCCAAAGTGGTGATCGGTGAAAAAGTGTATGCTTCGAGCACCATCCTCGCTGAACTTGCTTAAACCGCATTCCTTAAGCCGATGCCGGAAATCAAGCCCCGCAAGACCCTGTTCAATCCCGAGCTGCGCCGTCGCGGCATCTATGTTCTGCCCAACCTGTTCACCACGGCGGCGCTCTTCTGCGGCTTCTTCGCCATCGTGCAGGCGATGCGCGGCGACTTCGAGCAGGCTGCGGTGGCCATCTTCATCGCCATGGTGCTCGATGGCCTTGACGGTCGCGTGGCACGCCTGACCCACACGCAGAGCGCCTTCGGCGCCGAGTACGACTCGCTCTCCGACATGGTTTCCTTCGGCGTCGCGCCGGCCCTTGTCACCTACATCTGGGCGCTGACCGAGATGGGGCGCCTCGGCTGGATCGCCGCCTTCATCTACTGTGTCGGCGCCGCCCTGCGCCTGGCGCGCTTCAATACCACGCTGGAAGTCATCGACAAACGCTATTTTCAGGGACTGCCGAGTCCGGCCGCCGCCGCCCTGGTCGCCGGATTCGCCTGGGTGATGCTCGACAAGGGCGTGGCCGGCGAGGACGTGCGCTGGATTGCCTGTTTCCTGCTCGTCTTCGCCGGCATCACCATGGTTTCCAACGTCCGCTATTACAGCTTCAAGGACATCAACCTGAAACGCAGCGTGCCGTTCATGGTCATCGTCGCGATCGCGCTGGCCTTCGCGGTGGTTTCCTACGACACGCCGGTCGCATTGTTCGGCCTGTTCGTGGTCTACGCCCTGTCGGGCTACGCGCAGGCCCTGATGCGGCTGTCCCGCCGCAAGCCGGCGGGCGGCGCCTCCTGACGCGGCGCGCCGGCCCGGCGCACCGCACAAACCTCCGGAGTCTAGAAATGAAGGACCATCTCGTAATTTTCGATACGACGCTGCGCGATGGCGAGCAGAGCCCCGGCGCGTCGATGACCAGGGAAGAGAAGCTGCGCGTGGCGCGCCAGCTCGAGCGCATGCGCGTTGATGTCATCGAGGCCGGTTTCGCAGCCGCTTCGCCCGGCGACTTCGAGGCGATCCGTTCGATCGCCGAGGTCATCCGCGAGTCCACCGTCTGTTCGTTGGCGCGTGCCAACGAGAACGACATCCGCCGCGCCGGCGAGGCGATCCGCCCGGCCGCGCGTGGCCGCATCCATACCTTCATCGCCACCAGCCCGATCCACATGGAGAAGAAGCTGCGGATGACGCCCGACCAGGTCGTCGAGGCCGCGGTGAAGGCCGTTCACTGGGCGCGGGAATACACCGACGATGTCGAATTTTCGGCCGAGGACGCGGTGCGCTCGGAGATCGATTTCCTCTGCCGCGTCTTCGAGGCAGTGATCAAGGCCGGCGCCAGGACGATCAACGTCCCGGACACGGTCGGCTACAGCATTCCCTCGGTGTGGGGCGAGCGCATGCGCACCCTGATCGAACGGGTGCCCGGCGCCGACAAGGTGATCTGGTCCACCCACTGCCACAACGATCTCGGCATGGCGGTTGCCAACTCGCTGTCGGCGGTGCTTGCCGGCGCCCGCCAGGTCGAATGCACGATCAACGGCCTCGGCGAGCGGGCCGGCAACGCCTCGCTCGAGGAAGTGGTGATGGCGGTGAAGACGCGCGGCGACCTGTTCCCGGTCGAGACCCGCATCGACACCACGCAGATCGTCCCGGCGTCGAAACTGATCTCGCAGATCACCGGCTACCCGGTGCAGCCGAACAAGGCGGTGGTCGGCGCCAACGCCTTCGCACACGAATCGGGCATTCACCAGGACGGCGTGCTCAAGCACCGCGAAACCTACGAGATCATGCGCGCGCAGGATGTCGGCTGGACCCAGAACAAGCTGGTACTCGGCAAGCATTCCGGACGCAACGCCTTCAAGACGCGCCTTTCCGAACTGGGCATCGAGCTGGCCAGCGACGAGGCGCTCAACGCCGCCTTCGCCCGCTTCAAGGAGCTGGCCGACAAGAAGCACGAGATTTTCGACGAGGATTTGCAGGCGCTCGTCTCCGACGAGACGGTCACGCCCGAGGACGAGCACTACAAACTGGCCTACTCGCGCGTTTGCTCGGAAACCGGCGAGACGCCGCAGGCCGAGCTCACGCTCACCGTCGGCGGCAGCGAGTGCCGGGGGCGGGCGGCGGGCAGCGGACCGGTCGACGCCACCTTCCAGGCCATCGAAACGATCGCGCAAAGCGGCGCCGAACTGCTGCTCTATTCGGTCAACGCCATCACCACCGGCACCGACGCACAGGGCGAGGTGACCGTGCGCCTGTCGCGCGGCGGCCGCATCGTCAATGGCAACGGTGCCGACACCGACATCGTGATCGCTTCCGCCAAGGCCTACCTGAACGCACTGAACAAGCTGCATTCCTCGGGCGAAAAACTCAACCCGCAGGGCGACGTCTGAGCGGCGCCCGATGCGCGGCGGGGGCGGCGAAGGCCGCCCCCGTCAGTTCACCGGTCCGCTGGCGGCGCGCGTGAGGCGCGCGTAGCCGACGGTGGCCACGAAGAAGGTCAGCGCCAGCGCGGTTTCGAGCCCCGCGAGCCACTGCCCGGCACCGCTTTCGGTCATGGTGCGGACGATGCCCTCGGCAAGATACGCCAGGATCAGCATCGACGCCCACTGGAAGGTGTAGCGGCGTCCGTGCAGGATGCCGCGCAGCGGCAGAAGCAGCGGCAGGCACTTGAGCACCAGCCAGGAGCCGCCCGGGCGCAGCGGTGCGAGACGCAGTTCCCAGGCGAGGCAGAGGAAGATCAGGGCGATCAGGCTGACGCAGGCGGTCAGGTGGAAGCAGCGGCGCATGGGGCGGCATTCTGGAGTGACGGAAGCGGAATGAAGGACGGCTGGAAAACGACACTGCGGAATTATAGGGGCTTCGTCGCCGCGCGCCTGTCGCGCCCGCGCTGTTTCATCGCGCACATGGCGCGCCGTTTCCACGAGGAGAACTTCGACCAGATCAGCGGCAGCCTGGCCTTCACCACCCTGTTGTCGCTGGTGCCCCTGATCGCCCTGATCGTCAGCCTGGTCGACGTTCTGCCGGTGCTGTCCGGCCTGATCGACCAGCTCGACCGCTATCTCGCGCGCAACCTGCTCCCGGAGCGCAGCGCCGGCACCATCGCGCGACACATCCGCACCTTCTCGCACAAGGCCGCGGACGTTACTGTCCCCGGTCTGCTGCTGCTTGCCGGCACCGCCTTCCTGCTGCTCAACACCATCGAGGGTGCGTTCAATCACGTCTGGAAGGTCGCCCAGCCGCGTCCGCTGTGGCGGCGCCTGCGCCTCTACGCGGTGGCCGTGGCGCTCTGGCCGCTGGCCCTCGGGCTGGTGGCCGGCGCCGTTTCCTACGCGGTGACGGCATCCTTCGGACTGGTCGACGAGGCCCCCTGGCTGCGCCGCCTGACCTACAAGCTGGTCGGCGCGCTGATCATCGCGCTGTTCCTCGGCGGGCTTTACTACAGCGTGCCGCACGCTCCGGTCCGCCTGCGCGATGCCGCATGGGGCGGGTTGTTCACGGCGGCGGTGTTTTCGCTGATGCAGCGCGCCTTCGAGCTCTACCTGAGCAACTTCCCGAGTTACAAGGTGGTGTATGGCGCTTTCGCCACCGCGCCGATCTTCCTGCTCTGGCTCTACCTGTCCTGGGCGGCGGTGCTGATCGGCGCGTTGTTCACCGCCACGCTGTCCGGGGTGGGGTGCTCACCGGCGGTTCAGGCCTCGCCCGGCGAATCGATGGCGTAGGACTCGATCCGCGCGGTCTGTTCCTCCAGCTCGCCGACCCTTGCCTCGCGGACCTCGATGTTGTGCGTTTCCAGCAGGAGATGCAGGTGCTCGTGCCCGGCCAGCGTGCCGAGCCCGTCGGCCGGAACGATCAGAGAGCGCGTCGGGCGCAGCGGCGGGATCTTCGGCAGGATGAGAACGCGCAGCTGGCGGCTGCCCTCGTCGGCCGGCAGCACCAGCAATGCCGGCTCGGCGCGCGGTGCCAGGATCTGCAGTCCGAGCTCGAAGTGCTCGGGATTCTCCGAAAGGGCCCAGCGCAGGACGCAGATCTGCCAGTCGCTCCCGCTCTCGGTGCGGATCGCCGCCACGTCGCCCACCGCCAGCTGGCCGGTCTTGCCGGCGACGTGCATCAGGGCGTAGCCATCCGGACTCTCGTTGGTGATCATCCAGCTGGAAGTTTCGGCTTCCGCCGCATGGCCGTCCTGCAGGAGCTGCCAGAGGTTGTCGAGGCCACTGCAGAGCGTGGCGCGGTAGTTCTGGCGTCGCCGCTGGAAGCGGCGCTTGGCCGGATTGCCCCAGTGGCCGGCCAGCCGGCGCAGGGTGCCGTGCCCGGCGGCCTGTTTGGCGAGCGCGGGCAGGCCGATCCGCTGCGGCGCCAGTCCGGCGTCGAGCGCGGCGAGCTGCCGCTGCAGCAGTCCCGCGAGCTTGTCACACGAAATCACCAGCACCGGCGTGTCCGGCGGGGGCGGCTTGCGCACCCAGGCGATGGCGGGCTCGTCGCCGTGCGGATCGATCCAGAACAGGCTGTGCTGGTCGCTCCGGCCCAGCGCCTCGTCCTGCGGCAGCGATTCGGCGTGCTCGGCGAAACGTTCGAGATAAGCCGCCGTGAAATCGATTTCGCGCGGGGTGAAGGATGCCGGCTGGGCGCAGGCGATGAGGTTGGCCGAGAAGTAGATGTGCTGAAGGGAGCAGGATTCTCCGGCCGGAATCCGGTCGGCCACTCCCCGGCGCTGCGCGTCGGCGTAGGTCTGGTGCAGCTGCTGCCAGATGCCGACACCGGCGGGGGCGGTGACCAGGTGGCTGATGCGCAGGTGGCGTGACAGCGCGTGCAGGCACCGCCAGAGAATCCGCTCGGGAGGATGGCGCGGGCTGCGTTCGGCTGCCGTTCCGGTGCCGAGGCTGGAGGCCAGCAGGGTGGCCAGCGTCTGCAGCAGGTCCTGTGCGTTGCGCACCAGCTGGCGCGTCTTGCGCGGGATGGGCAGGGAAACGTCGAGCAGCACGGGCAGGACCTGGTCGACCGTCGCGAGACTGCGCATGTAGAGCAGGTCGAGCGCGCTGGCGCGTTGCGCGGCGGGAGCGGACAGTTCGGCGAGGGCTGCGAGGTGGCCGCGCAGCGCCACCAGCTCGTCGGCGATCCGTGGCGCGGGGGGGGCGGCCAGCCATTCCAGGA
Source organism: Rhodocyclaceae bacterium (assembly GCA_026646875.1). GTDB lineage: Bacteria > Pseudomonadota > Gammaproteobacteria > Burkholderiales > Rhodocyclaceae > 66-26. The sequence goes on along the minus strand of JAPKHL010000002.1, from coordinate 66,641 downwards.
GCGTCCGCAGGCCCGCCTGGTTCAGGGCGGCAAGGTCGGCGCGGGCGGAATCGAAGACGGGATCGGACATGGTGGCTGGCGCGGAGGGACTCGAAAGTCGCCGGATTATACTGCCGGCCGCCCGACGGCGGCCGGCGCGGGCACCGGGATTAGAAACGCTGGCTGTAGCCGAACAGCAGCGCGTTCTGGCGCACGCCATCCTGCCGGCCGGCAACGGTGAGGCTGGCGCCGAGCGTGCCGTCGCGACCGGTCTGCCAGGACGCGGCAAGATTCAGCTCGCCGTGGCCGCCGCCATCGCGGCCGACGCGCACCGGCAGGTCGCCGCTGGTGCCGGCGACGCCCACTGCGAGATCGCGACGGCTGTCGCCGAAGGCGTGTTCCCAGCTGGCCCGGCCGGACAGACGCAGACGGTCGCTGGCCTGCCAGGAAAGCTGGTAGCCGAGCGAGCCCAGCGTCTGGTTGTAGGACTGCTTGCCGAAGCGCAGCGCGGTGGCGTTGGCGGATTTTTCGCGATAGCCGTTGAGCGAGGTGCGCAGTACGCCGACGCCGACGAAGGGACCATGCCGGGTCGCCCCGCTGGCGAGATCATAGCCGGCCTCCAGACGCAGGCCGGTGAGCGAGCCGGTCAGTTCGCCGGTCTCGTTGCGCGAGGCGATGCCGAGCGCGATGTCGCGGGTCAGATCGTAATCGACCGTTGCATGCGAAAAGCTCGCCGAAAGGTAGGCCGCCCCCACCCGCTTGCTGCCGTAGGCCGCGAGGGCGAGGGCCGTGCCGCGCGCATGACCGGTTCCCGCCGCGTCCAGCCGCTCGCGCAGGGCGCTGATCGAAAGGCCGCCGAACCAGCCATCGCCGAAGTCGCGGTCGGCGCCGACGGTCAGGCCGTAGGGGGTGCCGTCGAGTGCCGCGCCGTCGGTATCGATCACCTGGCCGTCGACATAGACGTCGATGCTGTCCGGCCGCCGGCCGCCGTCGAGGAAACGCTGCTGGCGCACGGTGCTGCCGCGCAACTGCCGGTCGAGCGTGCGGGTCGTCTGGTCGGCGACGGCAGCGGCCAGCGCCGGCGCGCGCAGCGTCGAGAGTGCGTAATCGGAAACGATGCGGTGCGCGCCGGTGGTCGGATGCACGCCGTCGGCGAACATGAAGGTCTGCGCCGCGTCCGGCGCGGCCAGGCTGGCCGCGCCGCAGGAGAGGGAGGAACTGCCGGCCGGCAGGCAGGCGGTCGCGGTGTTGCCGACGCTGAACCCGAAGGTCGCCGGGCTGGCGAGGATCTCGTTGAACAGGCGGAACACGTCGAGCTGCAGGACACCCGCGCCGCTGCTGGCGATGCCGCTGTTGAGCGCCTGGTTGTACAGCTGCGAGAGTGCCGTCAGGCCGGCTGCCGCGGTCGGTCCGGCGGCCAGCGCGGCCGGTGTGCGGCCCATGTCCGGCAGGTTGAGGACGACGATCTGGCGCGCACCCGCCGCGTTCAGCGCGGCGATCTGCTGCAGCTCGCCTTGCGCGGCGGCGAGCACGTTGGCCTGGATGGTGGCGCTGTCGGCGCCGCCGCTGGTCGCCGGCGTGGTCCAGAAGAAGATGTCGTTGGCGCCGGCCCAGACGGCGTACAGGGTGTTGCCGTCGGCGCGGCCGCCGGTCTGTGCGAGGTAGGTGGCGACCTGCGCCGCGATGGGCTGCGCGAAGGTGATGCCGACTCCCGGCGAGCCGCTCACGCGCGCGCCGCCCTGGGCCCAGATGTTGCCGCCGGGGTTGGCGCTGTAGCCGGTACCGTTGAAAAATTGGGCGGGGGCCGGTGCGGTACCGAGGCCGAGCGCGAGGTTTTCCGACCACACCGGGCCGGGGTTGGTGGTGAATTTGCCGCCCGGGCCGGCGATCGCGGTGAAGGTGCCGGCGTCGGACAGGCTGTCGCCGAAGACGACGACGTTGTTCCAGCCGGTGGCGTGCGCGGCGCCGGAAAAAGCCAGGATCAGGGCGAGCGCGGTTCTGCGCAGTTTCATGCGGGTCTCCTCCAAAGGTGAATATCGTTATTGGTATGGCCGGCCGGTGTTGCCCCGGCCAGCGCCCACATTAGCGAAAAAAACGACGGAATAGAAGGGTGGCATGCCGGGCCACCGGCCGCCGCGCAACGTTGCTCAGCGCGGGGCTGCGTCAACAGCCGCCGGGGTGGCGGCGACCAGTTCGGCCAGCCGCGCGGCCTCCAGCGGGCGCGAGTAGAAGAAGCCCTGGACGGCCTCGCAGCCTTCTTCGCGCAGGTAGTCGATCTGCGCTTGCGTCTCCGCGCCCTCGGCCAGGGTGACGAGATGCAGGCTGCGTGCCATCTGGATGACGGCGCGCACGATTGCCGCGTCCTCGGGGTCGGTGGTGATGTCGCGCACGAAGGAGCGGTCGATCTTGATGCGGTCGACGGCGAAGCGCTTGAGGTAGGACAGGCTCGAATAGCCCGTCCCGAAATCGTCGATCGAGATCTTGATCCCGAGCGCCTGCAGTTCCCGCACCGTATCGAGGGTCTTGTCCACCTCGTGGATCAGGATCGATTCGGTCAACTCGAGCTCGAGGCTGCCGGCGTCGAAACCACTCTCGGCAAGCGCGGCCAGCACGGTGCGCACCAGGTTGCCGCGCTGCAGCTGCAGCGCCGAGATGTTCACCGCCATGGTCAGTGGCGGCAGGCCGGCCTCGCGCCAGGCCTGCCCCTGCCGGCAGGCCTCGTGCAGCACCCATTCGCCGAGTGCGACGATCTGCCCGCTTTCCTCGGCGATCGGGATGAAGCGGGCCGGCGCGACCAGACCCAGTTCAGGGTTGTTCCAGCGCAACAGGGCCTCCACCCCGGTGATGCGTCCGCTGGCAAGCTCGACCTGCGGCTGGTAGTGCAGCACGAATTCCCGCTGCTCGACGGCCTTGCGTATCCGGTTCTGGATCAGCAGGCGCTCCAGCGCATCGACGTTCATCTGCTCGGTATAGAAGCGGTAGGCGTTACGCCCCGCGTCCTTGGCGTGGTACATCGCGGTATCGGCCTTCTGCAGCAGCGTGTCGAAATCGTGTCCGTCGTCGGGAAACAGGCTGATGCCGATCGAGAAGCTGGCGCTCAGCACATGGCCGTCGATCTCGAACTGCGGATGCAGGTGCTCGAGGATCTTCTGGGCGATCCCGGCGGCGGCTTCCGGCGTCGGCAGATCGCCGGCAATCACGATGAATTCGTCACCGCCCTGGCGGCTGATCGTGTCGGCCTCGCGCACGCAGCCACCCAGGCGACCCGCGAGAGCCTGCAGCAGGCGGTCGCCGACCGGGTGACCGAGCGAATCGTTGACCGTCTTGAAGCGGTCGAGATCGAGAAAGAGCAGGGCCACCCGCTGCTGCGTGCGCTCCGCCTGCGCCGCCGCCTGCACGAAGCGGTCGCGCAGCAGCAGGCGGTTGGGCAGGCCGGTCAGCGGATCGTGGTGCGCCAGGTATTCGATGCGGTCCTGCGCCGCCTTGCGCTCGCTGATGTCGGAAAAGATCGCCACGTAGTGGCTGAGCGCGCCGCCCGCATCGCTCACCGCCGAGATGCCGAGCCACTTCGGATACACCTCGCCATTCTTGCGCCGGTCCCAGATCTCGCCCTGCCAGTGGTGGCGGCTGCGCAGCGACTGCCACATCTGCTGGAAGAAGGCATGATCGTGGCGCCCCGAACCGAGCAGGCTCGGATTGTGGCCGACCACCTCGTCGGCCGCGTAGCCGGTGATCCGCGTGAAGGCCTCGTTGACCAGGACGATGCGGTTGTCCGCGTCGGTGATCATCACCGCCTCGCCGCTGTTCTCGAAAACGGTGGCCCACAGGCGCAGCTTCTCCTCGTCGCGCTTGCGCTCGCTGATGTCGCGGATCAGCGTCAGGATGTACTGCTCGCCCGCGTGCGCGTAAGTGGAAACGCGCAACTCGATGTCGAACTCCTCGTCCTGCCCCTCGCCGTGTCCCTTGTCCTGTCCGTCGTTGCCCGCATGGCGCAGGCCGTGCGCCTCGTAGGCGATCGGCGCCGCCTCGCCGGCGCCGCGGCGGCGGATGTTCTCGCGCACCATGGCGCGCGAGCGCGGGGCGAAGAGATCGAGCGCCGAGCGGTCGACGACATCCTCCGGCGCGGCAAAACCGAACATCCGCGCGCACGCCGGATTGACGAAGGCGCACTGCTCGCCGCGCAGCAGCAGGATGGCGTCGCGCGAATTCTCGAAGATCGCGCGAAAGCGCGACTCGCTCTCGCCGAGCTGCAGCGCCGCCTGCTTGCGGGCGGTGATGTCCTCCTGCATGCTGACGAAATGGGTGACCGTGCCGTCGGCATCGAGCACCGGCATGATGTGCACCGAATCCCAGTACAGCTCGCCGTTCTTGCGGCGGTTGAGCAGCTCCCCCGACCACTCGCGACCGGCGAGCACCGTTTGCCAGAGCATGCCGTAGGTGCTGTCGGGGGTCTGTCCGGACTTGAGCAGCCCCATGCGCCGGCCGACCACCTCATCGGAGCCGTAACCGGTGATCTGCGTGAAGCGGGCATTGACGTATTCGATGTTCCCGCGCGGATCGGTGATGATGATCGACACCGGACTCTGCTCGACGGCACGGCTCAGCTTGCGCTGCATATCCTCGGCCTCGCGCAGCCGGGTCTGGTCGCGCGCGAGCAGGGTGAAGCCGCACAGCGCGCCGCCGGCATCGCGCAGCGGCAGCAGGCGCGAATCGAGGTGATGGGTGACCCCATTCACCTGCACCCGCTGCGGGAAACGGTACTCGCCCCGCTCGACGGCGAGCGCCACGGCGTGACGGAAGCGCCCGTTATCGACGCCGATCTCGTCGTGCACCTGCGGCACCGTGCGCCCGATCAGCGCCTCCGCCGGCATCCCGAACAGCGATGCGGCAATCGGATTGCAGCGCTGGATCACGAAATCGGTGTCGGTCGCCAGGATGCCGATCTCCGTGGGCGCGCCAAGAATCGCCTCGAGCAGGGCGAGCTGGCAGGTCGCTGCGGTGGCAGTGGATGGCGATAGCATCGGACGGTCGTTCATGCAGGGTGGACAGACGCAGCGTGCGAAGGTTCAGTCTATGCCTTTTGGTATATCGATGCCAGCCTGACGATAGCCCGGGGGCGATCAATCAGAAAATGCCGATGGATTGCGCCGCGCGGCGGGCGGCGCCGGCGGCTCTCCGGTGGGCCGCCGACCGCTGCGGGACGCCGTCCTCAGGCCAGCGTGCCGGCCTGATAGTCGTGGATCGCCTGTTCGATTTCCGCCTGCGTGTTCATGACGAACGGTCCGTACTGGACGACCGGTTCACCCAGCGGGGATGCCGCGAGCAGCAGGAAGGCGGCGGGCTCGCCGGTGGCGGCGAGGTCGATCCATTCGCCCGGGGAAAGCAGGCCGACGGTGTGCGGCGGCAGGGTCTGGTCGCCGATGCGGAGGCTGCCCGCATAGGGGTAGACGAAGGCCGTGTGCGTTGCCGGGAGGGCATGGCGGAATTCCGCGCCGGCGGGCAGGCGCACGTCGGCGAACAGCGGCGCCGTGCTCAGGCCCTGTACCGGGCCTTCGATCCGCTGCCCGTCGAAGTCGAGGCCGCCGGCGATCAGGCGCACGCTGGCGCCGTCCGCCCGCGTCGCCTGCGGAATGTCCTCCGGCTGCAGGTCGCGGTAGGCCGCGGGCTTCATCTTTTCGCGCGCGGGCAGGTTGATCCAGAGCTGGAAGCCGTGTACGCGGCCTGCCGCCTGCTGCGGCATTTCGGAGTGGATGATGCCGCGTCCGGCGGTCATCCATTGTGCGCCGCCACTGCGCAGGTGGCCGCGATGGCCGAGATGGTCCTCGTGCAGGAAGTGGCCGGCGAGCATGTAGGTGACCGTCTCGAAACCGCGGTGGGGGTGTGCGGGAAAGCCGCCGATGTAGTCGCGCGGATCGTCGGAGGAGAACTCGTCGAGCATCAGGAAGGGGTCGGCGCGCAGGCCGGGTGCCCGGCCCAGGCTGCGCCGCAGGCGCACGCCGGCACCGTCGGCAGTGGCACGCGAGGCGATCGTCGACCGCAGGGTCCGGAGGTCCATGGTCCGCTCCTTCCTCAGGCCGCCAGCCGGTCGATCCGCCGTCCGGCCTCGGCGAGCGCGGCGTCGCGCTGCGCCTCGCCGAGCGCCAGTCCCTCGGCATGGACCACGTTGACCTCGGTCATGCCGAGGAAGGCGAGGAATTGGCGCACGTAGGGCGTCTGGTGATCGCTGCCGGCGGCGAGAACGCCGCCCCGCGCGACGAAGAGATGCACCGGTCGCGCGCCGAGCAGGCCGACCGGACCGTTCTCGGTGTAGCGGAAGGTCACGCCGGCGCGGGCGAGGTGATCGAAATAGGCCTTCAGCGTCGAGGGGATGCCGAAGTTGTACGTCGGCAGCGCGATGGCCACCGCATCGGCCCGGCGCCATTCGTCGATCAGGGCGTCGGAGTCGGCGACGACTGCCGCCTGGGCCGGGGTGCGCGCTTCGGGCGCCGCGAGGAAGGCCTGGAAGCGCTCGGCGTCGAGATGCGGTACCGGCTCGCGCGCCAGGTCGCGCTCGATCACCGTGCCGTCCGGGTGGCGTTCCCGCCAGGCCGCCACGAAGCGCGCGGCGAGGCGGCTCGACTGGCCGTCGTGCGAGAACAGGCTCGATTGCAGGGAAAGCAGGGTGGGGGTGGTGCTCATCTCGGTCTCCTCGGTGAAGGGTTGGGGTGAGCTCATTTAACTATTTGCGTGTCAGATAAAAAAGATCAAAATTCAGCGGTTATCAATCAGTTTGTTGAATGAATTCGATGAACCCAACGATCACGCTCGACCAATGGCGCGCCCTGATCGCCGTGGTCGATGCCGGCGGTTACGCGCAGGCGGCGGAAACCTTGCACAAGAGCCAGTCGGCGGTCACTTACGCCGTGCAGAAGATCGAGGCGCTGCTCGGCGTCCGGGCCTTCGTGCCGGAGGGGAGACGGGCGGTGCTCACGCCGACCGGCCGCATGCTCTACCGGCGGGCGCAGGCGCTCGTGGCCGAGGCCGGCGAGCTCGAGCTGGCGGCCCGTCGCCTCTCGGCGGGGTGGGAGGCCGAGATCGGGCTGGCGGTCGAGGTCCTGTTTCCGACCGACCGCCTGCTCGCCGCCCTGGCGCGTTTCGGCGAGGAAAGCCCGGGTACGCGCATCGAGCTGATCGAATCGGTCCTCGGCGGCACGCCCGAGGCCCTGCTCACCGGTCAGGCGGACATCGCCATCACGCCGCAGATTCCGCCGGGCTTTCTCGGGCATGCGCTGATGCGCGTCCGTCTGCTGGCCGTGGCCAGTCCGGCGCATCCGCTGCACCGCCTCGGGCGGCCGCTCGAGCATGCCGACCTGCGCGCGCACCGGCACCTGACGGTCCGCGCCACCGGGGCGATGCGCGACCGCCGCTCGGCAACGGTCGAGGTCGACCAGCGCTGGACGGTCAGCGACATGGCGACCTCGATCGAAGCGGTGCGTTCCGGCCACGGCTTCGCCTGGCTGCCGGAGACGCGCATCGGCGCGGCGCTGGCGTGCGACGAACTGCGCGTGCTGCCGCTCGCCGGCGCGGAAAGCCGCTACGTCGAACTCTATCTGGTGCTTGCCGATCCCGCCTTCGCCGGTCCGGGCGTGCGGCGCCTGGCGGAATGCCTGCGCGAGGCGATCGTCGACGCCCCGCGTATCGCGAGCGGCAAGCCGGGAGGGGCGGTCTGACTTTCAATCGCCGGCGCATGGTCTATCCTGAGAACTCCCGTCCTGGGGAGGCTTCCATTTTCCGCTGCCGTCCCCCCCGGTCGCGGCGGATTTCTTTCTGCAAGGAGGACCGCCCGATGTACAAACATCCAGATCACCATTCCGCGCCGACATCCTGGCCGCCCTCACCCTTCTCCCTGCCCGAGCGCTTCGGCCTGCACGCCGAACGGCTGGGGGAGAGCGCCCGGCACGTCGCCGAGGCGCTGACCGATGCCGGTCAGCGCTGGGGCATGCTGCAGATCGACGCCGCGCAGGCCGCCCTCGCCGAGAACGCCGCGTACTGGCGGGCCTGGCTGCTGACAGCGGCCGGCAACGCCGATTTTGGCACCCGCTGGGCCGCGTTGCGCATCGTCCGGGCGCAGCGTCATGCCGACCTGGCCCGTCTCGGTTTCGAACAGTTCGCGCAACTCCTGTCCGACCTCGGGCAGTGGGACGGTGCCTACCAAACTCCCGGGCAGCGCACCATGCAACCGGGCACCCCGACGGTTGAGAGTGCCGGCGGCGGTAATGGAAGCGACGGAACGGGCTTTGTCGAACGGCGCGTGGCCGCCCGGCTGATCTTCTTCCCCGACCGCCGGATGGCGTCCTCGCAGTCCGAGGCCGTGGGGCCGGCTCTGGCGGCCTCGGTTGGCGAACGCACGGGCAACGGCCGGCGTCGCAAGGCTGCCTGAGGGTTGTCTCAGGCGCCGTTGATCCAGCGCAGGGCTTCGGCCAGCGCGCCGTTGAGGGCGGCCCGGTCGAGTCCGGCGAGAAGCCCCCCGGGCGGGTCGCCGTCCGTGGCGAGCAGCGCGTCGCAGGCCGCGACATCGCCGGCGTCGAACGATTCGAGCAGGGCGAGCAGACGGCCCAGCACGCCGGCGTGCGCCAGCAGCGCCTCACAGAGGGCGGGGGCCGGCGCAATCTCGTCGAGAATCTCGTCCAGTGGCAGGCCGAGCGCAGCCGGCATCATCGACAGGATGCCGGTGACGAAGGCGTCGTCGGCATTTGGCCGCACGCCTGCCGGCAGGCGGCCGGCAAGGGTTTCCAGCATCCGCCCGCGCAGTGCGGCGACCTGCAGCAGCGGCGCGCGCGTGGCGTCCGCCGCACTGCCGGCCGGCACCATCAGCAGGAGCTGCAGCCAGCGCTGCAGCTGCCGGCGGCCGAGCAGGGCGATGGCGTGGCGCACCGAGCTGATCTGCTGCGCGTAGCCGCTGCCGACGGCATTGACCAGACGCAGCAGGTTGAGGGCCAGCGCCGGTTCGCGCTTGAAGGCATCCTCGATCTCGCGCGTCTCGGCGTCGCGGGCGACCAGCTGGATCAGCCGGAGCAGGCCGCTCTGGCTGGCGGTGAGGCGGCGTCCGCGGACGATCTCCGGCTGTGCGAAATAGTGCCCCTGGAACAGCGAGAAGCCGGCTGCACGACAGGCTTCCATGGTCTGCCGCGTGTCGACGCCCTCGGCGACCAGGCGCAGCGGCAGGCGCTGCAACGCGCCGGCCAGCTCGCCGGCATGTGGCACGCCGTTGCCGCGCACGTCGATCTTCACGAAATCCACCAGCCCGAGCAGGGGGCGGCTGCGTGCGTCGAGTCCCGCATAATCGGCGAGCGCCAGCGCGTAGCGGCGTTCGCGCAGGTCGCGGCAGCGGTCGAGGGTGGCTTCGTCCGGCACGGTGTCGCAGGCCAGTTCGAGCACCACGCTGTCGGCCGGCAGGAGGTCGATCGCCTCGTCGTGGAAGAAGGTCGGGTCGATGCGCACGAAGGCGCGGCTGTGACCGAAGGCGGCGCGCATGCCGAGCTCGCCCCAGGCCGCGCACAGCGCCGCCGCCGAGCCGGCCTGCTCGCGCCCGCTCAGCGCCAGGGCGTAGCCGACCAGCGTCTGCTGCGGATCGAGGATCGGCTGCCGGGTGAGCAGCGCATCGTTGAGCGACGTGTCGAGCATGCCGTCGTCAGCCGTTGCTCCGTCCCAGCCGGTTGGACCAGGCGAGCGCCGTGGCCAGGCAGGACGCGAGCGTCTGCGCGTTGAGCGCCGGCAGGGCGCGCAGGGCCTCGTCGGCCGGTGCCGGATCGGCCTGCTCGGTGCTCTCGACGAGACGCAGCAGGCTGCCCAGCGTGCCGCCGTACTCGCAGAGCGCCTGTCGCACGCGCGGCGCGACCGGCAGCTGGGCGAGCAGATCGGCCATGGCCATGCCGAGCAGGGCCGGCATCAGCGACATGATGCCGATCATGAAGGCGTGATCGGCCAGTTCGCGTCCCTGCGGCTGCAGTTTCTCGGCCAGCAGCTCCATCAGCCGCCCGCGCGTGGCGGCCAGCTGCAGCAACGGGCTGACCGTCTCGCCGCCCTGCGGAGCGGTATAGAGCAGCAGCTGCAGCCAGCGCTGCAACTGGCGCCGGCCGAGCAGGGTGATGGCGTGGCGCAGCGAGGTGATGTGCGTGGACAGGCCGCTGGCCGCCGAATTGGTCAGGCGCAGCAGATTGAGGGTGAGCCCCGGTTCCTGCTTGAACTCCTGCTCGATGCGCGTGGTGTCGGCGTCCTCGATGACCAGGCCGAGCAGGCGCAGCAGGACGATCTCGGAGGCGGTGAGGCGCTTGCCGGCGATCACCGTCGGCTGCGCGAAGAAGTAGCCCTGGAAGAGGTCGAAGCCGAGCGTGTGGCAGTGCTCCATCTGCGCGCGGGTTTCCACCTTTTCGGCGACCAGCGTCTTGCCCAGCGGGCGCAGGGCGTCGACCAGGCGGGCCAGGGCCTCGTCGCGGGTTTCCTGCACGTCGATCTTGATGATGTCGACCTGTTCGAGCAGGGCGCGGGTTTCCGGGCGGTCGTCCACCAGATCGTCGACGGCGAGCAGGAAGCCGGCCTGCTTGAGCTGCGCGCAACGCTCGAGGACCTCGGGGGTCGGCTGCACGCTTTCGAGGATTTCGAGGACCACGCTCTCGCGCGGCAGGGCCTCGACCAGCTCGCTGAAGAGAAAGTTCTCGTCGACGTTGACGTAGCCACGGCAGGCGCCGAGGGCGTCGCCGAGGGAGAGCTGGGTGAAGGCGTTGGTGACCACGGTGGCGGTGGCCAGCGCCTGGTCGCCCAGCGGGTTGGCGTCGTTGCGCAGGCTGGGCCGGAAGAGCAATTCGTAGGCGACCAGCTGCTGCGCGCGGTCGAGGATCGGCTGGCGGCCGAGGAAAACTTCCGGCAGCGCGCCGTCGGCGGTATCGTGGGTATCGTTCATGCGGGTCTCCTTGCGGCCAGTATCGCTCAGAAAGGCAGGGAAAGGCCGGGCCGGGCGGCCAGCAGCACACGCCGGAAGTCCTCGCGGATGCGAGCGAGGGCGGCTGGCGTGTCGGCCTCGAAGCGCAGCACGACGACCGGCGTCGTGTTCGACGGGCGGGCCAGTCCGAAGCCGTCGGCGTATTCGACGCGCAGTCCGTCGATGGCGATGATCTCGCGTGCGCCCTCGAAGCGCGCGTCGCGCTTGAGATCGTCAAGCAGGGCGAAGGGCTCGCCCTCGGCCATCTTGATGTTCAGCTCGGGCGTCGACTCGCTGTTCGGCAGCGCTTTCAGCACGGCGCTCGGGTCGGCCGCCCGGGAAAGGATCTCGAGCAGGCGGACGCCGGTGTACAGGCCGTCGTCGAAGCCGTACCAGCGTTCCTTGAAGAACACGTGGCCGCTCATCTCGCCGGCCAGCGGGGCGCCGGTTTCCTTGAGCTTGGCCTTGATCAGCGCGTGTCCGGTCTGCCACATCAGCGGCTCGCCGCCGTGTTCGCGGATCCACGGCGCCAGCAGGCGCGTGCATTTGACGTCGTAGATGATCCGCTGGCCGGGGCAGCGCGCCAGCACGTCGGCGGCAAAGAGCATCAGCTGGCGGTCGGGATAGATGATCTCGCCGTCCTTGGTGACCACACCGAGGCGGTCGCCGTCGCCGTCGAAGGCCAGGCCGAGTTCGGCGTCGCCCGCGCGCAGGGCGGCGATCACGTCCCGCAGGTTCTCCGGCTTGGAGGGGTCCGGGTGGTGGTTGGGGAAGCTGCCGTCGACCTCGCAGAACAGCTCGGTCAGCTCGCAGCCGAGACGGCGGAACAGTTCGGGCGCGATGCCGCCGGCGACGCCATTGCCGGCGTCGATGACGATCCTCATCGGCCGCGCGAGCTTGACGTCGGACAGGATGCGCTCGATATAGGCGGCGCGCACGTCGGCCTGCGTGACCCGGCCGGCGCCATGCAGCAGGCGGCCGTCCTCGATGCGCTGGCGCAGCGCCTGGATCGCCGGGCCGGCCAGCGTTTCGCCGCCGACCACCATCTTCAGGCCGTTGTAGTCGGGCGGATTGTGGCTGCCGGTGACCGAGACGCAGCTGTGGCAGCCGAGGTGGTGTGCGGCGAAGTAGGTGAGCGGGGTCGGCACGCAGCCGACGTCGATCACGTCGACGCCCGCCGCGCAGATGCCTTCCGCCAGCGCGCCGGCGAGTTCCGGTCCGGACAGGCGGCCGTCGCGCCCGACGGCGATCGCCGTCTGCCCGCGCTCCTTCGCCAGCGAACCGAGGCCATGGCCGATGCGGCGCACGATGTCGGCGGTCAGCGATTTGCCGACGATGCCGCGGATGTCGTACGCCTTGAAGATTTCGGCGGGGAGCGCCGGCGGGGAAGTCGTCATGTCGGGCCTCGTGCGGAGTTGAGTGTGGGCTGCGGGCTGAAGAAAACGGTCAACGGCTCAGTGCAGGGTGTGGCGCGCCTCGTCGTCGGCCTCGGTGACCGCCTCGCCGGCCGGCGAGACGTGGTGCGAGAGCAGCCGCCAGCCGTTGGCGCCGCGCTGGAAGACGTTGGTGGTCAGCATCGGTCCGTGCGGTGTGGTGTCGCTGCCGATGTAGAGCGTTTCGACGTGGCTGTGCACGGCGAGCAGCATGCTTGTCCAGCGCACGCTCTGGGTCACATGCACGGTGAGCTGCGGATTGCCGGCGAAAATGCCGCGCCAGCTTTCGCGGATTGCCGCGACGCCGCGCAGGCGCAGGCCGGTCGGGTGGATGCAGACGATCTCCTCGTCGTCGGCCCAGACGGCCATCAGCGCCTCCAGGTCACCGCGCGCGACGGCTTCGTAGAAGGCGTTCTCGGCGTCCTCGGCGGTGGCGAAGCGCGGCGCGTTCATGGCGTTCCGGCGGCGGCGAGGCAGGCCGCGAGCACGCGCTGCGGCTCCAGCCGGTTGAGGCAGTCGAGATGGCCGAGCGGGCACTCGCGCTTGAAGCAGGGGCTGCACGCCAGCGCCAGGCTGAGCACCTGCGCGCGCGCGGAGAGCGGCGGCGTGAAGCCCGGCGAGGACGAGCCATACACGGCGACCAGCGGCCGCTCGAGGGCGGCGCCGACGTGCATCAGGCCGGAATCGTTGCAGACCACGACGTCGGCGGCGGCGATCAGGTCGATCGCCTGCGCCAGCGTCGTGTCGCCGCACAGATTGCGCAGCGGCATGCCCGGCGCACAGCGCTCGACGATCTCCTCGCCGACCGGGCGGTCCTTCGGCGAGCCGAGCAGCCACACGGTGTAGCCGAGCACGGCCAGTTCCTCGGCCAGCGTGGCGAAATGCCGTGTCGGCCAGCGCTTGGCCGGGCCGTACTCGGCGCCCGGGCAGAACACCGCCAGGCGGGCCGGCTGCGCCAGCCCGAGCGCCGCCCGTGTCGCCGCCTGCTGTTCCGGCGTGGAAGCGAGGCGCGGCGCGGCGAGCGGACGCGGCAGCGGCGCACCCGGCGCCTCGGCCAGCTGCGCGAAGCGCTCGGCCATCTGCGGCAGGGCTGCCTTGTCGAGCGTGTGGCGGCGGTTGATCAGCCCGTAGCGCGATTCGCCGGTGAAGCCGATGCGTTCGGGAATGCCGGCGAAGAACGGCACCAGCGCCGATTTCAGCGAATTGGGCAGCACGTAGGCCTGCCGGTAGCCGCGCGCGGCGATTTCCCGGGCCAGCCGGTGACGGGCGCGCAGCGCGAGCTGGCCGTGTCCGAAGGGGCTGTCGATGACCAGTCCGATCTCCGGCATGCGTTCGAGCACCGGCGCGACCCAGCGGGGCGCCAGCGCGTCGAGCTGCAGTCCCGGCGTGCGCTCGTGCAGGCGCCGGAAGAGCGGTTGCGCGAGGATGGTGTCGCCGATCCAGGCCGGGGCGACGACCAGGGCGCGGCGCCCTTCCTGCCGCATCAGTGTCCCTTGGGCTTCTCGCCCGCGAACACGTAGCGGGTGCTGCAGTAGGGACAGGACACCTCGCCGGTGTGCAGCACGTCGAGATAGACGCGCGGATGCTGACTCCACAGCGGCGCGTTCGGCTGCGGGCAGTGCAGGGGAAGATCGGCGGCGGTGACGGTGATTTCGGGGGTCTTCTGTTCGGCCATGATGGGTGGTTTCCGGCAGGTCGTTACGGTTCAGACGTAGGCGAGCCAGCCTTCGCGCGCGGGCACGCGGCCGTTCACGCAGTCGAAGAAGAGGCTCTGGATTTTCGTGGTCACCGGGCCGCGGCGGCCCTCGCCGATGGTCCGGTTGTCGAGTTCGCGGATCGGCGTCACCTCGGCGGCGGTGCCGGTGAAGAAGGCTTCGTCGGCGCAGTACACCTCGTCGCGGGTGATGCGCTTCTCGATCACCGGGATGCCGAGCTCGGCGGCGAGCTCGAGCACCGAGGCGCGGGTGATGCCTTCCAGGCAGGACGTGAGGTCGGGCGTGTACAGCTTGCCGTTCTTGACGATGAAGATGTTCTCGCCGGCACCCTCGGCGACGTAGCCGTCGACGTCGAGCAGCAGCGCCTCGTCGTAACCGTCGTGGGCGACTTCCTGGTGCGCAAGGATCGAGTTGGTGTAGGTGCCGACCGATTTCGAGCGGCACATGTTGATGTTCACGTGGTGCCGGGTGAAGGAGGAGGTCTTCACGCGGATGCCCTTCTCCATGCCCTCGGCGCCGAGGTAGGCGCCCCAGGGCCAGGCGGCGATGGCGACATGGACCGACAGCGTGGTGGCGGCGATGCCCATGGCCTCCGATCCGTAGAAGACGATCGGGCGGATGTAGCAGGACTCGAGCTGGTTGGCGCGCACCACTTCCTTCTGCGCGGCCATGATCGTTTCCTTGTCGAAGGGCATCTTCATCTGGAAGATGTAGGCCGAATTGAAGAGGCGGTCGGTGTGCTCGCGCAGGCGGAAGATCGCGGTGCCGCGCTCGGCCTTGTAGGCGCGCACGCCCTCGAAGACGCCCATGCCGTAGTGCAGGGTGTGGGTCAGCACGTGGGTGGTCGCCTCGCGCCACGGCACCAGTTTGCCGTCCTGCCAGATGAAGCCGTCGCGATCTGCCATTGACATGATTTGCTCTCCGTCCGCTGCAAAAAACAAACGCAAATTCTAGCCGATTTCCCCTGCCGCTTGGCGGTAAAATGGCGGCTTTGCCCTGCTGGCAAGGCCTTTTCCCCATGATCTGGAAACCCAATGTCACGGTGGCCGCCGTGCTCGAGCGCGACGGGAAATTCCTCCTCGTCGAGGAGGAAACCGAGGACGGCATCCGTTACAACCAGCCGGCCGGCCACCTCGAATGCCGCGAGGCGCTGATCGATGCCGCGGTGCGCGAGGCGCGCGAGGAAACCGGCTACGAATTCGCGCCGCGCTACCTGGTCGGCGTCTACAGCTGGCGCAACGAGGCGAAGGACGTCACCTACCTGCGCTTCGCCTTCGGCGGCGAGATCACCGGTCACGATCCGGCGCGTCCGCTCGACGACGGCATCGTCGCCGCGCGCTGGCTGACGCTCGACGAGATCCGTGCGCTCGCCCCGCGCCACCGCAGCCCGCTGATCCTGCGCTGCATCGAGGACTGGCAGGCCGGGCGGCGCTACCCGCTCGAGCTGCTGACGCATTACGGCTGAGCGGATGCGCCGGCGCGGACTGGCGCTGCTGCTGTGCTTCGCGGCCGTCGCCGCCCGGGCCGGCGAACCGGTGCGGGTGTGCTACAACTACGGCTGTTCGGCGCAGGCGGCGGTGTCCTACAGCGAGGCGCAATGGCTGCGGGTCGATGTGCTGCTCGTCGAGGCGACCACGCCGGTGCGCGAGCGGGCCCTGCTTGGCGTCGCGGTCGGCTGGCTGCTCGGCTGGGCCGGCGAGCAGACGCCGATCGGCGCCGATCACGGCGGCAATCTGGCCGACGACGAGGTGGACGGGCGCATGGACTGCATCGACCATGCGACGACGGTGACGCGCCTGCTGCAGCGCCTGGAGGCGCGCGGCGCCCTGCGCTTCCACCGCGTGCTGGCGCCGGCACGGCGCGCGCGCCTGCTGCTGTTCGAGCATTATGCCGCGCAGATCGAGACGCTGGACCCGGAGTCGGGCGGGCGCTACGTGGTGGATAGCTGGTTTTTCGACAATGGCCAGCCGGCGGCGGTGATGTCGCTGGCGCGCTGGCAGGCCGGAGAGAGTCCGGATGACGGGATGGATGATGAATACGACTGATACGACGACAGCAGCGGTGACAGAAGCCGCGACGAAAGCGGCGATGGCCGGAGGCAAGGGGAAAACGGTGGTGGTCGGCCTGTCGGGCGGGGTCGACTCGGCGGTTTCCGCGCTGCTGCTCAAGCAGCAGGGCTGGAACGTGGTCGGCCTGTTCATGAAGAACTGGGAGGACGACGACAGCGAGGAATACTGCTCGTCGCGCCAGGACCTGATCGACGTGATGAGCGTCGCCGACCGGATCGGCATCGACGTCGAGGTGGTGAACTTCGCCCGGGAGTACAAGGAGCGCGTGTTCGCCGAATTCCTCCGCGAGTACCAGGCCGGGCGCACGCCGAATCCGGACGTGCTGTGCAACTCCGAGATCAAGTTCCGCGCCTTCCTCGACCATGCCATGGCCCTCGGCGCCGAGCGCATTGCCACCGGCCACTACGCCGGCGTGCGCGAGTTCGATGGCGAATTCCAGCTGCTCAAGGCCGAGGACGGCACCAAGGACCAGAGCTACTTCCTGCATCGCCTGAACCAGCAGCAGCTGGCGAAGACGATCTTCCCGCTCGCCGGCCTGTACAAGCGCGAGGTGCGGCGGATCGCCGAGGCGGCCGGCCTGCACGTGGCCGCCAAGAAGGACTCGACCGGCATCTGCTTCATCGGCGAACGCCCGTTCAAGGAATTCCTGATGCGCTACCTGCCGCCGAAGAAGGGCGAGATCCGCGAGCTGGACAGCGGCCGCGTCCTCGGCGAGCACGACGGGCTCACCTACCACACCATCGGCCAGCGCAAGGGGCTGCACATCGGCGGCGTTCGCGGCGGACGGGGCGCCGCCAGCGGCGAGCACGACGCCTGGTTCGTGGCGCGCAAGGACATGGCCGCCAACGTGCTCTACGTGGTGCAGGGGCACGATCATCCCGCGCTGCTCGCGGAATCGCTGGAGGCCGGGCAACTCTCGTGGGTGTCCGGCCGGGCGCCGCACACGCACTGGGTCTACACCGCCAAGACGCGCTATCGCCAGGCCGATGCCCCGTGCGAGATCGAACGGGTCGACGCGCAATCGTGCCGGATCAACTTCGCCGAGGCGCAGTGGGCGGTGACGCCGGGACAGTCGGTGGTCGTCTACGAAAGCCGGGTCTGCCTGGGCGGGGGCGTGATCGCTTGAAACCGCTCGCCGGAGGGGCGGCCGGCGGCGCGTTGACCGGCCTGCCGCTGCGCGCCGTGCTGTGGAGCGTGGCGCTCGCCGCGCTCGGCTACCTCGGCCTCTCGCTGTGGGCCGGCTGGCGCGAGGTGGCGGCCGCCGTGGCGCAGGTCGGGCCGTGGGTGCTGCTCGGATTGCTCGCCCTGTCGCTGCTCAACTACCTGCTGCGCTTCGCGCGCTGGGGGCGCTACCTGGCCCTGCTCGACGCACCGGTCGCCTGGCGCATCAACCTCGCCGCCTACTTCGCCGGCTTCGCCCTGACCACCAGCCCGGGCAAGCTCGGCGAGACGCTGCGCTCGGTCCTGCTCAAACCGCACGGCGTGCCGCCGGCGGCCAGCCTCGCCGCCTTCTTCGCCGAGCGCGCCAGCGACCTGCTGTCGATCCTCGTGCTCGCCGCGCTCGGCCTCTGGGCCCATGCCCCGGCGCGGCCGGTGGTCGGCGTGGCGCTCGCCTTCGTGGCGCTCGCGCTGCTCGCCGTGCAATGGACGGCGCTGATCGCCGCCATCGACCGCCGGGCGCAGGCCCGTGGCGGCCGCCTGGCGCGGCTGGTCGTCAAACTGTGCGAAATCGTCCTGCATTTCCGCCGCTGCTTCTCGCTGCCGGCGATGAGCATGGGGCTGGCGCTCGGCGTCGTCGCCTGGCTCGCCGAGGGAATCGGCTTCTGGTGGCTGCTGGTGGCGCTCGACCATCCGCTGCCGCTGACCACGGCGGTCTTCATCTACGCCTTCGCCATGCTGGTCGGCGGCCTGTCCTTCCTGCCCGGCGGCCTTGGCAGCAGCGAGGCGGTGATGATCGGCCTGCTTGTCCTGCAGGGGCTGCCGGAGCCGGCGGCGGTGACGGCGACGCTGATCTGCCGGCTGGCGACGCTGTGGTTCGCCGTCGCGCTCGGTGCCCTGTGCCTCGGGCGGCAGCGGCCGTGAGCGCGCCGTGGGACTGAACGCCTGGGGCGCGCTGCCGGCCGTGCCGGCCGCTGCGGAGATCCGTCTGTCCAGCCGCACGGCAGCGCTGCCGGCGGCCGCCGGCAACGGCACCCTGCTGCCCTACGGCAACGGCCGCAGCTACGGCGACGTCTGCCTGAACGCCGGCGGCACGCTGCTGTGCACGCGCGGGCTCGACCGCTTCATCGCCTTCGACCCGGACCGTGGCGTGCTGCGCTGCGAGGCCGGCGTGCTGCTCGCCGACATCCTCGATCTCTGCGTGCCGCGTGGCTGGTTCCTGCCGGTCACGCCGGGCACCCGCTTCGTCACCGTCGGCGGCGCCATCGCCAACGATGTGCACGGCAAGAACCACCACGGCGCCGGAAGTTTCGGCTGCCACGTGCGCGGCTTCGAGCTGTTGCGCTCGGACGGCGAGCGGCGGCGCTGCTCGCCGCGGGAGAACCCCGGCTGGTTCGCGGCAACCATCGGCGGTCTCGGGCTGACCGGCCTGGTCGTCGAAGCCGAACTGCAGCTGCGGCGCATCGCCGGGCCGGCGATGACCGTCGAGAACACCCGCTTCGCCGATCTCGACGAGTTCTTCGCGCTCAACGCAGCGGCCGAGGAACGGCACGAATACACGGTGGCCTGGATCGACTGCCTGGCGGCACGGCCGCGCGGCTGGTTCATGGCCGGCGACCATGCCGGCGCCGAGGCCGCGCGCGAGGTGGCGGCACCGGGAAAGGCGCGCGGCCTGCCGCTGACGCCGCCCGTCTCGCTGGTCAATGGCCTTTCGCTGCGCGCCTTCAACCCGGCCTATTTCCACCGCCCGCTGCCGGCCCGCGCGACGGTGCATTACGTGCCGTACTTCTACCCGCTCGACGGTCTCCTGCACTGGAACCGGATGTACGGCCCGCGCGGCTTCTACCAGTACCAGTGCGTGCTGCCCGCGACGGCGCGCGCGGCGCTGGACGAGATCCTGCAGGCCATCGCGGCCAGCGGGCAGGGCTCCTTCCTCGCCGTGCTCAAGACTTTCGGCCCGCGCGCCAGTCCCGGCCTGCTCTCCTTCCCGATGCCGGGCAGCACGCTGGCGCTCGATTTTCCCAACCGGGGCGAGGCCACGCGCGCGCTTTTCACCCGTCTCGACGCCATCGTCGCGGCGGCCGGCGGGCGGCTCTACGCGGCCAAGGATGCGCGCATGCCGGGCGCGCTGTTCCGGCGCGGCTATCCGGCGCTCGATGAATTCATCCCCTATCTCGACCCGAAGTTTGCCTCGGACTTCTGGCGTCGCATCATGGAGCAGGAATAAATGCAGCGTATCCTCATCGTCGGCGCCACCTCGGCCATCGCCGAGGCGACGGCGCGCCGTTTCGCCGCGCGCGGCGACGCCCTCTTCCTGGTCGGCCGCAATGCCGCGCGCCTCGACGAGATCGCCGCCGATCTCCGGGTGCGCGGCGCGGCGCGGGTCGGCTGCCAGGTCATGGACGCCACCGACACCGCCGCGCACGCGGCGATGCTGGCCGCCGCCGAGGCGCTGCTCGGCGGGTTCGACGTTGCCCTGATCGCGCACGGCACGCTGCCCGACCAGCGGGCCTGCGAGGCCTCGGTCGAGCTGACCCTGCGCGAGATCGACAACAACGGGCTCTCGGTGATCGCCCTGGCGACGCAGCTGGCCAACCGGCTGGAAGCGCAGGGGCATGGCGCGCTGGCGGTGATCGGCTCGGTGGCCGGCGAGCGCGGCCGCCAGAGCAACTACGTCTATGGCGCCGCCAAGGGCATGGTCGCGCTGTTCCTGCAGGGCTTGCGCAACCGGCTGGCGAAGAAGGGCGTGCAGGTGCTGACGATCAAGCCCGGCTTCGTCGATACGCCGATGACCGCCGCCTTTCCCAAGGGCGCGCTGTGGGCGCAGCCGGACGACATCGCGCGCGGCATCCTGGCGGCGCTCGACGGACGCCGGGACGTGGTCTACCTGCCGGGCTTCTGGCGGCTGATCATGCTGGCGATCCGCCTGATTCCCGAACGCCTCTTCAAGCGGCTGTCGCTCTAGAGCGCATCGACCAGGGCCCGGAAGGCGGCGCGCAGCTGCGCTTCGTCGCAGCCCATGAGCACCCCGTCCTCCAGCGCGTCCTGCGCCAGCTGGCGCAGCTCACGGTAATTCTCGTTGAGCACCCGGATCTTCCCGGTGCAGGCCAGCGGGCGGGCCTGCGCGTCGAGCCAGACCGGCAGGCCGGGGTCCTCGGGATTGCGCAGCGGGCGTTTCATCGCGCGCGGCCGGCGGCGTCGCCGGGAAGGATGAAGGTGCTCGTTTCGACCGTGCGCTGCGCCGGGTGCTGCGCTGGAACGATCTCGAAGCGGATCGGCCGCGCGCCGCCCGGAGTGTCGCCGCCGGGTGCGCGCAGCGTGACCTGCGCGGTCGTGACGCTGCCCGCCGCTACCGTGCGGCGGGGGTCGCCGACGAGGCGCAGGCCGGCCATCCCGTGCACCGCGATCTCCAGCGTCTGCGCCTGCGCGGCGAGATTGGCGAGCCGCAGCGTGTAGGCGTTCTCGATATCGCCGTCCGCTGTTTCGCGCAGCAGCGCCCCGCGATCGCGCAGCACGTCGACGCGCAGCAGCGGCCGGGTGGCCAGCGTCACCGCGCCGAGCAGCATGCACAGCGCGCACAGGCCGGCATAGGCGAGCACGCGCGGCCGGCGCGCCAGCGGCCGGACGCGGCCGCCGGCCAGTTCGCGCTCGGCGGCGAAGCGGATCAGCCCGGGCGGCCGCTCGAGTTTGTCCATCACCGTGTCGCAGGCGTCGGCGCACAGGCCGCAGTTGATGCAGGCGTACTGCGCACCGTCGCGGATGTCGATCCCGGCCGGGCAGACCTCGACGCAGATGCCGCAGTCCACGCAGTCGCCACGCCCGCCACCGCCGGCCCGCTCCCGGCCGCGCGGTTCGCCGCGTTGCGCATCGTAGGTCGTGGCGCGCGTGTCGGCATCGCTCATCACCCCCTGGAAGCGGGAATAGGGGCACATGTGCTGACAGACCGCCTCGCGCGCGAGGCCGGCCTGGACGTAGGTGAACAGCCCGTAGAAGAGCAGCCAGAAGGTTTCCCAGGGGCCGCTCCCGCCGTGCGCGACGGCGGGCAGCAATTCGCGGATCGGCGTGAAGTAGCCGACGAAGGTGAGGCCGGTCCAGGCCGCGACGAGCAGCCAGATGCCGTGCTTGGCGCCACGCAGCAGCAGCTTGCGCGGGCCGTACGGCGCCTGGTCCAGACGCAGGCGGGCGAGATGATCGCCCTCGATCCGCGCTTCCAGCCAGGTGAAGATCGCCGTGTAGACCGTCTGCGGACAGGCGAAGCCGCAGAATACCCGTCCCGCCAGCGCGGTGGCGAGAAACAGTCCGCTGGCCGCGCCGATCAGGAGCAGCGCCAGGAGCAGTGCGTCCTGCGGCCAGAGGGTCAGGCCGAAGACGTGGAATTTCTCGTGGGCGATGTCGAGAAGGATCGCCTGGCGGCCGTCCAAGACCAGCCAGGGCGCGCCATAGAAGACGATCTGCGTCAGCCATGCCGCCGTCCAGCGCAGGCGGTCGAAGCGGCCGGCGGTGGCGCGCGGATGGATCTTGCCCTGCTGGCGGTAGAGCGCGATCTTGGCGCTGCGTATCCGGTTCGTTCCCCTGTCCACTCCTGCCATCTCCCTTCATGCCACGCGGCGATGCCCGCGCGGACCCGGGACAAGTAGACCCGTGCCGGTGCCGTAAGAACAGTTTCAGTCGTTCGGGAAATGCATGGGTACAGATGAGGCGCGGTGTCCCCCCCCCTCTCTCCCCGCGCCCCTGCCACGCCGTTCACTCCGCCGGGGGCGGGCGCTGCAGCCGGCGGCGCAGGGTGTTGCGGTCGATTTTCAGGGCGCGCGCGGTGGCGGCCTTGTTGCCCTGGTGCTGGGCGAGAACCCGCTGCATGTGTTCCCACGCGAGACGCTCGAGCGAAGGCTGCGCCCCCGGTGGGGCGGGAGTGTCGCGCGCGATGGCGGCGAGCAGTGCGTCCGCGTCGCCCGCGGTGGCGCGGTAGGGGGCTGCGCGCTGCCGCACGGCCTCGGCGGCGCGGGCGAGCCGCGCCTGTGCGGTGAGCATGACGATGCGCGCGCCGGGGTCGAGCTCGAGCAGCTTGTCGATGAGGATCAGCTTGTCGAGCAGGACAAGGCCGGCATCGCCGGGCAGGCGCAGGTCGAGCACGGTCAGCGTGCCCGCCGCGTCGGCGGGGGGCGGACCCGGCGGGTCCTGGCGGGCGATGGGCATGGAAAGCATCCTGGCAAGGTTGGCGGCCGTGGCGGCCGATGGTCGCCGATGCTCATCCACCGGCAGGCCGTCCGTGCGGAACAGATTGCATGAATCATGACAATAACAGAACAAATCTGTTTTTCTGCCTGTATTTTCATTAGATGTGCCGCCAGCAAGGCTTTTGAAGGCGGTTTTTCTGTTACACAAGAATATGATCGAATCTGTTACGGTGCCTTGCGGTGCAAGGTTTTTTTGCTTGATTCCGATCAAAAATATGATCAAACGACGGTAATACAGTGATTCTCGGCATTCACCAGTGAAAACGGATGTTGCCGGACACCGGCGCGGCCTCCGCGGCCGGGCTGTCGTTCAATCGTCAAATCAGGAGAGGAAACATGCACAAGGGAAGATTCGGGGCGCGCGATGCGCTGACGCTGGCGGTCATGTCGCTGGCCATGGGCGCGGCCTTCGCCGCCGATGCGCCGGCGGCGGCCGCGCTCTCGCCGGAAGCCAAGGCGGCCAGCGGCAAGATCTATTTCGAGCGCTGCGCCGGCTGCCACGGCATGCTGCGCAAGGGCGCCACCGGCAAGAACCTGGAACCGCAGAACACCGCCAAGCTCGGCCAGTCGCGGCTGGAGAAGGTGATCGGCTACGGCACCGAGGGCGGCATGCCGAACTTCGACGACATCCTGACCAAGGACGAACTGAAGAACATCGCCAGCTACATCCAGCTGCCGCCCGAGGCCCCGCCCGAGTGGAGCCTGGACGACATGAAGACGACCTGGAAGCTGCACGTGCCGGTTGCCCAGCGGCCGACCCGGAAGATGAACAACGTGAACCTCAACAACATCTTCTCGGTGACGCTGCGCGACGCCGGCGAGGTGGCGCTGATCGACGGCGACACCAAGCAGATCTGGGGCATCGTGAAAACCGGCTACGCTGTGCACATCTCGCGCATCTCGCTCTCCGGCCGCTACATCCATGTGGTCGGCCGCGACGGCCGGCTGGACATGATCGACCTGTGGTACGAAAAACCCACCGTCGTCGCCACCATCAAGGCCGGCTTCGAGACGCGCTCGGTCGATACCTCGAAGGCCAAGGGCTACGAGGACAAGTACGCCATCGTCGGCTCCTACTGGCCACCGCAATACACCATTCTCGACGGCCTGACCCTGGAGCCGCTGAAGAACGTGTCGACGCGCGGCACCACCGTCGACGGCGCCTACCACCCGGAACCGCGCGTGGCCTCCATCGTGGCCTCCACGACCAAGCCCGAATTCCTCGTCAGCGTGAAGGAAACCGGCATGGTCAAGATGGTCGACTACTCCGACCTGACCAACCTGCGCGAGACGACGATCAACACCGCCAAGTTCCTGCACGACGGCGGCTACGATTCGAGCAAGCGCTACTTCCTCGTCGCCGCCAACGCATCGAACAAGATCGCCGTCGTCGACATCAAGGAAGGCAAGTTCGAGGCGCTGGTCGATACCGCCAAGATCCCGCACCCGGGCCGCGGCGCCAACATCAACCACCCGAAGTACGGCCCGGTGTGGGCCACCTCGCACCTTGGCGCCGACGTGATCACCCTGATCGGCACCGACCCGAAGGGCCACCCGCAACACGCCTGGAAGGTGGTGCAGGAACTGAAGAACCACGGCGCCAACTCGCTGTTCGTGAAGACGCACCCGAAGTCGGACAACCTGTGGGCCGATTCGCCGCTGAACCCCGATCCCAAGCTGGCCGGTTCGGTGACGGTGTACAAGGTGTCCGAACTCGGCAACCCGGACGCCAAGCCGGAAGTGATCGACGTCGCCGGTGCCGCCAAGCTCGGCCAGACCAAGGGGCTGCAGCGCGTGGTGCAGGGCGAGTACAACGAGAAGGGCGACGAGATCTGGTTCTCCGTCTGGACCGGCAACAAGACCGAACCGTCGGCCATCGTCGTCATCGACGACAAGACGCGCAAGGTCAAGCACGTGATCAAGGACAAGCGGCTGGTCACCCCGACCGGCAAGTTCAACGTGCATAACACGCAGCACGACGTCTACTGAGACGGCTTCACTCCTCCCTCTGCTTGCGCCGTCACGGGGTTCCGTGGCGGCGTTTTTTTCGTGGCCGTTGCGGGAGATGGGGGGCGACCCTTGCAGACATCCAGCCTGCTCCGAGTGGGCGGCTGTTATCGGGCGATCAGCGGCCCTTGGAGCCTATTCGGTGACGAAATCCTGCGTTCATCTGCCGAGTAGGGCAGCCTTTCATAAACGTAATTTCCAGGTCAGCATCCTGTTGGTGCCGCACCCCTAACATGGTTTCGCGTTTGAACGAAGAAGGTTCGCCGCGATTAACCGACACCATGAAGGAGTGCATGATGAAATCGAAACTTTCCCGACTCGCCGTTACGCTGGCCCTCGCATTGGCTTCCGGTAGTGCTGCCTATGCTCACGAGGAGAATTCCGAGGCCATGACCGGTCACTGGTTGAGCCACGTTGCGGAGGGTAAAGGGACGCCGACAGCTAACCAGCTGGCGCCGTATGGCTATCCCGCCACCAGGAGCGCCGATCGGGAGATCAACGTGTCTGGAGGGGAGCACCTGAACGTCACCCGTCTTGAAACGGCGAGGATTACCGTCGGCGGGAAGTCCATTGTCTGGACCTTCGATACCCTTGGCACGACGTCATTTCCGCTTTCCAGGATTCTCCCGGGGGCCGATGGAATCACCGTTTACGTAGCTGAAAACCCTATGTATTCCGGAGGGTGATCGCTCATCCGCATTGTTGTAGCGGCCCGTACATCGGGGAATGCCCTCTTCCGGAGGGCATTCCCGTTTTCACTCCCATGCAGCCGACCTCGTAAATGAGCCGTGAGACTGGCTATGGCGACAGGTCCATTGACCGGGCATATCCAGTTCACTGGGGGCGGGATGCTGTGTCGGCCGTGTCCGGAAACGACATCGTGAAGCGGGTGGTGCCGTTGTTCGAATCGACCTCGACGGTGCCTGTATGTGCGACAACGATGGACTTGGTGATCGCGAGTCCCAGGCCGGAATTTTCCGTCGTCCGTTGCCGCGAACCGTCAACGCGGTAGAAGCGGTCGAACAGGCGTGGCAAATGTTCGCAAGGGATGTCGTTGCCGGTGTTTTCGACCGTTATCTGCGTCCTGCCGTTGCCGCCGTTCTCGATCCGGACGCGTACCCTGCCGCCCTCCAGCGTATATCGGAGGGCGTTGGACAGCAGATTTCCGACGGCACGGCGCAGCATCAGCCGGTCACCGAGGAGTCGCCCCTTCCCCTCAAGCGACAGGGCGATCGATTTCTCCTCGGCAAGGACGTTGTAGAAGTCCAGCAGATTGCCGATTTCATCGGCGAGATCGATGCTCTCGCGATTCGGAATGATCTGTCCGTTGTCGGATTTCGCCAGGAAAAGCATGTCCGAGATCGTTCGCGACAGGCGCTCGAATTCTTCGGCATTGGATTCGAGGACGACTCGATAGTCCTCCGCCGTCCTCGCCCTGGAGAGCGTCACCTGGGTTTGCGTCAGCAGATTGCTGACCGGCGTCCTCAACTCGTGGGCCAGATCCGACGAAAAATTGGATAGCCGCTGAAAGGATTCCTCCAGGCGCGAGAGCATTCCGTTCAAGGTGGCGGCGAGATCGGCCAGCTCGTGCGGAATCGACTCCACCGGGAGACGGGTATGCAGGCGGTTGGCCGTGATCTCGTCCGCCCGGCGTTTGATTGCCGCCAGCGGGGAGAGCCCGCGCCGGACGGCAAACCAGCCGAGCAGCCCCATTGCCACGGTTGCAGCCCCGATGAACGTCCATAGCGACTGCCGGAACGAATGCATGAAGTGCTCGTGATGGACGATGTCGACGGCAATCGCCAGCGTGTGTGCAGGCGATGCGACACGGTCCGCGCCCGCCCTTCGGTCGGGTATCCGCATGGCGACACCGCGCCATGATCGGCCGTCCGGGGCCGTCCATTTCGTCGGCACTTGCGGCGCCGTGACGCCGGTTCCCGACTGAAGAGGATCTGGAAAGGCCAGAGGCACGTTGGCATAGATCGCCATCCCGCTGTCGTCATGCACCGCCACTGCCAGTCCGGGATGTCCGCTGAAGGCTGCGCCCAGGCGGTCGGCAAGCGGCAACCCGGGGCGATCGCGCGGCAGGTCTTCCAGAATCTGCCGGGCCACCGCCGATTTTTCCTTCAACACCTCCATGTCCTGCTCCTCGAAGTGGCGTTCGACGGCGTGGCCGATCACCAGGCCGAGCAGGAAAAGCACGCAGGCAGAGGCCAGCGCGAACAGCAGGGTCAGGCGAAGCGTCAGGGACGGGCTGCGCGACAGCTTCAATCGCTGGCCTCCAGGACATAGCCCATGCCGCGCACCGTACGGATCAGCTTGAGCTCGAAGCCGTCGTCGATCTTGACGCGCAGGCGCTTGATCGCCACCTCGATGACATTCGTGTCGCTGTCGAAATTCATGTCCCAGACCTGGGAAGCGATCAGCGAGCGCGGCAGGACCTCTCCCTGCCGGCGCAGCAGCAGTTCCAGCAGCGCGAATTCCTTGGCCGTCAGGTCGATGCGTTTGCCGGCTCGATTGACACGTCGGCGCAGGAGATCGAGTTCCAGGTCGGCGGCACGCAGGCACTCTGATTCCTTCGTCTTCCCGCCGCGCCGAAGCAGCGTCCGGACCCGGGCCAGAAGCTCTGAGAAGGCGAACGGCTTGACCAGATAATCGTCGGCGCCAAGCTCGAGTCCGCGCACCCGGTCATCCACCTCGTCGCGAGCGGTCAGGAACAGCACGGGCACCTCCCTGCCGGCAGCGCGGATGGCGCGCAGCACTTCCCAGCCATCCATGCCGGGCAGCATCACGTCGAGAACGATCACATCGTGGCTGTCGGTCAGCGCGCAGTGCAGGCCGTCCCGACCGTCACGCATCAGGTCGACAACGAAGCCGGCCTCGACCAGGCCCTGTTTCAGGTAATCGCCCGTCTTGTGTTCATCCTCGACTACGAGAATCTTCATTCGTGACCTATCTCCATGACTTGCTCCAATCCTGCCCTGCCATTCTGCCTCCGGCCGGCGGCGCTGATTCGAAGATTACGGAAATGTAATCTCCGGGTCAGCTTCCGGTAGGGCGCCATCGGTCAGACTTCCACTCGCATTCCGGCCATTTCGGATCGTTGCCGGCCATCCGCCATACGAAACTTGCTTACGGAGACTGAACATGAATAAGCGCCTTTCCTTCCGCCCCCACCTCCTCGTCGCAGGCCTCTTCGCCGCCGGCATCGGCATGCCGATGGCCGCCTTGGCCAGCACCGGGCATGACCACGGCCACGGGCACGGCCAGGCGCATGCGCCGTCGGCGAAAACAATGGCCGACGGCGTGGTCAAAAAGGTGGATCGGCAGGCCGGGCGCGTCACGATTTCGCATGGCCCGCTGCCCAACGGCATGCCGGCGATGACGATGGTGTTCAAGCCGCTGGACGCCGAATGGCTGGGCAGACTGCGGGAAGGCGAAAAAATCCGCTTCACCGCCGAAGACCGCCAGGGCGTGATGACGCTGACGCAGTTCGAAACGATCAAGTGACAAGGATGGCCGGAAGGTATTTCCTCCGGCCACGTCGAGGGAAGGTAAAACCATGAGCCGCTTCCGCAGCAGCCTGATCGTCATCTTTGCCGCCAGTGCCTGGAGCTTAACGGCTTCCGCCGGAGAGGCAGCTCCAGGAGCAACGCTCGAATCCCTGCTCACCTATGCCCGCGACCGCAATCCGGAAATCGCAGCGATGCGCTTCGAGGCCGATGCCGCTGGCGAACGGGTTGTTCCCGCCGGTGCCCTGCCGGACCCGAAGTTCCGGACCGAATTCCGCGACATCACACGCATGGGCGAACAGAAGGCGACGCTGGTGCCGAGCCAGGTCGGCAGCACCAGGTACCTGCTGCTGCAGGATATTCCCTGGTACGGAAAGCGCGACCTGAAGCGCGAAATCGCCGAGCAGGAGGCGGAAGGTGCGCGCGGCCGTGCGCGGGGCGCGTGGACGGAGGTCGCCACGCGCATCAAGACGACCTACGCGCAGCTTTTCTATGTGCAGCGCGATGCAGTGCTTACGCAGGAAATCCTGGACCTGATGGTGCGCCTGGAAAAGGTTGCCCAAGCGCGCTACGCCGGCGGCCTCGCCGCGCAGCAGGATGTCATCCGCGCTCAGGTCGAGCAGACCGCCATGCGCAATGAACTGCTGATGCTCGAAAACGAACGTCACCACCTGCGGGCAAAAATGAATGCCCTGCTGGCTCGGCCGGCGGGAGCACCGCTCGCCGAGCCGGTTACGGCCCGTCCGCTGCCAGCGCCGGCGCGACTCGACCAGGCAACGCTGGAGGATCGTCTGCAGGCAAGGAACCCGCAGCTCTTTGCCGAAGATGCGCGCATCCGGGCGGCTGAAAAAGGGCGCGATCTCACCTACAGGAACCGCTACCCCGACTTCACCGTCGGCATCTCGCCGATCCAGTACCGGAACTCGGTCAAGGAATGGGAACTGATGGTGGAGATGAACATTCCCCTGCAATGGTCGTCGCGGCGGGCGCAGGAGCGCGAATCGGAAGCCATGCTTGCCGCCGCCCGCGCGCGCAAGGATGCGACGACCTGGCAACTGCTCGCCGAGCTGTACGAGAACCTCGGCAGCCTGGAAACCGCGCGACACAGCGAACTTCTGGCCAGCAACCAGCTGCTGCCGCAGGCGGAGACCGCGTTCCGCGCCGCGCTCGTCGGCTACGAGAACGGCAAGGTCGACTTCGCCACGCTGCTCGACACGCAGCGCCAGATTCGTCAGGCGAAGCGCAGCCTGTTGAAGGCACAGGCGGAGGCGCAAATGCGCCTGGCCGACATCGAACGACTGTTGGGAGAAGAACTATGACGCAGGAAAACGGCAGCGGTCAGGGCCGCCTGGTGGCCGGCATCGCGATCGGACTGATCGCCGCACTCGCCGCCGGTGGCGCCGGCTACTGGCTGGGCAGTCAGCGCGGGCACGGTGGCGATGCTGCGCCAGCCGCAGCGCCGGCACCGGCCGGCGAGACTGCCGGCAAGAAGGAGAAGAAGCTCCTCTACTACCGCAATCCGATGGGCCTGCCCGACACGTCGCCGGTGCCGAAGAAGGACCCGATGGGCATGGACTACATTCCGGTTTATGAAGGCGGGGAGGACGCCGACGAAGGGAGCCCCGCCGGATCGGTGAAGATCAGCACCGAGAAGGTGCAGAAGCTCGGTGTGAAAAGCGAGCCGGCCCAGTTGCGCGTGCTTTCGCGCACGGTGCGGGCGGCCGGCCGGATCGAGCTGGACGAACGCCGGCTCCACGTCATTTCGCCGAAGTTCGAAGGTTATGTCGAACGCCTGCACGTCGCTGTCACCGGTCAGCCGATCGGCAAGGGGCAGCCGCTATTCGAGGTCTATAGCCCGGAACTGGTCTCGGCCCAACGCGAATACACGATCGCCATGGAAGGCCTGGCATCACTTCAGGCCGCCGGCAGCACCGCCGAGTCGGGCATGCGGCAACTGGCCGATTCGGCGCAGCGGCGCCTGCGCAACTGGGACATCTCCGACGGTCAGCTGAAAGCGCTCGCCAGCAGCGGCGAACCGAAGCGGACCCTGACCTTCCATTCGCCGGCTGCCGGCATCGTCACCGAGAAGAAAGCCGTGCAGGGAATGCGCTTCATGCCCGGCGAGACGCTCTACCAGATCGCCGATCTGTCGTCGGTGTGGGTCATCGCCGACGTCTTCGAACAGGACATCGGGCAAGTCCGGAACGGGACGAAGGCCAGCGTGCGCATCAACGCCTATCCCGAGCGCAGCTTCGCGGGCCGGGTGACCTACGTTTACCCGACGCTGAACGCAGCGACGCGGACGGTGCCGGTGCGCATCGAGCTCGCCAACCCCGACGGGCTGCTGAAGCCGGCGATGTTCGCCCAGGTCGAGGTAGCGACCGGCGAGCCGAAGCCGGTGCTGACCGTTCCGGCTTCCGCCGTCATCGACAGCGGCACGCGCCGCGTCGTTCTCGTCCGCCGCGGCGAGGGCAGCTTCTCCCCGCACGAGGTGAAGCTGGGCGGGCGCAGCGATGCGCATGTGGAAGTTCTCGAAGGGATCGCCGAGGGCGACGAGGTCGTCGTCTCCGCCAATTTCCTGATCGACGCCGAGAGCAACCTGAAGGCGGCGCTGGGCGGGCTTGAAAGCCCCCCCGTTGCCACGTCGACTGCGGTGCTGCCCAAGGCCGTCGGCCATCGCGCCGAGGGCACGGTCGACAGCATCGACGCCGCTGCCGGCTCGCTGATGCTGCAGCACGGCCCGGTCCCCAGCCTCAAGTGGCCGGCGATGACGATGGAGTTCAAGGTGGCCAATCCTGCGTTGGTGCAGGGTTTGAAACCGGGCAGCGCGATCGACTTCGAGTTCGTCGAGCGGCAGCCCGGCGAATGGGTGGTGACCCGCATCACGCCGGCTGCGCCAGCCGGGCACCGGCACTGAGCCCGGTCATCAGGGATAGAAGAAGAGAAAGAACATGCTCAATGCCATCATCGACTGGTCCGGCCGCAATCGTTTCCTTGTGCTGCTGGCAACACTGTTCATCGTGCTGGCCGGCGTTTTCGCCGTACTCAGAACGCCGATCGACGCGCTGCCCGACCTCTCCGACGTGCAGGTCATCGTCTATACGGAGGTGCCGGGGCAGGCACCGCAGGTGGTTGAGGATCAGGTCACCTATCCGCTGACCTCGGCCATGCTGTCGGTGCCGAAGTCGAAGGTGGTGCGCGGCTTCTCGTTCTTCGGCGCCTCCTTTGTCTACATCATCTTCGAGGACGGCACCGACATCTATTGGGCGCGTTCGCGCGTGCTCGAATACCTCAACTTCGCCGCCGGCCGCATGCCCAAGGGCGTGACGCCGCAGATCGGGCCGGACGCCACCGGCGTCGGCTGGGTCTACCAGTACGCGCTGGTGGCAAGGGAGAAGACGCTGGCCGAGCTGCGCAGCATCCAGGACTGGTACCTGCGCTACCAGCTGACCAAGGCCCATGGCGTCGCCGAGGTGGCCTCGATCGGCGGCTTCGTGCAAACCTACCAGGTGACCGTCGATCCGGTGAAGCTGCGCGCCTACGGCATCCCGCTGGCCAGGGTGGCGCAGGTCATCCGCGACTCGAACCGTGACGTTGGCGGTCGTGCCGTCGAGATGGCCGAGACCGAGTACATGGTGCGCGGCAAGGGTTACCTGCGCGGCAAGGACGACCTCGAACAACTGGTGCTCAAGGCCGAGAAGGGCACGCCGGTGTTGATCCGCGATATCGCCCGCGTCGAGCTGGTGCCGGATGAGCGGCGCGGGCTGACCGAGCTGAACGGCGACGGCGAGGTGGTTTCCGGCATCGTCATGGCGCGCTACGGACAGAACGCACTGGAAGTCATCCACAACGTCCGGGAAAAGATCGCCGAGGTGTCGGCCGGCCTCCCGGATGGCGTTGCGGTGGAGACCGTCTACGACCGTTCCGACCTCATCCATCGCGCCATCGACACGCTGAAGATGACGCTGCTGGAGGAAAGCCTGATCGTCGCGCTGGTCTGCATCGTCTTCCTGCTACACGTGAGGAGTGCTCTGGTGGCGATCCTGATGCTGCCGGTCGGCGTGCTCATCGCCATCATCGCCATGCGCGCGCTCGGCATGAACTCGAACCTGATGAGCCTCGGCGGCATCGCCATCGCCATTGGTGCCATGATCGACGCGGCCATCGTCATGATCGAGAACGCGCACAAGCATCTCGAACGGCTGCCGCCGGCGCATTCGACGCAGGACCGCGCCGCAGCGATGCTCGCCGCCTGCCGCGAGGTCGGTCCGGCGCTGTTTTTTTCGCTGTTGATCATCACCGTTTCCTTCCTGCCGGTGTTCACGCTGGAGGCGCAGGAGGGCCGGCTGTTCGCCCCGCTCGCCTGGACCAAGACCTTCGCCATGGCCGGCGCCGCGCTGCTGTCGGTGACGCTGGTGCCGGTGCTGATGCTGATCTTCATTCGCGGACACATCATCCCGGAGGCGAAGAACCCGGTGAACCGCGCGCTGATCTGGGCCTACCGGCCGATCATCGAGGCCGTCATGCGCTGGAAGAAGACGACCATCGTCCTCGCCGTGCTGGCGCTTGCCGCCTCCATCTACCCGGCGACGCGCCTCGGCTCGGAGTTCATGCCGACCTTGAACGAGGGCACGCTGTTCTACATGCCGGCCTCGCTGCCCGGCATGTCGATCACCAAGGCTGCCGAGGTGCTGCAGACGCAGAACAAGATCATCAAGAGCTTTCCCGAGGTGGCCTCGGTCTACGGCAAGGCCGGCCGCGCCAACACGGCGACCGACCCGGCGCCGACCGAGATGTTCGAGACGGTGATCAATCTCAAGCCGGAATCGGAGTGGCGGCCCGGCATGAACATCGACCAGTTGATCGCCGAGATGGACAAGGCGCTGCAGTTCCCCGGCATCGCCAACTCGTGGACGATGCCGATCAAGGCGCGTATCGACATGCTGTCGACCGGCATCCGCACGCCGATCGGGATCAAGGTCTTCGGCAAGGACCTCACCGAGATGGAGCGGCTGGCCAAGGAAATCGAGGCCGTCGTGAAAGCCGTGCCGGGCACGAGCAGCGCCTTCGCCGAGCGCATCACCGGCGGCTTCTACCTGAATATTGAGCCGGACCGCGCGCAACTGGCGCGGTACGGCCTCGGCGTCGGCGAACTGCAGGAAGTGATTGCCACCGCGCTCGGTGGCGAGATGGTGACGACCACGGTCGAAGGGCGTGAGCGCTACGCCGTCGGCGTGCGCTATCCGCGCGAGCTGCGCAGCGATCCGCAGCAGATCGCCCGCGAGGTGCTGGTGCCGACCATGGACGGCGCGATGATCCCGCTCGGCCAGGTGGCGAAGGTCGAGGTGGCCAAGGGCGCGCCCGGCATCCGCACCGAGAATGCGCTGCTCTCGGCCTATATCTACGTCGACATCCGCGACCGCGACATCGGCGGCTACGTCGCCGACGCCAAGCAGGCCGTCGCCGACAAGGTCAGCTTCCCGCCCGGCTACTACATCACCTGGAGCGGCCAGTTCGAGTACATGGAGCGTGCCATCGCCAAGATGAAGGTGGTCATTCCGGTGACGCTCTTGACCATCTTCCTGCTGCTCTACCTCAACTTCAAGCGCATCACCGAAACGCTGATCGTCATGCTCTCGGTGCCCTTCGCGCTGGTCGGCGGCATCTGGCTGATGTGGCTGCTCGGCTACAACCTGTCGGTGGCGGTCGCCGTCGGCTTCATCGCGCTCGCCGGCGTCGCCGCCGAAACCGGCGTCGTCATGCTGATCTACCTCGACCACGCCTGGGAGGCGCTGAAGGCGCAGCGTCGCAGCGACGGCAGGTCACCCGACCTCGGCGACCTCTACGCCGCAGTGATGGAAGGCGCGGTCGAACGTGTGCGGCCGAAGATGATGACCGTCGTCGCCATCATGGCCGGCCTGCTGCCGATCATGTGGGGCACCGGCACCGGCTCGGAAGTGATGCGGCGCATCGCGGCGCCGATGGTCGGCGGCATGGTCTCGTCGACCGTGCTGACGCTGGCCGTGATCCCCGCGATCTATGCGCTGGTCAAGCAGAGGCGCTTGCAGCGCGGCCTGGAAAACTGAACGAAGGAGCACGACAGGATGCACGAGCAACTACGCAGGTTGTCGGCAGCAGCGCTGCTGATGTCCATCGCTTTCACCGCCCAGGCGCAGGGCTGGCAGGTTCCCCAGCCGACCCGTGGCCTGATGCCGAACCCGGCACAGGGCAAGGCGCTGTTCGAGAAGCACTGCGCCGCCTGCCACGGCATCGACCTGAGGGGCAACGACAAAGGCGACAAGAAGGGGCCGCCTTTGCTGCACAAGATCTACGAGCCCTCCCACCACGGCGATGCCGCCTTCCAGCTGGCGGCGAAGAACGGGGTCGTCGCTCACCACTGGAAGTTCGGGGACATGCCGCCCGTCCCCGGCGTGACGCCCGATGACGTCGCACACATCACGGCCTACGTGCGCAGCGAGCAGCGCAAGGTCGGCATCCGCTGACGGCAAGACAACGCTGACAGAAATGTAATCGTCGCGTCAGCTGGCGGACAGCGAGAGGCGACCATACTGAAGACAGGCTGAAAGGTGCCCGTGAAGAACGGCGCAAGCGGATCCTCCGGGCGCGGATCAGGTGTTGCGTAGCGACATCTTGAAAGGAGTGGATCATGAAACGGAAGAACTTCGCGATGGCATCCGGCCTGTTGGTAGCGCTCTCCCTGACTTTTTCGCCGGCCTTCGCCGACGACGCACACCACCCGGAAAAGAGTGGCGCCGCAGCGGCCGGCAATCAATCCGCCGCAGCGCAGGCACCGGCAAAGGCTACCCCTGCCGACGAGGCGGGCAAGCAACTGACCAAAGCGCAGGCCCTGATGCAGCGCATCGAGCAGACGCGCGACCCGGCCGAGCGGCAGCGCCTGATGCAGGAGCATCTTCAGGCCATGCGCGAGGGCATGGGCATGATGCGCGGCATGGGGGTCATGGGCGGAATGGGCGGCATGGGCGCCGGCATGATGATGGGCCAGGGACCGGCCGGCAGCGGCAAGGGCATGTCCGGCGACAAGGCGGGCGGCATGATGGGCTGCGACATGATGGCGGGGCACGCGATGATGGAAAAGCGCATCGACATGATGCAGCAGATGATGGAGCAGATGCTCCGGCGCGATGCCGCCAGGGAAGCCATGCCGCGTCCGTAGGCATGGCCCTATCCCGGCCGGCGCGGATCAGGCCGAAAAGCCGAACAACAACGAGCGCAGGGGGTCCGTCATGAGTACCGATCCGGTCTGCGGCATGTCGGTCAAGCGCGATTCGCCGCATCGCAGCCTCCATGAAGGGGTCGAGTACCGTTTTTGCAGCGCCAGGTGCAAGACCCGCTTCGACGCCGCACCGGCGGATTACCTGCTGCCGCCGGCCACCGATGCTGAAGCGACAGCCGCCACGCCGGCCGCCGACACCGAATACACCTGCCCGATGCATCCCGAGGTGCGGCAGTTCGGCCCCGGCAGCTGCCCGAAATGCGGCATGGCGCTGGAACCGGTGCTGCCCGACCTCGACGCGGAAGAGGACGACAGCGAGTATCGCGACTTCCGCCGCCGCTTCTGGGGCAGCCTGCCGCTGACGCTGATCGTCGTCGTGCTGGCCATGGCCGGCCACCTGTTCGGCGGCCTCTCCCCCACCGCGCGCAGCTGGCTGGAACTCGCGCTCGCGGCACCGATCGTGCTCTGGACCGGCGCCCCGTTCTTCATCCGCGGCTGGCAATCGGTCATCCGCCGCAGCCCGAACATGTGGACGCTGATCGGCCTCGGCACCGGCGCCGCCTTCGTCTACAGCATCGCCGCCACGGTCGTCCCCGGACTGTTCCCGGAATCCTTCATGGCGCACGGCCGCATCGGCGTCTATTTCGAGGCGGCGGCAGTGATCATCTCGCTGACGCTGCTCGGCCAGATGCTCGAACTGCGCGCCCGCTCGCAGACTTCGGCGGCGATCAAGTCGCTGCTCGGGCTGGCGCCGAAGACGGCGCGCCGCATCAACGCCGACGGCAGCGAGGCAGACGTGCCGCTGAACCATGTGCACGTCGGCGACCGGCTGCGCGTGCGGCCCGGCGAGAAGGTGCCGGTCGATGGCGTGGTCGTCGAGGGAAGCAGCGCGGTCGACGAGTCTATGCTGACCGGCGAACCGCTGCCGGTGACGAAACGTGTCGGCGACAAGGTGATCGGTGCGACGATGAACGCCAATGGCAGCCTGGTCATCCGCTCCGAGAAAGTCGGCGCGCAGACGATGCTCGCCCAGATCGTGCAGATGGTGGCGCAGGCGCAGCGCTCGAAGGCGCCGATGCAGCGGCTGGCCGACGTCGTCGCCGGCTGGTTCGTGCTCGCCGTCGTCGCCATCGCGCTGATGAGCCTCCTTGCCTGGGGCCTCTTCGGCGGCGAGCGCGGCTGGGTGTTCGGGCTGATCAGCGCCGTCTCGGTGCTGATCATCGCCTGTCCCTGCGCGCTCGGGCTGGCGACGCCGATGTCGATCATGGTCGCCACCGGCCGTGCGGCGACGCAGGGCATCCTGTTCCGCGACGCGGCGGCGATCGAGCATCTGCGCCGCGTCGATACGCTGATCGTCGACAAGACCGGCACGCTGACCGAAGGCCGGCCGCGCTTCGAGCGCGCCGAAGGGGTCGGCAATATCGGTGCCGACGAGGTGCTGCGGCTGGCCGCCAGCCTCGACCAGGGCAGCGAACATCCGCTCGCCGAGGCCATCGTCGGCGCCGCGCGCGAGCGCGGCCTGGCGCTCGACGCGGTCGAGGAATTCGAATCGTCCACCGGCATCGGCGTGCATGGCCACGTCGGCGCTGTCCGCCTGAGTCTCGGCAACGCCGCCTTGATGGCCGAAGAGGGGATCGCCGTCAATGCGCTCGCCGCCGTTGCCGATCCGCTGCGGGCGCAAGGCGCCAGCGTCATGTACCTCGCCGGCGACGGGCAACTGCTCGGCCTGCTGGCCGTCTCCGACCCGGTCAAGGCGAGTACGCCGGAAGCGCTGGCGACGCTGCGTGCCGCCGGGCTGCGCGTGGTGATGGCGACCGGCGACGGGCTGGCGACGGCGCGCCACGTTGGCGAAAAGCTGGGCATCGCCGAAGTGCATGGCGAAGTGAAGCCGGCCGACAAGCTGGCGCTGGTCGAAGCGTTGCAGCGCGAGGGACGCGTCGTGGCGATGGCCGGCGACGGCATCAACGACGCGCCGGCGCTGGCCCGGGCCGATGTCGGCATCGCCATGGGCACCGGCACCGACGTGGCGATGAACAGCGCGCAGCTGACGCTGGTCAAGGGCGACCTGCGCGGCATCGCGCGCGCGCGCACGATCTCGACGGCAACGGTGCGCAACATGCGCCAGAACCTGCTCTTCGCCTTCCTCTACAACGCGCTCGGCGTGCCGGTCGCCGCCGGCGTCCTTTACCCGGC
This sequence comes from Rhodocyclaceae bacterium, assembly GCA_026646875.1. Classification (GTDB taxonomy): domain Bacteria; phylum Pseudomonadota; class Gammaproteobacteria; order Burkholderiales; family Rhodocyclaceae; genus 66-26. The sequence goes on along the minus strand of JAPKHL010000002.1, from coordinate 29,129 downwards.
CTTCGGGCTGGTGCTGTCGCCGATCATCGCTGCGCTGGCGATGAGCCTGTCGTCGGCCAGCGTCGTCGGCAACGCGCTGCGCCTGCGCCGGGCCGGTACTTCGCACGGGGGGGCATGACCATGAGCGATCGGGAGCAAGGCGCACGGCACGAGCGGGCAACCCGGTGGGCATGGTGGTTCTTCGCCGCCGTTGCGCTGTTCTACCTGCTGACCGAGCACCGCGCCCACCTGTTCGGGGCCTTGCCCTGGCTGCTCCTCCTCGCCTGCCCGCTGCTGCATTTCTTCATGCACGGCAGGCACGGGCGGCACCACGGCCACGCGGTGCGCGACCGGGAGAAGCAGCCATGAATGTCGCCGACGGCAACGATTACGGCCTGTGGTCGCTGGTACTGATCAACTCGGCCTTCTTCATCCTCTTCGCCGCCAGTTTCTTCAGGCCGCAAACGCGGCAGGACTGGCGCACGCTCGGCATGTTCTCGGCCTTCGTCGTCGCGCTGTTCACCGAGATGTACGGTTTCCCGCTGACCCTCTACCTGCTTTCCGGCTGGCTTGCCGAGCGCGTGCCGGGCGTCGATTTCCTCGCGCACGACGCCGGCCACCTGCTCGAAGTGCTGTTCGGCTGGAAGGCCAACCCGCACTTCGGTCCGTTCCACCTGCTGTCCAACGTCTTCATCATCGGCGGTTTCTGGCTGCTGGCGAGGGCGTGGCCGGTGCACTATGCGGCGCAGAAAGCGGGGGCGCTGGCCCACACCGGCCCGTACGCGCGCATCCGCCACCCGCAGTACGCCGCGTTCATGCTGATCATGATCGGCTTCCTGCTGCAGTGGCCCACCTTGATTACCGCGGCAACATTCCCGATCCTCGCGGCCACCTACATCAAGCTGGCTCGACGTGAAGAAACGGAGGCCTTAAGCCGGTTCGGCGAGTTGTATCGCACATACCAGCGGAAGGTGCCTGGCTGGTTTCCGCTGTTTTCACAGAGGTAGCCCGGTGTGCTGCCCAATAACGGCAGGTTTGCGCAACTGTCGCCCGATGATCGCTTTCCAAGCGAGGTGAGTTTCCGTTTGCCCAGCACGACACGCCGCACTCCGCTGTCACCCGTCCGGCCAGGGTCAGGGCCGGCCGATTTCCGTTCTCCCTTGCGGGGTTGAAAGCGAGGTTTCCCGATGAGTACGCTCATTTCCTCCGGCCGGGAGGGCCGGCCGGTCCGGATGCCGACCTGGTTCGTGCCGCATGGCGCCGGCCCCTGTTTCTTCATGGTCTGGCGTCCGGCCGATGCCTGGCACGCGATGGCGGACTTTCTCCGCACTGCGGCATCGACGCTGCCACGGCCTCCCGAGGCCATCGTCGTGGTTTCGGCGCACTGGCTGCAGCCTTCCTTCACGGTCACCGGCGGGCAGGCTCCCGGGCTCATCTACGACTACCACGGCTTTCCGCCGCACACTTACGAGCTGACGTATCCGGCGCCGGGGGCGCCCGATCTGGCTTCGCGCATCGCCGACCTGCTCGGCCGGGCGCGGTTGCCCGCCGGCAAGGACCCGGCGCGCGGCTTCGATCACGGGGTGTTCATCCCGATGAAGCTGCTGTTTCCCGAGGCGGACATTCCGGTCGTGCAGTTGTCCCTGCTCGACAGCCTCGACCCCGGGACGCATCTGCGGGCCGGTCGGGCGCTCGCGCCGCTGCGCGACGAAGGCGTCCTGATCGTCGGTAGCGGCATGAGCTTCCACAACATGCGCGGCTATGGCGATCCCCGCTTCGGTCCCCTCTCGGACGCGTTCGACGCCTGGCTGACGCAGGCCGTCGAGTCGCCCGGGAGCCTTCGCGAGCAGGCCCTGACCGACTGGGCCCGGGCGCCGGCGGCGCGCCTGTGCCACCCGCCGGGCGCGGAAGAACACCTGCTGCCGCTGATGGTGGTGGCCGGTGCCGCGGGTGAGGATGCGGGGCGGCGGGTGTTCGTCGATCGGGTCATGGAAACGACCCTCTCCGCGTTCAGTTTCGGGCCGGACGGCGCCGGGCGCTGAGCTTTTGCGCGGACCCGGTCCGGGAGCGGCGCGCCGCCCTCATGCCCTGCCGTCCGCGCTACCGCACGCGTGCGCCAGCCCGGCCAGCCGGGCGATGGCGTCGGCGATGCGCGGGGTCCAGGGGTGGCCGGTGTTGAGGCGCAGGCAGTTGCGGTACTCGCGCTTGGCCGAGAAGATCGGTCCGGGGGCGATGCTGATGCCCTGCGCCAGGGCCTGCCGGTGCAGGGCCAGTGCGTCGCTGCCGGCGGGAAGTTCCACCCAGAGGAAGTAGCCGCCCTGCGGCCGTGCGAGGCGCGTGCCGGTGGGGAAGCTGCTTTCCACGGCGGCGACCATGGCGGCTTCCTGCGCGGCGAGGGTGGCGCGCAGGCGGCGCAGATGGTTTTCGTAGCCGCCGTGCTTGAGGTAGTCGGCCAGTGCGGCCTGGGCGGGAATGTTGGCGGTGATGCTCGAGGAGAGCTTGAGGCGGCGCACGCGCTCGGCGTAGCGTCCGGCGGCGACCCAGCCGATGCGGTAGCCCGGCGCCAGGCATTTGGCGAAGGAGGAGACGTGCATGACCAGCCCCGCCGTGTCGAGTGCCTTGCTCGGCAGGGGGCGGTTCGGGCCGAAGTGGAGTTCGCTGTAGACGTCGTCCTCGATCAGCGGTACCGCGTGCCGGGCGAGCAGGGCGATCAGCGCGCGCCGGGTGTGCTCGGGCACCAGGCTGCCGAGCGGGTTCTGGAAGTTGAGCATGCACACGCAGGCACGGATCGGGTGCTGGCGCAGGGCGGCGTCGAGCGCGGCGAGGTCGATGCCGTCGCGCGGGTGGGTCGGGATCTCCACGACCCGCAGGCCGAGCCGTTCGATGGCCTGCAGGACGCCGTGGAAGCACGGCGATTCGATGGCGACGAGGTCGCCCGGGCGGGTGGCGGCCTGCAGGCAGAGGTTGAGCCCCTCCATGGCGCCGGCGGTGACGATGATCTCGCCCGGTGCGACGTCGGCGCCGCCGGCCAGATAGCGCAGGGCGATCTGGCGGCGCAGTTCCTCGTTGCCCGGCGGGAGGTCGGTGACGGTGCTGCGCGGGTCGAGCCGGCGCGCGCTGGCGCCGAGGCTGCGTGCCAGCCGGTCGAGCGGGAAGAGGTAGGGACTGGGAAAGCTGGAGCCGAGCGGGGCGACGTCGGGGTCGCGGACCGCTTCGAGGATTTCGAAGATGAAGTCGCTGACGTCGAGCGCCGTCTGCGCCGTCGCGGGGCGGCGCATCTCCGGCTCGGGCAGGCGGCTGCCGATGCGGGCGCGGACGTAGTAGCCGGAGCGCGGGCGGGCCTCGATCAGGCCGCGGGCTTCCAGCAGGTAGTAGGCCTGCAGCACGGTGGCGGGGCTCAGCTGGTGGGCGCTGCAGGTCTGGCGGACCGAGGGCAGGCGTTCGCCGGCGCGCAGGGTGCCGGCGGCGATGGCGGTGGCCACCCGTTCGGCCAGTGACTGGTAGCGCAGCAGGGGAGGGGAGGCTTGCATGGACGGGCTCCGGGGGCCGGCGGAAGCGGCGGCATGCCGCCAGTAAAGCACCGGTCGGCGCGTCGTCACAGTTTCAGATTGCGCTCGATCGTACCGGAACAGTTGGCGTGCCGACGAGGGGCTGGCCCGCCATCTGTTCCGGTCTGGAAAACGCTTTTGTGTCCCTGTGCCGGTTTGCGGTGGCTGCAACAATGTCCGCCATGATGCTACGGGCGAGGACAGGATGAGCGGGATGGCAGGCGTGGGCACGGTCGGGGCGATGCCCGGGGGGCAGACCGGGGAAGGGGCGGCGGCACGGATTCCCGGCAACAAGGGAATCTGGGTGGGCATCGCCTGCGAGTTCGTCGAGTTCCTCGTGATGTTCGTGATCTACTTCGTGGCCCGCGCGCACTATCCCGAGGCCTTCCGGCACGGGGCCGGGCACCTCTCGGGCGCGGCGGGAACGGCGATCACGCTGCTGATGGTGGGCAGCGGCTTCCTGATCGCCTGCTCGGTTGCGGCAATGCGCGCCGGGCGTCGCCGGGCCTCGCTGCGCTGGCTGCTGGCGGGCTTCGTGCTGTCGCTCGGCTATCCGCTGGTGAAGCTGCTGGAGGTGCAGTGGAATCTCGCGCACGGCATCGACGGCGAGGCCGGAATTTTCTTCACCGTGTATTACTACCTGACCTTCAACCACCTGGTGCATGCCTGCTGGGGCATTCTCGGCATGGGCTGGGTGCTGGCGCGCCATCTCTGCGGCGGCTACACCCCCGAGGATCATTCCGGACTCGAGGCGCTGGCCTGCTACTGGCACGCCACCGACATCGTCTGGCTGATCATTTTCCCGCTGTTCTACATTCTGGTGTAACGCATGCACGCTTCCTCGATCTATCGAACCCCGGCGCTGACCTGGCTGGCGCTGACCGGTCTGACGCTGCTCAGCGTCGAGCTCGGCGCCTGGCTGCCGGCGGCGGACTGGCTGCCGCTGCTGGTGGCGCTGATCGTCTGGTGCAAGGGGATGCTGGTGGCGCGCGGCTTCCTCGAGGGGCACCGCGCGCATCCCTTCGTTCGCCACCTGCTCGCCGGCTTCATCGCCTTCGCGCCGGCGGCGCTGGTGTTCACCGCCTTCTTCGGCGAGCGGCTGGCGCGCTAGCCACTCAGCGCATGAACTTGCCGTTCTTGCCGATGATGGTCAGGTCGACGAGGGTGGAGCCGTTGTGGTTGCTCGGCGAGAAGTTGATGTTGAAGCCGCCGATGTCGGTGTTGCTCATGCCTTCCAGTGCGGCGATCAGCTTTTCGCGCGAGACCTCCCGGCCGGCGCGCCGCAGGCCTTCGACGAGCACCCGGGCGGCGATGTAGCCTTCGAGCGAGGTGAAGGAGAGGTCGCTCTGGCCAGCCTTCTTCATCAGCTCCGCGTACTCGCGGGTGACCGGCAGCATGCCCGACCAGGGGAAGGGGACGACCTGCGTCACCGCCACGCCGATGCCGTCGGCGCCGAGTTCGGCGGCCAGCGGCTTGCTGCCGACGAAGGAGACGTTGTGGAACTGCGCGGTGCTGCCGGCGGCTTTCATGGCCCTGACGAAGGCCGCCACCGATTTGTAGGCGCTGATCATGACGACGGCGTCCGGATTGGCGGCGTGGATGCTCCGGCTGGCGGCGGCGACTTCGACGGCGTTGCGTTCGACCGTCGCGCTGGCGGCGATCGCCAGCTTGCGCTTGCCGAGCGCCCGCTCCATGCCGGCGAGGCCGGCCTTGCCGTAGGCGTCGTTCTGGTAGAACACGGCGATCCGCCGGATGCCGGTGGTGGTGAGGTGTTCGACGATCTTCTCGGTTTCGTCGAAGTAGCTGGCGCGCACGTTGAAGACGTAGCGGTTGAAGGGTGTGCGCAGCAGTTCGGCGCCGGTGAAGGCGCCGATGAACGGCACGCGCGCCTCGCTGAAGAGAGGGAGCGCGGCGGCGCTGGTCGGTGTGCCGACATAGGCGAACAGCGCGAGCACCTTGTCCTCGTCGATCAGCTTGCGGGTGTTGGCGGCGGCGCGTTCCGGCTCGTAGCCGTCGTCGAGCGAAATCAGCTGCAGCTTGCGCCCGTGGATGCCGCCACTGGCGTTGACCTGGTCGAAATACAGTTGCGCGCCGAGGCGCATCTCCTGTCCAAGCGCCTGCGCGGGTCCGGTCAGCGCGGCGGACTGGCCGATCAGCAGGGCCTTGTCGGTGACGCCGGGTTCGGCGCGCGCGACGCTGGTGGGGACCGCCAGCAGGGCGGCGGAAATCAGGAGGAGCGAATGCAGGAAATGCGCGAGGCGCGGCAGCGGTTTCATCGTTTTCTCCCTGGCATGACGAATTCTTCTCCGGTCAATCCTACCCGCTTTGCCTCATGACGGGCGGGTGTGGGCCGGGCGTGGGTCCAGGGTGGGCCAGGGAGAGGCGCGCGCCGGGGGAAGCCGGCGGCGCGGGGGTCATTCCTGCGGGGCGGTTTCGGCGAAGGCCGGGCGCTGCAGCAGCTTGTCGTACAGGCGGGCGAGGTTGGCGTGCCGCTCGCGCCAGTCGATCTGCGGGAAACGGAAGGCGAGGTAGCCGAGCGCGCAGCCGACGGCGATGTCGGCCAGCGAGAAGTGGGTGCCCATGCACCAGCTTTCCTCGCCCAGCTGCTCGGCCATGAAGGCCAGGCTGCGCTCGATCTTGGCTTCCTGGCGGGCGATCCAGGCCGCGTCCTGGGCCTTGGCCGGACGCTTGCGCTCGAGGAAGATCAGGACGGCGGCGTCACAGACGCCGTCGGCCAGCGCTTCCCAGCGCTTGACCTCGGTGCGCTCGCGGTTGGGCGCCGGCATCAGCTTGTTGTTCGGGGCCACGTTGTCGAGGTATTCGACGATGACGCGGGAGTCGAACAGCGGCGTGTCGTCGTCGAGCACCAGAACGGGGATCTTGCCCAGCGGGTTGAGGTCGGGAACCAGGCTGTCCGGCGACCAGGGAGAGTCGAGCACGAAGTCGTACTCGATCTTCTTCTCGGCCAGAACGACGCGCGCTTTCCGTGCGTAGGGGCTGGTCAGCGATCCGATGAGCTTCATTGGGGTCCTGTGCGTTGTTTTTTCGGCCGGATTATAACATTCGCCCCGCAGGCGGTTTGCGGGAGGATTTCGCGGACGGGTAAAATGGCGGGCTCGTTTGCCACAACGCGCTCCGATGCGCTCAAGGATGGTCCCCATGTCTTTCACCACGCTTACATCCCTCTCGCCGCTCGACGGCCGCTATGCCGGCAAGGTCGATGCGCTGCGCCCGCAGTTCTCGGAGTACGGCCTGATCCGCCGTCGCCTGCAGGTCGAGATCGAATGGCTCAAGGCGCTCGCCGCCGAGCCGCACTTCGCCGAGATCCCGGCCTTCTCGCCGGCCACCGTGGCCGAGCTCGACGCGCTGGTCGCCGGCTTCGGCCCGCAGCAGGCGGCCGAGGTGAAGGCCATCGAGGCGACCACCAACCACGATGTGAAGGCTCTCGAGTACTGGATCAAGGAGAAGCTGGCGGGCAACCGCGAGGTGATGAAGGTCGGCGAGTTCATCCACTTCGCCTGCACCTCGGAGGACATCAACAACCTCTCGCATGCGCTGATGCTCAAGGCCGCCCGCGAGGAGGCGCTGCTGCCGGCGCTCGACAAGGTGGTCGACCGCCTGCGCGAGCTGGCGCACCAGCTCGCCGAGGTGCCGATGATGAGCCGCACGCACGGCCAGCCGGCAACGCCGACCACGCTGGGCAAGGAGCTGGCCAACGCGGTCTATCGCCTGGAGCGCGCGCGTTCGCGCATCGCCGCCGTCGGCCTGCTCGGCAAGATCAACGGCGCGGTCGGCAACTACAACGCGCATCTGGCGGCCTATCCCGGCTACGACTGGGAGGGTTTCGCCAGGCGCTTTGTCGAGGGCCTCGGCCTCGAGTTCAATCCCTACACCATCCAGATCGAGCCGCACGATGCGATGGCCGAGCTGTTCGACGCCTTCGCGCGCGCCAACACCATCCTGATCGATCTCGACCGCGACGTCTGGGGCTACATCTCGCTCGGCTTCTTCAAGCAGAAGGTGAAGGCCGGCGAGGTGGGCTCGTCGACGATGCCGCACAAGGTCAACCCGATCGACTTCGAGAACTCGGAAGGCAACCTCGGCCTCGCCAACGCGGTGCTCAAGCACCTTGCCGAGAAGCTGCCGATCTCGCGCTGGCAGCGCGACCTGACCGATTCGACGGTGCTGCGCAACATGGGCGTCGGCCTCGGCTATGCGCTGCTCGGCTACGACTCGCTGCTGCGCGGCCTGGGCAAGCTCGAGGCGGTGCCGGAGAAGATGCTCGAGGATCTCGACGCCAACTGGGAGCTGCTCGCCGAGCCGATCCAGACGGTGATGCGCCGCTACGGCATCGCCAATCCGTACGAGAAGCTGAAGGAGCTGACGCGCGGCCAGCGCGTCTCGCGCGAGGGCATGCAGGCCTTCGTGCAGTCGCTGGACATTCCCGAGGCCGCGCGGGCCGAGCTGCTGCAGCTGACGCCGTGGACCTACACCGGCAAGGCCGCCGAGCTGGCGCGGAGGATCTGAGGTGAGCCACGATTCCTCCCCGACCTCCCCGTCCGCTTCCCCCGATGCGCCGCCGGCCACCGTCACCTGCGACAACTGCGGCGGCGCGGTGCCCAACGGCGCGATCTATTGTCCGCACTGCTGCGGCGCAGACGGCCGCCAGGGCGCGGTGCTGCGCGGCGCTTTCGTGGGTGCGGTGATCGGCACCATGGCCGGCGGGCTGCTTGCCGCCCTGTGGTACTCGCTGGTCGGCCCGGAGCGCGGCAGCTGGGGCATGGTGCTCGGCGTCACCGTCGGCTGCGCCACCACCGGGCTGATGCTCGGGATGATTCGACAACGCAAGGGGTAAGCATGTCTTTCGCTGAAAATCTCAAGAAGCTGCCGGGCATCTCGCATCTCGCCGGCCTGCAGCTGCTCGACGCCGAGGGCGCGGTCGTCGCCACCATCGAGAACAAGGCGGGCAGCCAGGGCTCGCTGGCGCTCTACAACCACCTCGCCCAGACCTGGGGGGCGATCACTCCCGAGGCCGCGCGCAAGGGCCTCGAGCTGTACGCCGAGCACACCGAGGATGCCCGCCAGAATCCCGGCAAGCATCCGAACATCGACCGCCTGCTGACGCTGGCAGCCGAAGGGAAGACCCTGCGCACCAAGCATCTTTTCGCGGTCTGAGCATGCCGGCTCGGTGACCGCGGTCACCGAGCCGGCGCGCGGGTGCCGGCTATACTGGCGCCCGACGGGTTGCGGCGGCAGCCGCGCCTGTTGCCCCTGATTACAACGGAGAAAATGCCATGAAGAGAATCCTCGCAGTCCTCGCTCTCGCCTCCCTCGCCTCCGGCGCCTCGGCCCAGATGAAGCCGGAGGATGCCATCAAGTTCCGTCAGTCGGCCTATGGCTTCATGGCCTGGAACATGGGCAAGATCAAGGCCAACCTCGAAGGCACCTACAACAAGGACGAGGTGGCCAAGGCGGCGCACGCGGTGGCGGTGACCGCCACCTCCGGAATGGGCGCGCTGTACCTGCCGGGCACCGACAAGGGCACCGGCTGGAAGGAAACCCGCGTCAAGCCGGAGTTCTTCCAGCAGCAGGAAGAGGTCGGCAAGCTGGCGCGCGCCTTCAATGCCGCTGCCGCCGAACTCGACAAGGCCGCCGCCAGCGGCGACATGGCCGCCGTCAAGGCCGCCTTCGGCAAGACCGGCGAAAGCTGCAAGGCCTGCCACGACAAGTTCCGCAAGGATTGACCGGGACGGCCGTCGGTGCCGCGCCGTGCAGGCGCGGCGCGTCGGGACCGTTGTCGGAAGGGGGCTGCCCGCGGGCAGCCCCCGCTCGTTTACCTGCCGATATTCGCCCGCGTGCCTTGGCCGCTTATCCGCTCACCGGCGCCACGTTCGCCGGTCCGCGCAGGGCGGCCGCACGGGCCAGCAGGGCGCCTGCCTCCGCCGGCGGCAGCGGGCGGTGGTAGCGGTAGCCCTGGAACAGCGGGCAGCCGGCACTCTTCAGGAAGGCCTCCTCCTCGGCGGTCTCCACGCCTTCGGCCACCGTGGTGCAGCCGAGGATGCCGGCCAGCGAGACGATGCCGCGGATGATCGTCTCGCTTTTCTCGCAGTGTCCGATGCGGTTGACGAAGGAACGGTCGATCTTGATGCAGCGCACCGGAAAGCGGCTGAGCTTGGCGAGCGAGGAGTAGCCGGTGCCGAAATCGTCGATGGCGATGCCGAAGCCGCGTGCCTTGAGCTCCTCGAGGTGGCGGATCGCGAGGGTCTCGTTTTCGATCAGGCCGGTCTCGGTGATCTCGAATTCGAGCTGCCCGGCGTCCACCGCATGACGGGCGCAGGCCGCCAGCACCAGTGCGACGAGGTTGTCGCGCACGATGTCGTGCGCCGAGAGGTTGATGGCGACCGGCGGACAGCGGCCGACCGTGTCCAGCCACTGCCGGACCTGGGCACAGACGGCGTCGATCACGAACGCGGTGAGATCGTTGATGAGGCCGGCGCGCTCGGCGACGGGGATGAATTCGGCTGGCGAGACCTCGCCCAGGGTGGCGGAGCGCCAGCGCAGCAGCGCTTCCATGCCGGCCAGGCTGCCGTCGAGGGTGACCTGGGGCTGGTAGACGAGGTGAAGCTCGTGCTGCCGCAGGGCCTCGCGCATGCCGATCTCGAGCTGCAGGCTGCGGCGGACCTCGGCGGCATCGCGCTCGTCGAAGAGGACGAGCGTCGCCGGGTCGTTCGAGCGGCGGGCGGTGTCCAGGGCGATCTCGCAGCGGCGGATCAGGTCGTCGGCCGAGGGTTCGTCGGGGCGGGCCAGGGCGACGCCGATCGAGAGCTGGACGAGCAGCGGCTGGCCGTCGATCTCGATTTCCGTCGGCAGGGCCCGCTGCGCCTGTTCGAGCGCTTGTACCACCGCAGCCGGGTGCTGCGCCCGATCGATCACCAGCGCGAAGACGACGCTGCGCAGGCGGGCACAGAAACACTCGGGCGGCAGGGCGTCGGCCAGTCGCTCGGCGAAGCGCCGGATGAAGTCGTCGCCGATGCCGACGCCGCAGGTTTCGTTGGCGTAGCGCACGCTCTTCAGGCGTATGGCGGCGAGCGCGAGCAGCCGCTCGGGCGCCACCAGCGGCAGACGTTCGGCCAGGTGTTGCCGCAGCGATTGGCGGTTCGGCAGGCCGGTGAGCTGGTCGTGGGTGCGCAGGAAGGAGGCGTGGGCCCGGCTGCTCTCCAGCGCGCTCTGCATCCGGTGCAGGTCGGAGACGTCGCGCAGCGCGACAATGTAGTGGTCCGTCGTGGTCCGTGCGACGTGCTTGAAGGCGATCCGCTTGTCGTCGTGCGTGTGGAAGATCTGCGCGTTGGCGCAGGCCTCCTCCAGCCTCTCCGGGTGCGGCGCCTCGCTGCTCAGGGGGCGCAGCCAGCGACCGAGCGTGTCCGCCCCGCTCGGCGTGGCGGGCTGCCGGCCGATCATCCGGTTGGCGGGACCGTTGGCCTGCAGGATGTGGCCGTCGGCCGTGCACAGCAGGATCGCGCTGCCCGAATTCTCGAAGATCTCCTCGTACTGCGCCCGGCTGCGCCCCAGCGCATCGGAGGTCCGCCGGTAGTGCCCCGCCGTGGCGTCGAGTGCGTGCAGCACGCGCAGCACCGCGAGCGGGACGCAGACGTTGAAGAACAGGAAGAGCAGCGACTGGATGTAGGTGTGCGATGTCGTCAGCGTTATGTCGAATTCCGGCACGGTCGGCAGCGGCTCGTTGCGCAGCAGCAGCAGGAAGGGCAGCGTGTTGACAGCCATGCACACCAGGGCCGGGCGCACGCCGAAGAAAATGCGGGCGACGATCGGCGTGGTGTAGACGAAGATGACACCAAGCTTGGCGATCTCCTGAACGTTCACGAACAGCATGATCGCCACGCCGGCGGCGTAGATGGTGCCGATCAGGATGCCCGCGCCCAGGCGCGGTTTGCGCAGCGAGCAGTAGATCCCGGTGGCCAGCAGGCAGTAGAAGAGGGCGACGATGCCGACGATGTGGTAGGCGCCGATCGCGACGGCAGCCAGCGAGCTGTGGAGGGCGATCAGCGCCTCGAGCGCGAAGCCGGAGACGAGGATGATGCGCAATGCGCTGATCTTCCAGGCAGGGTACTCGGTCGGCGCCAGAGCGCTGTCCTCGAGGAAAAGCCAGCGGAAGAGCGGGTCGCGCGCGGGGGCGGGCGTGGAGGCGTGCATGCCGGACGTGGCGTCAGTCGGCGAAACGCCGGCGACAGCGCCGTTCCGCCGGAAACGGTGGCGCGCAGTGGATGCTCAAGAGGTTCCCCCTGGATCTTCTGGTTTTCGTTCCGGGGGCAGCAGGCAGGGACGCGGCCGGAGACGGCGCGCCGGCGCATTGGCAATCCCGCTGTCCTAGGCGTCAGCCCTTAGACCGGAAACTTTGCGAACCCGCCTTTCGGTCGGGGGTGCTTTTTTCAATGTGCGGATCATACCGGAGGTTGCCGGCGAGTCAATCCCGTTCCCGCCGGGGGCTACCAGTCCGGCGTGGCGGGAGCGGCCGCCGGTGGCGGCGGGGCGATCCAGGCACCCGAGGCGGCGTAGACCGCGCCGGCCGCGATCGACAGCGCGCACAGGAGGGCGACGAGACCGCCGCCGCGCCGTCGCCGGCGCAGGTCGGCCGCGGCGTCGGGGGGGACGGACTTCCAGCCGTCGAGCATCGGGCGCAGCAGGTTGTCCTTGCGTGCGTGCACGTAGAACAGAACGGCGCCGACGTGCAGCGCCACGAGTGTCAGCAGCAGGTTGACGGAGAGCCGGTGGACGCCGCTGGCCCAGTCGCTGGTGGCCTTGTCGATGAGGGCATAGAGCGGGCCGTTGAAGGCGATGTCGTCGTTGGCGAAGAGGCCGCTGACGGTCTGCACGGCGAGCACGCCGAGCAGGGCGAGGACCGAGAGCGCACCGAGCGGATTGTGTCCGGCGCCGCGCCACTCGCCGCGCAGGTAGGCCCGCAGGCCGGCCGGGGCCGGCAGGAAGGTGAGGAAGCGGGCGCTGGCCGTGCCGGCGAAACCCCAGACGATGCGGAAAGTCAGCAGGCCGACGACGGCCTGTCCGATGCGGCCGTGCCATTCGATCGCGTTGCCGCCGACCTTGCCGGTGATCACGGCGGCTGCCACCAGGACGACCAGCGACCAGTGGAAGAGGCGGGTGGGCAGGTCCCACAGGCGGATGCGTTCGAGCGTCATGACGTTTCTCCGTTCGGTTGCGGCGGGAAAAAGCAACGCGGGCGCCGAGGGGCGCCCGCGTTCGGGGTGTGGCGGTCGAGGCGGATCAGACCACCGCGCCGTCCTCGTTGGCCCCCTCGATCTGTTTCTTCGGCTTGACGAACTGCTCGCGCGAGACGCCCAGCCACATCACCAGCGGGCTGGCGACGAGGACCGACGAGTAGATGCCGAAGCAGATGCCGATGGTCAGCGCCAGCGAGAAATAATAGAGCGTTTCGCCGCCGAAGATGAGCATCGAGAGCACCATGATCTGCGTCGATCCGTGCGTGATCACCGTGCGCGAGATGGTGCTGGTGATGGCGTGGTCGAGCACCTGCGGCGTGGTGAGGCCGCGCGCCTTCTTGAAGGTTTCGCGCACCCGGTCGAAGACGACCACCGATTCGTTCACCGAGTAGCCGAGCACGGCGAGCACGGCGGCCAGCACCGAGAGCGAGAATTCCCACTGAAAGAAGGCGAAGAAGCCGAGGATGATGATCACGTCGTGCAGGTTGGCGATGATCGCGGAGACCGAGAAGCGCCATTCGAAGCGGAAGGCGAGGTAGATCATGATGCCGAGGATCACCAGCAGCAGGGCGAGGGCGCCGTTTTCCGCGAGTTCCTTGCCGACCTGCGGGCCGACGAACTCGACGCGGCGCAGCGTGGCGCCCGGGGCCTCGGCGGCCAGCGCCGTCATCACCGCCTCGCCGATCTTCGCCGTGTTCTGCTCGGCCTTGAGCGGCAGGCGGATCAGGACGTCGCGGCTGGAGCCGAAGTTCTGCACCGCGATGTCGGTGTAGCCGGCCTTGCCGAGCGCGCCCCGGACCTGTTCGAGGTTGGCGGCCTGCGCGTAGTTGACTTCGATCAGGGTGCCGCCGGTGAATTCGACGGACAGGTGCAGCCCGCGCGTGGCGAGGAAGAACACCGCCAGCAGGAAGGTGACCAACGAGATGACGTTGAACACCAGCGCATGGCGCATGAAGGGGATGTCTTTCTTGATGCGGAAGAATTCCATGATCGTGCGTCCTTATTTGGCGGCGGCCCCGGCGGAACCGCCCGCAGCGTTGCCCGGTTTCCAGATCTGGCCGATGGACAGCGATTCGACCTTGCGGCGGCGACCGTAGATCAGGTTGACCAGCGCGCGCGAGACCACCACGGCGGAGAACAGCGAGGTCAGGATGCCCAGGCAGTGCACCACGGCAAAACCGCGCACCGGGCCGGAGCCGAAGATGAGCAGGGCGACGCCGGCGATCAGGGTGGTGATGTTGGAGTCGAGAATCGTGTCGAAGGCGCGGTCGTAGCCGGTGTGGATGGCGGCCTGCGGCGTCGATCCGTTGCGCAGCTCCTCGCGGATGCGTTCGTTGATCAGCACGTTGGCGTCGATGGCCATGCCCAGCGTCAGCGCGATGGCGGCGATGCCCGGCAGGGTCAGCGTGGCCTGCAGCAATGAGAGCAGCGCGACCAGGAAGAGCAGGTTGGCGGCCAGGGCGAGGGTCGAGATGACGCCGAACAGCAGGTAGTAGGCGATCATGAAGATGCCGATCGCCACGAAGCCCCACAGCGTCGAGTTGAAGCCCTTCTTGATGTTGTCGGCGCCGAGGCTCGGGCCGATCGTGCGTTCCTCGATGATCTCCATCGGTGCGGCGAGCGAGCCGGCGCGCAGCAGCAGCGCGGTGTCGTTGGCTTCGACGGTGCTCATGCGGCCGGAAATCTGCACGCGGCCGCCGCCGATCTCGGTGCGGATGACGGGGGCCGTGATCACTTCGCCCTTGCCTTTCTCGATCAGCAGGATGGCCATGCGCTTGCCGACGTTCTCGCGCGTGATGTCCTTGAAGATGCGCGCGCCGGCGGAGTCCAGCGAGAGATGCACGGCCGGCTCCTGGGTCTGGCTGTCGAAGCCCGGCTGGGCGTCGGTGAGGCGGTCGCCGGTGAGCACCACCTGCTTCTTGACGAGCAGGGGCGCACCGCCGCGCTCGACGTAGAGCTCGGCGCCGAACGGTACCTGGCCGGCCAGCGCGGCGTCCAGCGCGCCAGCGGTGTCGTCGACCATGCGGATTTCCAGTGTTGCGGTGCGGCCGAGGATGTCCTTGGCCTTGGCGGTGTCCTGCACGCCGGGCAGCTGGACGACGATGCGGTCGACGCCCTGCTGGGCGATCACCGGTTCGGCGACGCCGAGCTCGTTGATGCGGTTGTGCAGGGTCGTGATGTTCTGCTTGAGCGCGAAATCCTGGATGCGCTTGATCGCTTCCGGCTTCAGCGTGGCCTGCAGGGAGAGATTCTCACCTTCGCCCTGTTCGGCGATCTGCAGGTCGGGCTGGCTGTCCTCGAGGGCGTTGCGCGCCTTGTTGCGCTGCTCGGCGTCGCGGAAGCGCAGGACGATGCGCTCGCCCTCGCGGGCGATGCCGCCGTGGCGGACGCTCTTGTCGCGCATCAGGCTGCGCAGGTCGGCGGCGGTGGCGTCGAGGCGCTTGACCAGCGCGCCCTGCATGTCCACCTGCAGCAGGAAGTGCACCCCGCCACGCAGGTCGAGGCCGAGGTACATCGGCAGTGCGCGCAGGTCGGTCAGCCATTGCGGCGAGCTCGACAGGAGGTTCAGCGCGATGACGTATTGCGGATCGGCCGAGTCGGGGTTGAAGTGCTTCTCCAGCACGTCCTTGGCCTTGAGCTGCGTGTCGGTGTCGGCGAAACGGGCCTTGACGCCGACCGTGTCGAGATGAATGCCCGCTGCGGCCACGCCGGCATCCTTCAGCGCGGTTTCCACGCGTGCCAGCGTTTGCGTGTCGATCTTCAGCGTGACCTTGGCGCTCGATACCTGGACGGCGGGCGATTCGCCGAAGAAGTTCGGCAGGGTGTAGATGAAACCGAGCACCAGCGCGATGACGACGGTGAGGTTTTTCCAGAGCGGGTAGCGGTTCATTTGGGGAAGGGAATGTGAGGTGAGGACTGACCGGACGGCGGAGCGGTCGGCGACGGCTCCGCCGTGGCCATTGCCTTACAGGTTCTTGAGCGTGCCCTTGGGCAGGACCAGCACGATGGCCGGCTTCTGCACCTGGATTTCGACCTTGTCGGCAACTTCGAGGGCGACGTAGCTGTCACCGACCTTGGTGATGCGGCCGGCGACACCGCCCTGCGTCACCACCTCGTCCCCCTTGGCCAGGGCCTCGAGCAGGGCCTTGTGTTCCTTGGCGCGCTTCATCTGCGGGCGGACCATGAGGAAGTAGAGAACGACGAACATCAGGATGATGGGCAGCATCTGCATCAGGCCGCCGGTCGGGTCGGCGGCGGCGGCTTGCTGGGCGTGAGCGGTGCTGATCAGCACATTGGTCTCCTGGAACTGTGGGTGGGTGAAAAAACAACAGGGGATTGTATCACCTGCCGTCGGGCGCTCCCCGCGCTGCGCGGTCGCGGTGGAAGCGCGCGGCCGTCGCGGCGAGCGCACCGTTCTCGATGGCCGCGCGCAGCTCGCGCATCAGGGTCTGGTAGTAGTGCAGGTTGTGGATGGTGTTCAGCTGTGCGCCGAGAATCTCGCCGGTGCGGTGCAGGTGATGCAGATAGGCGCGCGTGAAGTGACGGCAGGTGTAGCAGTCGCAGCTTTCGTCGAGCGGGCGCAGGTCGTTGCGGTGCTGGGCGTTCTTGATGCGGACATCGCCGAAGCGGGTGAACAGGTGGCCGTTGCGCGCGTTGCGCGTCGGCATCACGCAGTCGAACATGTCGACGCCGGCCTGCACCGCTGCCACCAGGTCCTCCGGCGTGCCGACGCCCATCAGGTAACGCGGCTTTTGCGCGGGCAGGCGCGGTGCGGTGTGCGCCAGGATGCGCGCCATGTCTTCCTTCGGCTCGCCGACCGACAGGCCGCCGATGGCGAAGCCGTCGAAATCGATGCCGGTCAGGCCGGCCAGCGATTCGTCGCGCAGGTCCTCGTACATGCCGCCCTGGACGATGCCGAACAGGGCGTTGGCGTTCCCCAGGCGGTCGTGCTCGTCGCGCGAGCGGCGGGCCCAGCGCAGGGAGAGGCGCATCGAGGCGGCTGCCTCGTCGCGGCTGGCCGGGTAGGGCGTGCATTCGTCGAAGATCATGACGATGTCGGAATTCAGGACGTGCTGGATGCGCATCGATTCCTCGGGCGTCAGGAAGCGCCGGCTGCCGTCGATCGGCGAGGCGAACTTGACCCCTTCCTCGCTGATCTTGCGCAGCTCGCCGAGCGAGAACACCTGGAAGCCGCCCGAGTCGGTCAGGATCGGCGCATCCCAGCCCATGAAGCGGTGCAGGCCGCCATGCGCGGCGATTACCTCGAGCCCCGGGCGCAGCCACAGGTGGAAGGTGTTGCCGAGACAGATCTGCGCGCCGATTTCCGTCAGGTCGCGTGGCGTCATCGCCTTGACCGTGCCGTAGGTGCCGACCGGCATGAAGACCGGCGTTTCGACGACGCCGTGCGCGAGGGTGAGGCGGCCGCGCCGGGCGGCGCCGTCGCTGGCGAGGAGATCAAACTGCATCGTTCTGTCTTTCGAGGAGCATGGCGTCGCCGTAGCTGAAGAAGCGGTAGCGTTCGGCGACGGCGTGGCGGTAGGCGGCCCGGATCGTCTCCGTTCCGGCAAAGGCCGAGACGAGCATGAGCAGCGTCGATTTCGGCAGGTGGAAGTTGGTGATCAGCCGGTCGACGACACGGAAGGCGTAGCCCGGCGTGATGAAGATGTCGGTTTCGGCCGGACCGGCGCGGGGGCCGTCTTCCGGCCGGTCCCCCTGGGCCGCCGCCTCGAGGGCGCGCAGGCTGGTGGTGCCGACGGCGACGATGCGTCCGCCGCGCGCGCGCGTCCGCGCGATGGCATCGACGGTGGTCTGCGGGATTTCGAAGCGCTCGCTGTGCATGCGGTGCTCGGCGATGTTGTGCGCGCGCACCGGCTGGAAGGTGCCGGCGCCGACGTGCAGGGTCAGCCAGGCGAGTTCGTTGCCGCGCTCGCGCAGGTGCTCGAGCAGGGGCTCGTCGAAGTGCAGTCCGGCGGTGGGCGCGGCGACGGCGCCCTGGTGGCGGGCGTAGACCGTCTGGTAGCGCGTCTCGTCGGCGCCCGCGGCGGCGTGTTCGATGTAGGGCGGCAGCGGCAGGCGGCCATGCGCTTCGACCAGGGTGTAGAGATCGCCGTCGCCGACCAGTTCGAGCGCGAAGAATTCGTCCTGGGCGCCGATGCGGCCATTGACCGCGAGCACGATCCGCTCTTCCAGGACGATGCGGCTGCCTGCCTTCGGCGACTTGCTGGCGCGGATCATGGCCACCAGGTGGCGCGCATCGACGATGCGCTCGATCATCACCTCGATCTGCCCGCCGCTCTCCTTCCGTCCGAACAGGCGTGCCCGGATCACCCGGGTGTCGTTGAACACCAGCAGGTCTTCCGGCGCGAGCAGTTGCGGTAGATCGGAGAAGCGCCGGTCGTGCCGGCCGTCGCGCGCGACGTGCAGCAGGCGGCTGCCCGTGCGTTCGGGGGCCGGGTGCTGGGCGATCAGTTCGGGGGGCAGGGGAAAGTCGAAATCGTCGAGGGTGAGCATGCCAGTTCGAGACGTGCGTGGGGAGTGCGTGGCGACAATGACCGCGGCAACGCGCGGGCCGGCTTGTGGGGGGCTGGCGAATCGGGGATAATCCGCCCTCCTTCGGTTCGCGACACGGCGGGCCGAGGCCGGGATGGCGGAATCGGTAGACGCAGCGGATTCAAAATCCGCCGTAGCAATACGTGAGGGTTCGAGTCCCTCTCCCGGCACCAGCAAACCAGGCCGACGGGCCTGCCGGTCCGCCCGCCACGGCGGATGCGGGGCTCCCGACCGGACAGCTGCAAGGCAGCGAGTATACCATGCCTCCCTCCTCCTCCCCGGGGGCGCCCGCGCGTCCTCCCGAGCCTTCGCCAGGCTGCCTGCGCGCCTGGTGGTCTGCGATCCGCCCGAAGACGCTGACGATTTCCTTCGTGCCGGTCTTCGTCGGCAGCGCCGTGGCCTGGGCAGAGACCCAGACGCTGCTCTGGCTGCCTGCGCTGCTGGCCTTCTGCGCGGCGGTTCTGATCCAGATCGGTACCAATCTGCACAACGATGTCTCGGATTTCGAGCGCGGCGCCGATACCCCGGCGCGCCTCGGACCGCCGCGCGCCACCGCGATGGGCTGGTTGCCGGCGGCGACCGTGCGCCGTGCCGCGTGGCTGTGCTTCGCCCTGGCCTTCAACTTCGGCGTCTTCCTGGCCTGGCACGGTGGCTGGCCGATCGTCGTCATCGGTCTGGCTTCGCTCGTCGCCGGATGGGCGTATACCGGCGGACCGCGACCGATCGCCTACTCGCCCTTCGGCGAAGCCTTCGTGCTGGCCTTCTTCGGTCTTGCCGCAGTCGGTGGCAGCTATTACCTGCAGGCGCGCACTCTCAGCGCAGCGGCGGCGCTGGCGGCTGTCATGGTCGGATTGCTGGCGGCGGCGGTGATCACGGTGAACAACCATCGGGATCGCGAAACCGATGCCCGGGCCGGCCGGCGTACGCTGGCCGTCCTGCTCGGGCGGCGGGGTACGGAGGTTCTCTTTGCGGTCGAGATGTTGCTGCCCTTCGCATTTCTGCCGGTGCTCGGCGGTCTCGCCGGCCGGGGGGCGGGCAGCCTGCTGCCGGTGGTGGTGCTGCCGCTCGCGCTGGTCCTGATCGGGCGCTTCCGGCGCGAGGCGCCGGGGCCGCGCCTCAACGCCTTGCTGGCGCGCACCGCCGGGCTGCAGTTCCTGTTCGGTCTGCTGCTCGGCGTGGCGCTGGTGGCCTGATCAGGCTGCCGCGTCGGCGAGGGTTTCGCCGAACCAGGCCAGCTTGCCCTGCAGTCCCACCACGCTGCCGACGATGATCAGTGCCGGCGAGGTCACCTTGGCGGCATGCGCCTTGCCCGGCAGGCTGGCGAGGTTGCCGGTCAGCACCCGTTGCCGGGGGGTGGTGCCGTTCTGGACGATCGCCGCCGGGTGTGTCGGTGGCAGACCGTGTGCGATCATCTGGCGGCAGATTTCGTCGATGCCGCCGATCCCCATGTAGAACACCACGGTCTGGTTCGGACGGGCGAGTGCCGGCCAGTCCAGGTTGATCGTTCCGTCCTTGAGGTGGCCGGTGGCGAAGGTGACGGTCTGGGCGTGATCGCGGTGCGTCAGCGGAATCCCGGCATGCGAGGCGCAGCCTGCCGCTGCCGTGACGCCGGGCACCACCGCGAAACGGACGCCATGCTCCTGCAGGGTTTCGAGTTCCTCGCCGCCGCGGCCGAAGACGAAGGGGTCGCCTCCCTTCAGCCGGACGACGGTCAGCCCTTCGCGGGCCAGGCGGACCAGCAGCAGGTTGAGTTCCTCCTGCGGGACCGTGTGATTGGAGGTTTCCTTGCCGACGTAGATCCGTTGCGCATCGGGGCGCGCGAGATCAAGAACGCCGTCGGGAATCAGATGGTCGTAGACGATCGCATCGGCTTCGCCGATGAGGCGGGCGGCACGCAGGGTGAGAAGGTCGAGTGCGCCGGGGCCGCTGCCGACGAGATAGACCATACCGGCCTTGGGGGAAGCGGGATCCTGTTTCATCTTGATGGGTGTTTTCGATCGAGGGGCAAGCATAGTCGGGGCTCTGAGAGAGTTCAACCGGTGCAGCACACTCTATAAATATCCCCATTAAAAATAGTTGATTTGAGTCAAAGATGGGGCGCATGTTCGAGCGCACTCTTGCGGTCAGCGTCCGAGTAGCCCTGCGAGGACGTCCGAATTGTCTTTTTCAAAGAGGAGAGGAAAACATGCACAAGGGAATTCGTAACGCGCTGACGTTCGCGGCGCTGCCGCTCGCCATGAGCGCTGCGTTCGCTAACGATGCACCGACGCTGTCGGCCGAGGCCAAGGCCGCTGCCGGCAAGACGTACTTCGAGCGCTGCGCCGGCTGCCACGGCATGCTGCGCAAGGGGGCCACCGGCAAGAACCTGGAGCCGGCCAACACCTCCAAGCTCGGCACGTCGCGTCTCGAGAAGATCATGGCCTACGGTACCGAAGGCGGCATGCCCAACTTCGACGATATCCTGACCAAGAAGGAAATCACCGACATGGCCGCCTACATCCAGATGCCGGCCGAGGCTCCGCCCGAGTGGGGCATGAAGGACATGAAGGCCAGCTGGAAGCTGCATGTGCCGGTGAAGGATCGTCCGACCAAGCAGATGAACAAGATCAACCTGAACAACGTCTTCTCGGTCACCCTGCGCGATTCGGGCGAGGTTGCCCTGATCGACGGCGACACCAAGCAGATCTGGGGTATCGTGAAGACCGGCTACGCCGTTCACATCTCCCGTCTGTCCGCTTCGGGCCGCTACGTTCACGTGATCGGCCGTGACGGTCGCTACGACCTGATCGACATGTGGTACGAGAAGCCCACCATCGTCGCCACGATGAAGGCTGGCTACGAAGCCCGCTCGGTCGATACCTCCAAGTACAAGGGCTACGAGGACAAGTACGCCGTGGTCGGCTCGTACTGGCCGCCCCAGTACGCCATCCTCGACGGCGAGACGCTCGAGCCGCTCAAGCTGATCTCGACCCGTGGCGTCACCGTCGATGGCGAATACCATCCGGAACCGCGCGTCGCTTCGATCGTCTCCTCGATGATCAAGCCGGAGTGGGTGATCAACATCAAGGAAACCGGCATGATCAAGCTGGTTGACTACTCCGACATCGCCAACCTGAAGGAAACCACGATCAACTCGGCCAAGTTCCTGCACGACGGCGGCTGGGATGCCTCGAAGCGTTACTTCCTGGTGGCCGCCAACGCCTCGAACAAGATCGCCGCGGTCGACACCAAGACCGGTAAGCTGGCCGCCCTGGTCGATACCGCCAAGATCCCGCACCCGGGTCGCGGCGCCAACTTCACGCATCCGAAGTTCGGCCCGGTCTGGGCGACCTCGCACCTCGGCGCGGACGTGATCACCCTGATCGGCACCGATCCGGAGAAGAACCCGCAGAGCGCCTGGAAGGTCGTGCAGGAGCTGAAGAACCACGGCGCCAACTCGCTGTTCGTGAAGACCCATCCGAAGTCGAAGAACCTGTGGGCCGACGCGCCGCTCAATCCGGATCCCAAGCTGGCCGGCTCGGTGACCGTGTATAACATCGACGATCTCGGCAAGGCCGATCCCAAGCCTGAGGTGCTCGATCTCGCCGCCGCCGCCAACCTGGGCAAGACCAAGGGTCTGCAGCGCGTGGTGCATGGCGAGTACAACGAGAAGGGCGACGAGATCTGGTTCTCGGTGTGGACCGGCAACAAGACCGAGCCGT
Organism: Rhodocyclaceae bacterium; assembly: GCA_026646875.1. GTDB lineage: Bacteria > Pseudomonadota > Gammaproteobacteria > Burkholderiales > Rhodocyclaceae > 66-26. The sequence goes on along the minus strand of JAPKHL010000002.1, from coordinate 7,100 downwards.
CCGCCATCGTTGTGGTCGACGACAAGAACCGCAAGGTCAAGCACGTGATCAAGGACAAGCGCCTGGTCACGCCGACCGGCAAGTTCAACGTCTACAACACGATGCACGACATCTACTAAGCGGGCTCCAGCGTAGTTTGTGTCCGGACCGGGGGCTGCGGCCCCCGGTTTTTTTTCGGAACGCGCTCCGCCAGCCGCTGTCCCAATGGCACCCGGCGGCAAACGGCCGCCCACCTGTTTCCGGGAGACTTCTCATGACTGCCAAGCTTCCGCGCACCGCCCGCCTGCTTGCCTGCGGCGGCGCCCTGATCCTTTCCTGCACCGCGACGACTGCCACTGCCGAGCCTGCCGACAACGCGGCCATGCTGGAGCTGGCCGATCGCAGCCGTTGCCTGACCTGCCACGATGTCAGCGAGACCCTGCGCGGTCCCGCCTGGCGCGACGTGGCCAAGCGCTATCGTGGCCGGACGGATGTCGAAGAGATGCTGGTCAAGAAGGTTTACGAAGGCGGGAGCGGTGCCTGGGGCGACGATTACATGTCGGCGAACAAGCGCGCCGGGCTCGACAACATCCGCACCCTCGTGCGCTGGATACTGACCCTGCCGTGAGCGAATCCCCGCATCGCCGCCGTTCCGTACGCGGGCGCTTGCGCCACATTGCGCTATAGTGCGGCGCGACTTCCTTCCGTGTGATCGACCATGCGATACCCGCTTCTTGTCTGTCTGTCCCTGTTTTCCGCCAGTGCCGTCGCGCAGCCGCCGGTGGCCGCGCCGTCTCCGGAGCGGCAACGGGAAATCGTCCACCTTGTCCGTCAGGATTGCGGTTCCTGCCACGGCATGTCCCTGGCCGGCGGCCTGGGCCCCTCGCTCAAGCCGGAGGTCATTCGGCAACGGCCTTTCGAGGCGATGGTCGCGACCATCCACGGCGGCCGGCCGGGGACGCCGATGCCACCGTGGGACCGCTTCCTGACCGAGGACGAGGCGGCTTGGGTCGTCGAGCGCCTGATCCACGGTTTTCCGGAATAGGGACGGTGCCCTCGGCGCCCTGGCCGCACCCGGGCTGCGGCAATTTGACGCACCCCGGCGCGACGATGGCGCCGTAGAATTCCGCGCTTGAGGAAACGGTTGCCCGAGGGCAAGTCAGCGCATGCATTTCTATCCTTCGCCCGAGACAGGGTCGTCGTCCGCCTGGCGGCGAAGCGTTGCCGCCGGCGTAGTCGCCGCTCTGCACGTCGTGGCGCTGCTTGTCGCCTTCGGTCTTGCCGTTCGTCCTGATCTGGCGAAACCCCTGCAGGCGCTGACCGTGCGCATGCTCGAGAGGGCACCCGCGCCGCCGGTGGTCGAACCACCGCGCCCGCAAGCGCACCCGCCGGCGCCCCGCCCCGTGCCGGTGCGCCGGGCCCCGGTGACACCGCCGCCCGTGCTGGCGGCGGCACCGGTGGCGGATGCCGCTCCGGCAAGCTTCACCGCGCCGCCGCCAGCCGAGGTTCGACCGGCCGAGTCGGCACCCGCGCCGGCTGCCCCCACAAGCCCGCCGGCCCCGGCCGTGAGCGCTCCTCTGGTTGCTGCCCGCTTCGATGCCGATTATCTGCAGAATCCCAAACCGGTGTATCCCCCGATGTCCCGACGGCTCGGCGAGGAAGGCAAGGTGGTGCTACGCGTGCGCGTCAGCGCGCAAGGCCAGGCGCTTTCCGTCGAGGTGCGACAGTCGAGCGGCTTCACCCGGCTCGACGATGCCGCGCGCAGCGCGGTCGAGCGCTGGCGCTTCGTACCGGCCCGGCAGGGAGAGCAGGCCGTCGAGGCCTGGGTGCTCGTCCCGCTGACCTTTACCCTGGACAATTGAGCGGCGGATCGCCGCAACAAGGAAGAACGCATGCAAATGGAACTTGGACTCGCGCATTTCTGGACCCAGGCCGACGCTGTCAACCGCAGCGTGGCGCTGCTGCTCTTCCTGCTTTCCGTCGGTAGCTGGACGCTGATCGCCGGCAAGCTGCTGGCGGTCTGGCAGGCGCGGCGCAGCCACGGGCGCGCACTGAATGCCTTCTGGGGGGCGGCAACCCTGCCCGAGGCGATGCAGGTGATCCAGCGCGAGGATCGCACCGGCATCCTGGCCAGTCTGGCAGTGGCCGGTGCAAACGCGGCCGAGCTCTACAAGGCGCATGCCACGCGCGGCATCGGCGGCGGTGTCTCGGCGAGCGAATTCGTGACGCGCGCGCTGCGCAACCAGATCGTCGAATCGCAGGCGCGCATCGAGTCCGGTCTGACCTTCCTGGCCTCGGTCGGCTCGACGGCGCCGTTCATCGGGCTCTTCGGCACCGTCTGGGGAATCTATCACGCCCTGGTCGGACTTTCGGGCGCCACCCAGGTGGTGCTGGACAAGGTCGCCGGGCCGGTTGGCGAGGCGCTGATCATGACCGCGGCCGGACTCTTCGTGGCCATCCCGGCGGTGCTCGCCTATAACGCATTCACCCGCGCCAACCGCTTGACGCTGGCGCGCCTGGACGGCTTCGCGCACGACCTGCACGCCCTCCTGATCACCGGTCTGCGCGGTAACCCGGGCGACCGGCTGGTCGACCTCGCGGCCGCCCGTTCGGCCAAGTCGGCGTAGGGGGCGGCATGGCGTTCGGTTCGTTCAACGAGGGCGGCAATGCGCAGCCGATGGCCGAGATCAACACCACGCCGCTGGTCGACGTGATGCTCGTGCTGCTGGTGATTTTCATCATCACCGCGCCGCTGTTCAACCAGGCCGTGCCGGTCGACCTGCCCAAGGTCGACGCCACGCGCATCGATGAGAAACCGCACACCCTGGCCGTCGCCATCGATGGCGACGGCCGGGTGTTCGTGGATGGCGTCGAGATCGCGCAGGCCGCGCTCGCGGCCCGCTTTGCCGCCGCCGTCGCCGATGGCCGGCAGCCCGAACTGCACCTGCGCGCCGACCGGGGAACCCGCTACGAGCGTGTTACGGAAGTGCTGGCCGAGGCGCAGCGCGTCGGCATCGTCAAGATCGCCTTCGTCACCGAGCCGCCGCGCTGATCCGCGCTTCCTTCCGCCGCGCTCCGCTCGATCTTTCCGCCGCGACGCCCTGTTCGCGACACTGCTCCATTCAATAGCGCAGGGACAAAAAAAATGCCGCTCGACCGGTGGGGTCGAGCGGCCAAGTCGCTCTGGCGCAATGCGCCGGATCAGTCCAGCGCGATCTGCGCCTTCAGCCAGGCCGTGCGGCCCGGTTCGTTCACCCGTGTGGTCTGCGTGTAGCCGGCGATCATGCTGCCGGCCTTGCTGATGTGCTCGGCGTAGGTGCGATCGAACAGGTTGTCGATGCCCCCGCTGATCAGCACGCCCTTCTTCGGCCGGTAGCCGGCGTTGATCGAGAAGATGGCGAAGCCGCCGGTGGCGCCGATGTCCTGGCCGACGATGTTGCCCTTCAGCGGGTCGATGCGATCCTGCGAGGAAACCAGACGCAGCAGCGAGCCGACCGACCAGACCTGGTTGTCGTAGGTCAGCCCGAGACGCATCTCGAGCGGCGGCAGCTGGGCCAGCGCGGTGCCGTCGGTATCGTTGTCGCCACGCACGTAGGCGAGGGTGGCGTCGGCCTTCCAGTTTGCGCTGAAGGCGTAGGCGAGACCGGCTTCTCCGCCCCAGGTGGTGGCATCCACGTTGCGCGTCAGCAGGGCGTTCTTCAGCTTGCGGGAATTGTCGATGAGGATGTAGTCGTTGATCCTGCCGTAGAAGCCGGATACCGATGCCGACCACTGACCGGCCTTGTAGATCGCGCCGACGTCGAGCTGCGTCGTCTTTTCCGGGGCGGTGCCGAAGGCGCTGTTCGTGCCGAGGCTCTGCTTGCCCTGCGAGAAGAGTTCCCAGAAATCGGGGAAGCGCTCGCTGTGCCCCAGACCGGCGTACACCGTGGTGTGCGCGTCGAGATCCTGCTCGTAGCGTCCGAAGCCCGAGGTCAGCGTTTCGGAGCGGTTCTGCCCGGCGCTGGCAACGCCGCTGCGCTGGTCGCGGGCTTTCCATGCGTCGACGCGCAGGCCGCCGATCAGACGTTGTTTCTCGGTGAGGAAGTGCGTGACTTCGCCGAACAGGCCGGTCTGGTGGAACAGGCCGTCCTCGGCGCGCGCGTTCGCCTGGTAATTCAGGCCGTTGCCGGTGCGCAGGGTGTGCTGGTTGGTCTGGTGATCGAGACCGAGCTTGAGCTGCGTCGGGTCGGCCAGGCGCAGGGTCGTCGTCAGGCGGCCCCCCCAGGTCAGCCGGTCGGGGTTGCTGACCATGCCGGTCGCCGGATTGCCGCCCCGCAGGCTGTAGTTGTCCATCACGTGGTCGATGTAGTTGTAGTACAGCTGCGCGTTGATTTCCTCGACCCGCGGTGAGAGCTTCTTCTTCGTGAACTTCAAGCCGACGTTCTCGCGTTTGAACAGTACGCCGTCCATCATGCGGTCGGCGTAGGCGGCGTTGCCGTCGCTGGTGGCGAGCGACAGTTCGAGGCGGGTGTTCGCGTCCGGCGTCCAGCCGATCGCGGCATTGGCGCTCCAGCGCTCGTAGGCGGAATGCACCTTGCGGCCGTCGCCATCCTCGTAATCGTTGGCGTGCGTGTTGGTTGCCGTGCCGCGCACATAGTAGTCCGGCGTGCCGCCGGTGATGTCCACCACTTCGTCGTGCCGGCCGAAGCTGCCGACCATCACGCTGCCGTTCGCCTTCACGCCGGGGGCGGCGGGGCGCTTGATGTCGCGCTCGAAGAGCACCGAGCCGGCCGCGCTGCCAGGACCGTGCATGACGCTCTGCGGTCCCTTGATGACGGTGACGCGGTCGTAGGATTCGGGAAACACGTAGGCGGTCGGCGGGTCCATGCGGCCGCCGCAGCCGCCAAGGATGTGTTCGCCGTCGAGCAGGATGTTCAGGCGCGAACCGGCCATGCCGCGCAGGACCGGGTCGCCGTCGGTACCGCCCTTGCGGATGACGGTGAAGCCCGGAATGGTCTTCAGGAAGTCCGCGCCGTCATGGGCGGGCAGGGGCTGGCGCGGCTGCTTCGGGTCGGTGACGATCTTCAGCGGCTCGTCCATGCGCGGTGCGGTGACGACCATTTCGTCGAGCAGCCGACCTTCCTGTGCCTGGGCGAGAAGCGGTAGCGCAAGGGCGACCGCGAGGGCTATCGGACTTCTTGAGAACTTCATTGCGACTCTCCCGTCAGTTGTATTTCGCGGCCCGAATTTTAGGGTCCGCTGATACTTGACGGGAATGTGGCAAATTGTCGCAGCGCCTGAATTTTTTGATGTGAATCAATAAATTGCCGCATGTCATGCGCAAAAAGAAAGGCGCCGTGGCGCCTCTCTTCGGACTCGCAACGCGGTACGTCTCAGTGTTTCATCTTGCCGTGATCCATCTTGTGGTCCATCTGCTGCATCATCGCCTGCGGCTTCTTCACCGGGGCGTCGATGGTCTGGCTGCTGCCGTCGTCGAAGGTCAGCGTCAGCGGTACCGATTCGCCTTCCTTGAGCGGTGCCTTGAGATCGATCAGCATCACGTGGTAGCTGCCCGGCTTGAGTTCCGCCTGGCCGCCGGCCTTGACGGCGATCTCCTTGACCTGGCGCATTTTCATGACGCCGTTGTCGTTGATGTGGTTGTGCAGCTCGACGGTCTTGGCGGCCGGGCTGTCGGCCTTCACCAGCTTGCGGTCGGTGCTGCCGCTGTTCTTGATGGTCATGAAGGCACCGGTCGTCGGCGTGCCGGTCGGCACCATCCGCACGTAGGCGTCGACAACGCCGAGATCGGCGGCGAAGGCGGGCAGGCTCACGGTGGCGAGCAGGGCGACGAGGTTGCGGATACGGAAGGTCATGCTGCGTTCTCCTGGAGTGGGCATCGGAAAATGGTGGGAAGGGCTCAGCGGGGCGGTGTGGCGGGCGCGGCCAGCAGCGGGCGCACGGCCTCGATGATCCGGGCCGGAGGCGTGCCGTGCGGCAGGGTGTCGACCAGAATGCCCCGGGGGTCGATCACGTAGGTTGCCGAGGAGTGGTCCACCGCGTACTGACCGTCGGCATTGGCCGGTTGCCGCGCGTAGCTGGCGCCGTACTGGGCGGCGACCCGGGCGACTTCCTCGGGCGAACCGGTGACGCCGATGATCGACGGATGGAAGAAGGGGCCGTATTCGGCCAGTCGTGCCGGCGTGTCGCGTTCCGGATCGACCGAAATGAAGATCGGCTGGATGCGCGCAAGCTCGTCCGCGGAGAACCCGGAGAGCGCCTGCGCAAGCAGCGACAGCGAGGTGGGGCAGACGTCCGGGCAGTAGGTGTAGCCGAAATAGAGGAGCACGGCCTTGCCCCGGTAATCGGCCAGCCTGACCGGGCCCTGGCCGCCCTGCAGCGCGAAGTCGCCGCCCGTGGGGGCCGTCGCCAGCTGCAAGGGGGCGTGCGACTGGACGCGGGCCACCGGACGCGGGCCGACCGGTTCCCAGAAGAAGGCCAGCCAGACGAGCAGGGCCGCCAGCGCGGCGATCAGGGCGATCAGCAGGTTGCGGGTATTCATGCGGGAGAGATCCTCGAGATCATTCGCTGGTGACGGCGAAACGGAAGGGAACGGCAATGCGCGTGCTGCCGCTGTCGACCAGCACGGTGGCGTCCCATTCCATGGTGCCGGTGATGCACACCGGCAGCGTGCCCTGGCCCGTGAACACGCTGTCACCCCCGGTCAATGCCGGGCGGTTGAAGCCCATCTTCATGTCGGTGCCGGCGAAGTCGACCTCGACGCCACGTGCCTTGCCGCCACGGATCGTCGCCCGCAGCTGCAGCGGGCGGAGCGGCGGGATGGGGCGCGGCTCGATCGAGAATTCGAGCTGGCTGCCGTCCGGCAGGGTCGCCATGCAGGCCTGCCGGTTGAGGTTGCAGGTCGACAGCGGGAGGGCAACGTCGGTTTTCGCGTCGAGCAGCGGCGCCAGCTTGTATCCGGCGACGCCGAGGACGGCGAGTGCCAGCAGGATGACTGCGTCGAGCAGAATATTCCGTTGAATCCTTCCAAAAAGGAAGGCTGCCGGATGATCACTTCCGGCGCGTTGGCAATATCCGATGCCTGCATAAAATAAGGCCAGTCAAAGTCCGGGGTCAGGCCGGCC
>JAPKHL010000019.1 GCA_026646875.1 Rhodocyclaceae bacterium | reverse complement strand
CATCGGGATCTGCTCGACCTGTGCAAATCGCCCTTTGTCTTCGCCGATGTCGACGAGGCGCGGCGCAAGGCGGCGGTCTGGCTGATCGAGGCGGCCACCCGCGCCGCCTCGGTGCGTGGCGGCCTGGCACGCATCCGGCGCAGCATCGAGGAATACCGGGCGATGGTGCGGACGCCGGGGGCGGACGCCGGGGATATCGCGCAGACGCGCAAGGATGCGCTGACCCTGCTCGACCGCGTCGAGGTCGCCGTGCGCCGGCTCGCTGCCCGCCCGGCGCCGCTGGCGCGCTGGCTCGAGCGGCTCGATGCGGCACTCGATGCGCTGGGTGCGGCCGATGCCCTGCGCGACGATGTCGCCGGACAGGCCCTGCTCGATCTGGCGGTCACCCGCCGGCAGGAGCTTGCGGAGAGCGGTGCGGCCTTTTCCCTGTCCGCCTGGCGTGACTGGCTGGGGCGCGAACTCGAGGCGGCCAGCTTCCGCGATGCGGGGGTGGCCAGCAGCATCGTCCTCACCCCGCTCAACGCCGTCTGCCTGCGGCGCTTCGAGGCCGCGCTGCTGCTCGGTGGCGATGCCCGGCAGCTGGCGCCGGCCGCCGGCACCGCTTTCTTCAACCAGTCGGTGCGTCGCGAACTCGGCCTGCCGACGCGCGTCGATGCCGAGCGCGCCCTGCGGCGCGATCTCGAACTGCTGCTGGCTACCGTGCCGCGCGTCAGTGTGACGTGGCAGGCCGAACGCGACGGCGAGGTCAACCTGCTGGCGCCCGAACTCGACCTGTTGTCCACGCTTTGCCAGCTGGCCTGGCACGACGATCTGCGTCGCAGCGTGCCGTCCGTTGTCCTCGATCCCGCGCCCGATCCGCTCACCGCGCCCGCCGCCACCGTCCGCCCGGCGCCCGGCGTGCCGCCGGCCGCGCTGCCGCAGCGTATTTCGGTGAGCGCCTACGCGAGCCTGGTGGCCTGCCCCTACCGCTTCTTCGCGCGGCATGTCCTCGGCCTCGGCGAGCTCGACGAGGTCAGCGAGGAAATGGATAAAAGCGATTACGGCGCCCTGGTGCACCGCGTGCTCGAGCGTTTTCATGGCCACCATCCGCGTATCGCCGCGCTGTCGCCGGAGCGTGCGCTGGCGGCGCTGCAGGCTTGCGTGGACGAGGTGTTCGCTCCGGCGGTGGCGGAGAATTTCCTCGCCGTCGGCTGGCGCTTGCGCTGGGAGCAGCGGCTACCCGCCTATCTCGACTGGCAGCGCCAGCGCGAGGCCGAGGGCTGGCACTGGGCCGGGGCCGAGACACGCGGCGAATGCGCGCTGCCGCTGGCGGGCGGCGGCAGCGTCACCCTCCACGGGCGGATCGACCGTATCGACCGCGGCGTCGACGGTTGCGCTCTGCTCGATTACAAGACGCAGGTCGCCAAGCGGGTGCGCGAACGCCTGGCCGACGATATCCAGCTGCCGGCCTACGTCCTGCTGCATGGTGGCGCCACGCAGGCGGCCTATGTCGCGCTCGACGGCGAGAAGGTCGAAACCGTCGCGGCCGGGGAGGGGGCGGGCGCGTCCGTGGGGGATGCCGCCGGCCTGGCGGCCGCCGCTGCCGCGCAGGGCGAGCGGCTGCGCGCCGCCTTCACGGCGATGCAGGCCGGCTCGCCGCTGCCGGCGCACGGCGTGGACCGTGTCTGCGCCCATTGCGAGATGGATGGCCTGTGCCGGAGGCCCCATGTCGTCTGACGCCACGCACGATCTGATCGAACAGGCGCTCGATCCGGCGCGCAGCGTGGTCGTCGAGGCCTGTGCCGGCAGCGGCAAGACCTGGCTGCTGGCTTCCCGCATCGTTCGCCTGCTGCTGGCCGGGGCCGCGCCCGGCGAAATCCTGGCAATCACCTTCACGCGCAAGGCCGCGTGCGAAATCGAGGAGCGAGTGGTCGACTGGCTGCGGCTGCTGGCCACCGGCGATGCGGCCGCCGTGGCGGGTTTTCTCGCGGAACGCGGCCTGCCGCCCGAGGCGGCAACGCAGGCGCGGGCGCGCGCCCTTTACGAGCAGGTGATCGGCGCGCAACCGGGGCTCTCGGTCAACACCTTCCACGGCTGGTTCCTGCAGCTCGTCGATGCTGCGCCGCTGTCGGCCAATCTGGCCGGGATGACGCTGGTCGATGCCGGCTCGCGCCAGTTCGACGAATGGTGGCAGTCCTTCGCCGCCAGCGTGCCGGCCGGCGAGGGGGCGGATGCGCGGCAGCTGGCCGGCGATCTCGTCGAGTTGTTGCGCGACGCCGGGCTCGACGCCACGCGCCGGCTGTTGCGGCGGGCCTTCGAGCGGCGCGCTGAATGGCTGGCGATGGCCGATGCGGCGGGCGAAACCCTGCCGCATGTGCTGGGCGAACTGCGGGCACGCTTCGGTGTGGGCGAGACACCGCAGGCGCTGGACGATTTTTTCGCCGGCGACTGGGCGAGCGATTTTCACGCCTATCTCGGCTTTCTCGAAGCCAGCGAGCTCGAGCAGGATCGCGCGCTGGGATGCAAGCTGGCCGCCGCGCTGGCCTTGCCGGCGAACGCCGCCACGGCGGAGCGCTTCGCCGGGCTCTGTGCGGGGTTGCTCACCGCCAGCGGCGGCCTGCGCGCCCGCAAGCCGACGAAAGCCCTGGAAAAGCGCTTCGGGGGCAGCGGCGCCGAGCGCTTCCTGGCCCTGCACGCCGCGCTCGGCGGGCGTCTCCTGAACTGCCTGGCGCGGCAGTGCGAAGAGCGGGCCTACGCTTTCAACCGCCGTGCCGGCAATGTCCTGCGCGCCTTTCTCGCGCACGTCGAGGCACTCAAGGCGGCACGCCGGCAGATCGATTTCGTCGACGCCGAATGGCGCGTCCTGCAGCTGCTGCGCGACGAAGGCACGGCCGCCTTCCTGCAGGCCCGTCTCGACGCGCGCTACCGCCATGTCCTGCTCGACGAGTTCCAGGACACCAATCCGCTGCAGTGGCAGATCCTGCTGGCCTGGCTGGAGGCCTACTCGGACGCGCAGCGTCCCACGGTGTTCCTGGTCGGCGACCCCAAGCAGTCGATCTACCGTTTCCGTCGTGCCGAACCCCGGCTGTTCGCGGCGGCAGCCGATTTCCTCGAGAACGCGTTCGGCGCCGTGCGCTGCGCGCAGGACGTTACCCGGCGCAACGCGCCGGCGATCATCGCGGTGGTGAACGCGCTGTTCCGCGACGAGGCGGCTTTCCGTCCCTTCCGCGAGCAGCGTTCGCTGGCCGGGCCGCTGCCCGGCCGGGTCGAACTGCTGCCGCTGTGCGGGGAGGAGACTGCCGCCGAGGCGGGCGAAGGGGGGGCGGGTGACGAGACGGAGGCCATGCCCGCCGCCGTCCGCCTGCGCGATCCGCTCCGCGAGCCCGAGCACGAGCCCGTCGATTCGCGCCGCCTGCGCGAGGCGGCGCGCCTGGCCGAGCGCCTGCGCGCCATGGTTGGCGTGTGGCTGGTCGAGGATCGTCACGACGGTTGCCGGCCGCTGCGCTATGGCGACGTGATGCTGCTTGCGCGCAGCCGCACCCGTCTTGCCGATTACGAACGGGCGCTCGCCGCTGCCGGGATTCCCTTCGACGCCGCCACGCGCGGCGGCCTGCTCGATACGCTGGAAGTGCGCGACATGGTCGCCCTGCTCGAATTCCTCACCCTGCCGGCAGCCGATCTTGCGCTGGCGCAGGCCTTGCGTTCTCCGCTCTTCGCCTGCGACGACGACGATCTCCTGTTCCTGGCGGCGCGCAGCGAAGCCGGCTGGTGGGCCCGCCTGCAGGCCGGGGTTGCGGCCGGCGGCGCCTCGCTGCGGCTGCAGCGGGCGGCACGGCTTATCGCCGGCTGGCTGCCGGCGGCCGACCGCTTGCCGGCGCACGATCTGCTCGACCGCATCTATGCCGAGGGCGAGGTCCCCGCACGTTATGCGCGGGCCGTTCCCGCCGCCGCGCGCGCGGCCGTGGCGGCCAACCTGCGTGCGCTGCTGCTGCTGGCGCTCGATCACGGCGGTGGCCGTTTCCCCAGCCTGCCGCGCTTCATCGACGAGCTGCGCGACCTGCGCGCCGCCGGTGCCGACGACGCACCGGACGAAGGCGCCATCGACGAGCCGGCCTCCACGGCATCGGATGGTGGCCGGGTGCGCATCCTCACCATCCACGGCGCCAAGGGGCTGGAGGCGCCCGTGGTCTGGCTGCTCGATGCGAACGCCACGGCGCGCGGCGCGGAGGCCTGGGACCTCCTGGTCGACTGGCCGCCGGGGGCGCCGGCGCCGCGGCATTTTTCCTTCTGCAGCCGCGCCGACGAGCTGGGGCCCTCGCGGCAGGGGCTGGTCGACGCCGAGCGCGAGGCTGCCGAGCGCGAGGAACTCAACCTCCTCTATGTGGCGATCACCCGTGCCCGGCAGGTGTTCATCGCGAGCGGCATCGCCGGTGCGCGCGACAGCGAGGGCACGCCGTACCGCCGGCTGGCGGCGGCACTGGACCGGCTGGGCGGCGAAGGGGTTCATGGCGACGATCTTCCGCAGGCCGCCGGCGCATCCGCCGGCATTGCCTGGACGGAGACGCCGATCGAGGCCGCGCCGGCGCCGTTGCCGCGCATCGGCGAACGGCGGGCGGGACCGGCCGCCGCCGAGCGCTTCGGCATCCTGCTGCACGCGTTGCTCGAGCGGCGCACCGGAGGTGTCGTGCGCGATGGCTGGTGGCGTGCGCTGGGATTTTCCGACGCCGATCACCGGCGGGTGCTGCCCATCGCCGAGCAACTGCTCGCCGCACCGCAGCTGCAGCGCTTTTTCGATTCGGCGCATTTTCGCCGGGCGTGGAACGAGGTCGAGCTGGTCGCGGCGGACGGTGGCCTGCGCCGAATCGACCGGTTGGTGGAATTTCCCGGCGAAATCTGGGTGCTCGACTACAAGAGCTCGGCCTCCGGCGGCGGGCGTCTCGACGAATACCGCGCGCAGGTGCGTGACTACTGCGCCGCCGTGCGGCGGATTTTTCCCGACCGTCCGGTGCGTGGCGCGCTTGTCTTCGCCGATGCGAGCCTCTGCGAGGTCCCCGGCGAGCCGTCCTGACCTCCCGGAGCCGGCTGCGTTCCAGGCTTTCCGAAAGCGGGCAGATCGAATACCATCGGCGGTCACGGAAGGTCCGGGCAGTCCGGTCACGAAAACAAGGGGATAACGATGCAAGTGCGGGAGATTCTGCGCGTCAAGGGATCGACGCTGTTCACCACGACACCGCAACAGCCGCTCGGCGAGGCGGTGGCGGCGATGGCCGAGCACGATGTCGGTTCGCTGGTGGTGATGAGCGGCGGCCGGATGGCCGGCATCCTGACTTTCCGCGAGGTGCTGCAGGCGATCAACGCACGCGGCGGCAGCAGCGCGGGGGCGACGGTCGGCGACGTGATGGTTTCCAACCCGGTCACCGTGGCGCCCGAGATGGAGGTCGATGACCTGCGTCGCCTGATGATCGAGAAGCACTCCCGCTACCTGCCGGTGATGGACGGCACCACGCTGATGGGCGTCATCTCCTTCCTCGACGTGGCCAAGGCCGTACTCGAGGAGCAGAGCTTCGAGAACCGCATGCTCAAGAACTACATCCGCAACTGGCCGGAAGGCGAGAAGGGCGACGAGGCCTGAGCGCTCCACCGCACGCGCGGTGCGCTGCAGGCGCGCCGCGCGGACGGGTCCCGGCGAAACAAGACGGAACAGGAAACACCCCGGGCCGGCCGCTCCGGTCGGCATCCCGGTCGACGCGCCACAGATGCGCGCGAAAAAACAAACGATTTGCTGCTCGCGACAAAATCTTCAAAAACGCACAGTAACTCCGGAGGAGAACAGCAGATGGACAAGATCTGGCTACGCAGCTATCAGGAAGGCGTGCCTGCAGAAATCGACCTGGGCGAGTTCAAGTCGCTCGGCGAGATGTTCGAGAAAAGCGTTGCCCGCTATCGCGAGAAGACCGCCTACATCAACATGGGCGGAACCCTGACCTATGGCCGGCTCGACGAACTGTCGCGCAACTTCGCCGCCTACCTGCAGTCCGTGCTCCGGCTGCCCAAGGGGGCGCGCATCGCGATCATGATGCCGAATGTCCTGCAGTACCCGGTGGCCATGCTCGGCGCGTTGCGCGGCGGCTACACGGTGGTCAACTGCAACCCGCTCTACACGCCGCGCGAACTCGAGCACCAGCTGAAGGATTCGGGTGCCGAGGCCATCGTCATCCTCGAGAACTTCGCGCACACGCTGGAGGAGGTGATCGCCAGGACCCCGGTCAGGCATGTGGTCCTCGCGCGCATGGGCGACCTGCTGGGCTTTCCCAAGGGCGCCATCGTCAATTTCGTCGTCAAGCACGTCAAGAAGATGGTGCCGACCTGGCGGCTGCCCCAGGCCGTCGGTTTCAATACCGCGCTGGGCAAGGGCGGCAGCGCGAGATTCACGCCGGTGGCCGTGACCCAGGACGATCTGGCCTTCCTGCAATACACCGGGGGGACCACGGGGGTCTCCAAGGGCGCCATGCTGACCCACCGGAACATCCTCGCCAACCTGGCGCAGGCGCATGCCTGGATCCGTCCCGCGGTGCGGGAGGGCGAGGAGATCGTCATCACCGCCCTGCCGCTGTATCACATCTTCGCGCTGACCGCGAACTGCTTCACCTTCCTGCGGATCGGCGCGGCCAACGTGCTGATCACCAATCCGCGCGACATTCCCGGCTTTGTGGCGGAACTCGCCAAGTACCGTTTCTCCGTGCTGACCGGCGTCAATACCCTGTTCAACGCGCTGCTCAACAACGCCGCCTTCAACGGCCTTGATTTCAGCTCGCTGAAGGTGACGCTGGGGGGCGGCATGGCGGTGCAGAAGGCGGTGGCCGAAAAATGGCACCAGGTGACCGGCAAGCCGCTGATCGAGGCCTACGGCCTGACCGAGACGTCGCCGGCGGCGACCATGAATCCGCTGAACATTCCCGAGTACAACGGTTCGATCGGTCTGCCGATCGGTTCGACCGAGGTGGCGATCCGCGACGACGACGGAAACGATCTGCCGCTCGGCCAGGCCGGCGAACTCTGCGTGCGCGGTCCGCAGGTGATGAAGGGCTACTACAACCGTCCGGAGGAAACCGCCAAGGTGATCATGCCCGATGGCTTCCTGCGCACCGGCGACGTGGCGGTGATGGACGAGCGGGGTTTCGTGCGCATCGTCGACCGCAAGAAGGACATGATCCTGGTCTCCGGCTTCAACGTCTATCCGAACGAGGTCGAGGATGTGGTCGCCCTGCACCCCGGGGTGCTCGAGGTGGCGGCGGTCGGCGTGCCCGACGCGAAATCGGGCGAGGCGGTGAAGATCTTCGTCGTGCGCAAGGATCCCGGACTGACGGCCGAGGCCCTGATCGCGCACTGCCGCGACAGCCTCACCGGCTACAAGGTGCCGCACTACGTCGAATTCCGCGACGAACTGCCGAAAACCAACGTCGGCAAGATCCTGCGCCGTGCGCTGCGCGACAGCGCAATGGCCAAGCCCTGAACGTCCGCCGGCCTGCCACCCGGACAGGCTGGCCCGTTGTGCCGCACTGTCTGCCCGGATTTCGGGCAGACAGTGCAAGTTCCCGGTCACGAACGGTTTTTTCCCCGTCCGCACATCCCTTGCACAGGGTTATCCACAGATTCTGTGAACAAGCGCGGATCAGCGCGCCTCCCGCGCTTACTTATCCTCGCTGCGCGGTTCGCAGTTCGCCTTGCAGGCCGCCGGATCGCCGCTGCAACTGCCGTCACCCTCGGGCCGGCAGGCCGCCGTGGTGCGGTGAGCGAACACCAGGCCCTTGTCGTACTTGCACAGCAGCCGGGTGACCTTTCCGTCGCGGGCGATGGCCATGCCAGCGATCCTGGCGCCGCGCAGCTCGCTGGCCGGCAGGTCGCAGGAAACATAGCCGCTGAAGGCACCGTCGGCCGATTCCCAGAGGGCGATATTCTTCATCCGGCGATACTGCGGGTAGTTGACGCACGGGTCGGTGTCCTGCCGGTACATGCGTGCGTCGTCGCTGCAGAAACCGTCGAAGGTGAACAGGAGTTCCTCCTCCGTCGGGCAGCGGCCGGCCTGCACGAAGCCCGCCGGGTCGGGGCAGCTTACCGTCTCGGCCAGCGCCGGGGCGGCGTGGGCCAGCATCAACACAAGGGTGGTGGCGAGGGCGGAAAGGGGTGTTTTCATGGTCGTCGTTCCGGTCGGTTGGGGGGGCTTCAGGATTGTTTTCGGGAGGCGGCTTCAGCGGGCGATGTCGCGCAGGTCGCTGGTCGGCATGTCGCCGAAACCGGGGGCGAGCAGGCAATCGACGAGCCGCTCCGCACAATCGCGTGGCGCACTCAGTTGCCCCTCGCGCAGCAGGGCTTCGAAGCGCGGTTGCAGCGGAAAATCCTCGATGCTGCTGGCGCGGATCTCTCCCTGCATGCCGGTGTCGATGACGCCGGGCGCGACGCTGCCGATGCGCAAACCCGGAGTTCCGTCCAGTGCGACGCTGCGGGCGTGATGGTCGAGCGCGGCCTTGGTCGCGCAATAGACGCTCCAGCCCGGATAGGCGGTGCGGGCGGCGCCGCTCGATACATGCAAGATGCGCCGGTCGGCGGCGGCCGGGCTGGCGGCGACCAGGGCGGCCGCCAGCATCAGTGGTGCGGCGACGTTGAGCGCCACGGCGCGCGCCACGGCGGCCGGGGGCTGTCCGGCAAGCGGGGCGACCGGCTGCAGCATGCCGGCATTGTTGATCAACAGCACGCAGTGCTGTTCGGCGAGGAAGGCGGGCAACGCCTCGCTCTCCAGCCAGCGGGTCAGGGCTCCGCTATCCGACAGGTCGAGGCGGACTTCGCGAAGCAGGTCGGCGAAATCGGCGGCGAGCCCGTCGTTACCGTGGCGCGCCAGCGCGAGTACCGGAATACCCCGCAACAGCAGGTTTTCGGCGATGGCGGCCCCGAGGCCGCGGCTGTGTCCGGTGACGATGGCGACGGTCATTCCTTCTCCTTGCATGGATCCTGGCCGCGCTGCGGCCCGAAGCGCAAAGTATAGCCGCTGGCGCCGGCGTGCCGGTGGGCGGCGGGCGCTTGCGCGGCGGCCGCAAGATATTTCGGCGATCTTCCGGTTCCGCGCTTGCTTTTTTGCTGGCGCTCGTTTCTAATGACCGCTCGATTACCGCTTGTTCTCCGGCCATGCCCCGCTTCCACAACGACGACTGTCTGTCCGCTTCCGCTGCCCCCAAGGCTGCGGCGCTCGTCATTGTGGCCGGTGTATCGGTAGTACGCGTAGCCAGCGTAGTACCCGACGCACCGTCGAGGGCCGGAATGTAGTCGCAGCACAATCGTCAGACGACACTGAATTCCGAAACCCCCGCCGGTGCAAGCCGAGCGGGGGTTTCCACTTCTGGGGCTCCGCCGGCGACGGCAACGATACTGAAAGGAGAGCCCCGTGGCCCAGCAAACGACCGAAACACTTTCCGGTGCGCAGATCACCGTGCGCCTGCTCGAACGACAGGGCGTGCGCACGGTCGCCGGCATTCCCGGCGGTGCCATCCTGCCGATCTACGATGCGCTTTCCCGATCGCCGGGAATTCACCACGTGCTGGCCCGTCACGAGCAGGGTGCCGGTTTCATCGCACAGGGCATGGCGCGCGCCACCGGCGTGCCGGCGGTGTGCCTGGCCTCGTCCGGCCCGGGTGCGACCAACCTGCTGACGGCGATTGCCGATGCCAAGCTCGATTCGATTCCGCTGGTTGCCATCACCGGGCAGGTGCCGCGCGCGATGATCGGTACCGATGCCTTTCAGGAGGTCGATACCTATGGCCTTTCGATCCCGATCACCAAGCACAACTTCCTGATCAATTCAGCGGAGGAACTGCTCGAGGTGATTCCGCGCGCCTTCCGCATCGCGGCGTCCGGCCGGCCGGGGCCGGTGCTGGTCGATATCCCCAAGGACGTCCAGAACCAGTGCATCGAGATTGCCGCCTGGCCCGAGCCCGGTGTGGCCGAGCCGGCGGCAGCACCGGACCCTGCGCTGGTCGCGCGCGCGGCGGCGATGATCAATGCCGCCGAACGGCCGATTCTCTATCTCGGTGGCGGCGTCGTGCACTCCGGAGCGGCTCCGCAGGCCGTGGCGCTGGCCGAGAAAGCTGGCCTGCCGACGGTGATGACCCTGATGGCGCTCGGCACCCTGCCGGCCGACCACACCCTTTCGCTCGGCATGCTCGGCATGCACGGCGCGCGCTATGCCAATCTTGCGCTTGACGAGTGCGACCTGCTGATCGCCGTCGGTGCGCGTTTCGACGACCGCGCCACCGGCAAGGTCGCCGCCTTCTGTCCGCAGGCGAAGATCATCCACATCGACATCGATCCTTCCGAGCTCGACAAGATCAAGACCGCGCATGTCGGCATTGCTGGCGACGTGGCGACGGTGCTGAAGATGCTGACCCCCGAGGTCGAATCTCACCTGCGCAAGCGCTGGCTGTCGCACGTGAATGGACTGAAGGCCACGCATCCGCTACGCATGCCGGGCGTCGAGGATGCCCGCACGCACTATGGCCTGATCCGTGCCGTGGCCGATTGTCTGGATGACGAGGCAACCATCGCCACCGATGTCGGCCAGCATCAGATGTGGGTGGCGCAAGCCTATCCGCTGCGCCGCCCCCGGCAGTGGCTCACCTCCGGCGGACTCGGCACGATGGGCTTCGGGCTGCCGGCGGCAATCGGCGCCGCGCTTGCCGAGCCCGAGCGCACGGTGGTTTGCTTCACCGGCGACGGCAGTATCCTGATGAACGTGCAGGAGTTGGCGACGGCGGCCGAGGAGGGCGCCAACGTCAAGATCGTGCTGATGAACAATGCCACCCTCGGCCTCGTTTACCAGCAGCAGACGCTGTTCTACGGCGAGCGCATCTTCGCCTCGCGGTTCAAGGGGCAACCGGATTTCATCAAGGTTGCGGAAGGCTTCGGCATCGCCGCGGTCGATCTCGACCGCGCGGGCGATCCCCGCGGCACCCTGGCGGAAGCCCTGTCGATGCGCGGACCGGTCCTCATTCACGCCAGTATCGACTGCGAGCAGCAGGTGCTACCCATGGTGGCGCCGGGTGCCGCCAACAAGGACATGATCGGAGGCTGACCATGAATGCGATTTCCCAGGCGGAAAACCGCGCGCTTGCCCGCGCCGTGCTCGAACTCGACGTCAATAACCACGCCGGCGTGATGAGCCATGTGGTCGGACTTTTCTCGCGGCGCGCCTATAACGTTGAGGGCATCCTGGTGATGCCGGTCGGCGACGGGCGATGCAGCCGCATCTGGCTGCAGGTGAACGAGGACGGCCGTCTCGAGCAGATGATCCGCCAGATCGAGAAGCTCGAGGATGTGCTGGCGGTGCGCCGGCATGGTGCCGAGCATGAGGTGTTCGAGCGGCTCGAGGCGTTCTTCCGTTAACTTCCGGAGCGGCTGAAGGGGGGCGTTACCGTCCGCCCCGGCTGCCGCCCTTGTCCCAGCCGTAGCGCACGGTACGTTGCCAGCGGGCGTCCGGGCGCGCTGGCTGGGATGGCAGTGGGGGCCGGAGGCGGAACGCAGGGTGCGCGGCGCGGGGGCGCGGTGGCGTGGCTGGCTTGTCGCTCATGGCGTGCGGAAAGTCGGGACGGGACGCTGTGGTAGACTCCGCAGCCTATCCCATCGTTCCCGAGAAATCCATGTCCGGCAACACTTTCGGCACCCTGTTCACCGTCACTTCCTTCGGCGAATCGCACGGCCCGGCGATCGGCTGCGTCGTGGATGGCTGCCCACCGGGGCTGGAGATTTCAGAGGCCGACATCCAGGCCGAGCTCGATCGCCGCAAGCCGGGAACTTCGCGCCATGTGACGCAGCGCCGCGAGCCGGATACCGTCGAAATCCTCTCCGGGGTGTTCGAGGGACGGACCACCGGCACGCCGATCGGTCTGCTGATCCGCAATCAGGATCAGCGCAGCAAGGATTACGGAAACATCGCAGAGACTTTCCGTCCCGGCCATGCCGACTATGCCTATACGCAGAAGTACGGATTCCGCGATTATCGCGGCGGCGGCCGTTCGTCGGCCCGGGAGACCGCGGTGCGCGTGGCCGCCGGTGCGATTGCGCGCAAGTGGCTGTGCGAGCGCTATGGCGTGACGATCCGTGGCTGGATGAGCCAGCTGGGGCCGCTCGAGATTCCTTTCGTGGATGCCGCGCAGATCGGCGAGAACCCCTTCTTCGCCCCGAACGCGACAATCGTGCCGCAGCTCGAGGCGTATATGGACGAGTTGCGGAAATCCGGCGATTCGGTCGGCGCAAAGATCACCGTGACCGCCAGCGGCTTGCCGCCAGGCTGGGGGGAGCCGGTATACGACCGGCTCGATGCGGAGATTGCCTACGCGATGATGGGCATCAACGCGGTCAAGGGCGTCGAGATCGGCGCCGGTTTCGCCTGCGTCGCGCAGAAGGGCAGCGAGCATGGCGACGAGATGACGCCGGCGGGGTTCCTTTCGAACCATGCCGGTGGGGTGCTCGGCGGTATTTCGACCGGGCAGGATGTCGTGGTCAACCTGGCGATCAAGCCCACCTCGAGCATCCGGTTGCCGCGTCGCTCGGTCAATCTGGCCGGCGAACCGGCCGTGGTGGAAACGCATGGCCGGCACGATCCCTGTGTCGGCATTCGGGCGACACCGATCGCCGAGGCGATGCTGGCGTTGGTGCTGATCGACCATGCCCTGCGCCATCGCGCGCAGTGCGGAGACGTGGCCTGCGCGGTGCCGCGCATTCCCGGCAGCGCGTGACCGGACCGTTGCCCGGCAGCCGCCCGGCGGCGGGACGGGCATCGCGCATCCGGTAGAATCGCCGGATGCATCGTCTTCCCTACTGGCGCCTTTCCAGCTACTACTTTTTCCATTTCGCCTTCATCGGCGCCTTTTCGCCCTATTTCGGGCTGTACCTGCAGTCGCTTTCCTTTTCCGCCTGGGATATCGGTCTGCTGATGTCGCAGATGCAGCTGATGCGCCTGTTCGGGCCCTACCTCTGGAGCGCGCTCGCCGACCGGCTGGGGCGCCGGCTGCCGATCGTGCGGCTGGCCGGGGTGATCAGCCTGCTGGGGTTCTCCGTCTTCTTCGCGGCGCAGAGCCTGGCCGCCTTCCTGGTCGCCATGGCGATCATGGCCTTCTTCTGGAGCGCGGCGCTGCCGCTGGTCGAAACCGTCACCTTCGATCACCTGCGGCAGGATCCCGGACGCTACAGCCGCATCCGGCTGTGGGGATCGATCGGCTTCATCGCCGCTGTGCTCGGCACTGGCGCCCTGCTCGATTTCCTGCCGATCCGCGGGGTGCTCTGGGTGATCGTCGTCCTGCTCGCCGGGATCCTGTGCTGCGCTCTGCTCGTTCCGGAAGCGCCGTCCCGGGCTTCCGCGCGTGCCGCCGACATCGCACAGTCGATCGGGGGCATCCTCCGGCAGTCCCATGTCCGGGCGCTGTTCGGGGCCTGTTTCGCGATGTCGGCGGCGCACGGGGCACTTTATGTCTTTTATTCGATCTATCTTTCCGATCACGGCTACAGCAAGGCGCTGGTCGGCGGCCTGTGGTCGCTGGGGGTGCTTGCCGAGATCGTGGTGTTCTACTACATGGCACGCCTGATGGCCCGCTTCGGTATACGGCGTCTGCTGCTTGCCAGCTATCTGGCGGCGGTGTTGCGCTTCCTGCTGATCGGCTGGGGCGTCGAGTCGCTGGCGTTGATCGTGTTCGCGCAGCTTCTGCACGGACTGACCTTCGGAACCTGGCACGCGGCGGCGATCGCGGCAGTCAACCGCTGGTTTCCGGGGGCCTGTCAGGCTCGCGGGCAGGCCATCTATTCGAGCCTGTCGTTCGGAGCCGGCGGCTTGCTTGGTGGGCTGCTCAGTGGCTGGTTGTGGGAAGGCGCGGGGGCCGCGCTCACCTTCACGCTGAGCGCGGGTTTCGCACTGGCCGGCCTGGCCCTCGTCGCCCGCTACGTGCGCGACGATGCGGTCGGCGGCTAGCCGGGATCGTGCGTTATCGTGACCGGCGTGACTGTTCGACGATGAAGGAGAGGGAATTGATGTCCGGAACAACTTTCCGGCGCTGGCTGGCCGTTCCGCTGGTGGCGCTGGCGCTGGCCGGTTGCGCGACGACGCGCACCACCAGCGGCGGTGCGGTCGGCGTCGAGCGCAAACAGGCCATGCTGCTTTCCGCCGGCGAGGTCAATCGTCAGGCCGACAAGGCCTATCAGCAGACATTGAAGGAAGCGCGCGCCAAAAACCTGCTCAACCGCGATGCGGCGCAGGTGGCGCGCGTGCGGGCCATCGCCGCGCGTCTGACGCCGGCCACCGGCACCTTCCGGAGCGATGCTCCGGGCTGGGCCTGGGAGGTCAACGTGCTGACTTCGAAGGAGCTCAACGCCTGGTGCATGCCGGGCGGCAAGATCGCCGTATATACGGGGTTGATCGAACAGCTCGAGGTGAGCGACGAGGAACTGGCGGCGGTGATGGGGCACGAGATCGCTCATGCCTTGCGCGAGCACGGCCGCGAGAAGGCCGGGCAGTCGGCCGGTATCGGTCTGGCGGCAGCCATCGGCGGCGCGATTCTCGGCGCGCGCTATGGCATCGATCCGGATCTTGGACAGAACGTGCTCGGCACGGTTGGCGATCTGGCTTTCATGCGTCCGAATTCGCGCGCCATGGAGGTCGAGGCCGATCGCATCGGCGTGGAGCTGGCGGCGCGTGCCGGCTACGACCCGCGTGCGGCGATCGCCCTGTGGGAGAAAATGGGTCGCACCATCGGCGGGCAACCGCCGCAGTGGCTGTCCACCCATCCCTCGCACGGCTCGCGCATCGCCGACCTGCGCGACTACGCCGAACGCGTCCGGCCGCTTTACGAAGCCGCCCGGGACGGCCGCTGACAGTGGCGCGGGCTCTGTGACATAATCGAAAGTTTTCAGCCCGAATGGCCGCTCGCGGTCGGAACAGCCGGATAGCCAACCATGCCGCAGACCCTATACGACAAGCTTTGGCAGGACCACGTGGTGCACGAGGAAGCCGATGGCACTGCCCTGATCTACATCGACCGCCACCTGGTGCATGAGGTGACCAGCCCGCAGGCCTTCGAAGGGCTCAAGCTGGCCGGTCGCAAGCTGTGGCGCGTTTCTTCCGTGGTCGCCACGGCCGATCACAATACGCCGACCGATCATTGGGAGCGTGGCATCGAGGATCCGGTGTCGCGCCAGCAGGTCGAGACGCTCGACGCCAACATTCGCGAAACCGGTGCGCTGGCCTATTTCCCGTTCAAGGATCCGCGCCAGGGCATCGTGCACGTGGTCGGCCCCGAGAACGGCGCCACGCTGCCGGGCATGACCGTCGTCTGCGGCGATTCGCATACCTCGACGCACGGCGCTTTTGCCTGCCTCGCGCATGGCATCGGAACCTCCGAGGTCGAACACGTGATGGCCACGCAATGCCTGCTGCAGAAGAAGTCGAAAACCATGCTGCTGCGCGTCGAGGGCAGACTGGGCAAGGGTGTCACCGCCAAGGACGTGGCGCTGGCCGTGATCGGTCGCATCGGCACCGCCGGCGGCACCGGCTACGCCATCGAATTCGCCGGCAGCGCGATTCGCGGCCTGTCGATGGAAGGTCGCATGACGCTCTGCAACATGGCGATCGAGGCGGGTGCCCGGATGGGCTTCGTGGCGGTCGATGACACCACCATCGACTATCTCCGGGGCCGCCCGTTCGCGCCCAAGGGCGAGGTCTGGGAACGCGCCGTCTCCTACTGGCGCACCCTGCGCAGCGACGAGGGCGCCTCTTTCGACCGCGTGGTCGAGCTGCGCGCCGAGGAAATCCGTCCGCAGGTGACCTGGGGAACCTCGCCGGAGATGGTCGTTCCGGTCGACGCCACGGTGCCCGATCCGGCGAAGGAAGCCGATCCGGTGCGCCGCGAGGGCATGGAACGTGCCCTGCAGTACATGGGCCTCGTTCCCAACACGCCGATCAGCGAGATCGCGGTGGACAAGGTTTTCATCGGCTCCTGCACCAATTCGCGCATCGAGGATTTGAGGGCTGCCGCCGCCGTCGTCAAGGGGCGCCGCGTGGCGGCCAACATCCGGCTGGCGCTGGTGGTTCCCGGTTCCGGCCTGGTCAAGCAGCAGGCCGAGCGCGAGGGGCTGGACAAGATTTTCGTGGCCGCCGGTTTCGAGTGGCGCGAGCCGGGCTGTTCGATGTGCCTGGCGATGAACGCCGACCGCCTCGAGCCGGGCGAGCGCTGCGCATCGACCTCGAACCGCAATTTCGAGGGGCGCCAGGGCGCCGGCGGCCGGACGCATCTGGTGAGTCCGGAAATGGCCGCAGCCGCGGCGATCGCCGGACATTTTGCCGATGTGCGCGATATCCTCTGACACAGGAGTTCGTCCCGTGAAAACACTGACCGCATGCATTCTCGCCGTACTTGCCTTCTCCACCGCAGCCTGCAATACCGTCCACGGCATCGGCCGGGACATCGAGAAGGGCGGCGAGGCCATTCAGAAAGCGACCAAGTGATGGACAAGTTTATCCGCCTCGACGGGCTGGTGGCGCCGCTCGACCGCGCCAACGTCGACACCGACGCGATCATCCCGAAGCAGTTCCTCAAGTCGATCAAGCGTTCGGGCTTCGGTCCCAACGCCTTCGACGAGTGGCGCTACATGGATGTCGGTCAGCCCGGGCAGGATTGCTCGCAGCGCCCGAAGAATCCGAACTTCGTGCTCAACCAGCCGCGCTATCAGGGCGCGCAGGTATTGCTGACCCGCGCCAACTTCGGCTGCGGGTCGTCGCGCGAGCATGCGCCGTGGGCGCTGCTCGACTTCGGTTTCCGCGCCATCCTTGCCGAGTCCTTCGCCGACATTTTCTTCAACAACTGCTTCAAGAACGGCATTCTGCCGATCGTGTTGCCGGCGCAGGAGATCGATGCGCTGTTCGCGCAGGTCGAAGCGACACCGGGCTACCGGCTGACCATCGATCTGTCCGCGCAGGTGGTGGTGCGCCCGGACGGCAAGGGCATTCCGTTCCAGATCGACGCCTTTCGCAAGGAGTGTCTGTTGAACGGGTGGGACGATATCGGCCTGACACTGCGTCACGCCGACAAGATCAAGGCCTTCGAGGAGAAGCGCCGCATCGAACAGCCCTGGCTGTTCGCCTGATTGGATACGGAACGGACATGACCAAGAAGATTTGTGTGCTGCCGGGTGACGGCATCGGACCCGAGATCATGGCGGAGGCCGTGCGCGTGCTGAAGGCGCTCGACCTCGGTTTCGAGATGGAAGAGGCCCTCCTGGGCGGTTGTGCCGTCGATGCGACCGGCAATCCCTATCCCGAAGCGACGCAGAGGCTCGCGCAGGCCGCCGATGCCGTGCTGCTCGGCGCGGTCGGCGGCCCCCAGTGGGACACGCTGCCACGCGAGCAGCGCCCGGAGCGCGGCCTGCTTGGCATCCGCAAGCAGCTCGGCCTGTTCGCCAACCTGCGTCCGGCGATCCTTTATCCGGAACTGGCGAATGCCTCGACACTCAAACCGGAAGTGGTGGCCGGGCTCGACATCCTGATCGTGCGCGAACTCACCGGCGACATCTACTTCGGCCAGCCGCGCGGCATCGAGGTGCGTGAGGTCGATGGCGCGAAGCAGCGCTTCGGCTTCAACACCATGCACTACACCGAGAGCGAGATCCGTCGCATCGGCCGCGTCGCCTTCGAGGCGGCGAGAAAGCGCAACCGGAAGCTGTGCTCGGTCGACAAGATGAACGTGCTGGAAACGACGCAACTGTGGCGCGACGTGATGAACGAGCTGGCGCCCGAGTATCCGGACGTCGAGCTGACGCACATGCTGGTCGACAACGCCGCGATGCAGCTCGTCAAGGCGCCGAAGCAGTTCGACGTGATGGTCACCGGCAACATGTTCGGCGACATCCTGTCGGACGAAGCGTCGATGCTCACCGGTTCGATCGGCATGCTGCCCTCGGCGTCGCTCGATGCGAACAACAAGGGGCTGTACGAGCCGTCGCACGGCTCGGCGCCGGACATCGCCGGCAAGGGCGTGGCCAATCCGCTGGCCACCATCCTGTCGGCGGCGATGATGCTGCGCTATACCTTCGGCCTGGAGGATGCCGCGCTGCGTGTCGAAGGGGCCGTCAAGAAGGTGCTGGCGCAGGGTTTCCGCACCGGCGACATTCACGAGCCGGGTACGCGGAAGGTCGGAACGAAGGAAATGGGCGACGCCGTGCTGGCGGCGCTGTAGAAAATCTTGCTGAGGGGTTGAAAATGAATCGAGTAGGTCTGGTTGGCTGGCGCGGCATGGTGGGTTCGGTCCTCATGCAGCGCATGGTGGAAGAGGGCGATTTCGCGCATATCGATCCGGTGTATTTCTCGACGTCCAATGCCGGCGGCAAGGCGCCGGTGTTCGGCGGCAAGGAGGCCTCGCTGCCCCTGCAGGACGCTTCGAACATCGACGCCCTGCAGGCGTGCGATATCGTGATCACCTGCCAGGGAGGCGACTACACCAAGGAAGTTTTCCCCAAGCTGCGCGCCACCGGCTGGAACGGCCACTGGATCGACGCCGCCAGCGCGCTGCGCATGGCCGACGATGCCGTGATCATCCTTGATCCGGTCAACATGAACGTGATCAAGGATGCGCTGGCCAAGGGCGGTCGCAACTGGATCGGTGGTAACTGCACCGTCTCGCTGATGCTGATGGGCCTCGGCGGTCTGTTCCAGAACGACCTCGTCGAATGGGCGACCTCGATGACCTATCAGGCGGCTTCCGGCGCCGGCGCGCAGAACATGCGCGAGCTGATCGCGCAGATGGGCGTCATTCACGATTCCGTCAAGGATCTGCTCGCCGATCCGGCTTCGGCCATTCTCGACATCGACCGCAAGGTGGCCGAAACCATCCGCTCCGACGGTTTTCCGAAGAAGAACTTCCGCAACACCCCGCTCGCCGGCTCCCTGATTCCGTGGATCGACGTGCCCGTCGAGGGCGGTCAGTCGAAGGAAGAGTGGAAGGGGGGGGCCGAGTGCAACAAGATCCTCGGCCGGCCGGCCTTCCGTAGCCCGGGGTCGATTCCGATCGATGGCCTCTGCGTGCGCATCGGTGCCATGCGCTGCCACTCGCAGGCGCTCACGATCAAGCTGAAGAAGGATGTGCCGCTCGACGAGATCAGCGACATGCTGGCCAAGGCCAACGCCTGGGCCAAGGTCGTGCCGAACGAGCGCGAGCTCAGCGAGCGCGAACTGACTCCAGCCGCCGTGACCGGCACGCTCACCGTGCCGGTGGGACGTTTGCATAAAATGGCAATGGGACCGGAATATCTGGCAGCCTTTACCTGTGGCGACCAGCTGCTCTGGGGCGCCGCCGAGCCGCTTCGCCGCATGCTCCGCATCCTGCTCGACAAGTAACTGTTCCTGATGGGAAAAGCCGGGATTTATCCCGGCTTTTTGTTTGTTCGGAGCCCCTACATCACAAGCAAGTTTAGCTTGCGCGGGTAACTTCATGATGTTATTTTAATAATTCCGAATTGAACAATTCGATGCTTGGGGTGGGTTGTGGCCAAAAAAACATATTTCAGATTGAACAATCTCCGACTGCACACCTCTGCAGTGGCGATGGCATCGTGTCTGGTCCTCTCCGGCGTGGCGCCCTCGGCGCATGCTGCGGGTCTGGGCAGGATCAATGTCTTTTCCGCGCTTGGCCAGCCGCTGCGTGCCGAAATCGAATTGTCGGCTACCCGCGACGAGCTTTCCGGCCTGCGCGCCGGGCTCGCTTCGGCCGAGGCCTTCCGGCAGGCCGGACTGGATCTGCCGTCCAACCTGCTGGAAATCAAGTTTTCCGTTGACCGGCGTCCGGATGGGCGGGCGGTCATCAAGCTCAGTTCCGACCGGCCGATCAACGATCCCTTCATCGATATGCTGCTGGAGATCAACTGGCCGGCCGGGCGCCTGGTTCGTGAATACACCTTCCTGCTCGATCCGCCCGAGGTTGCAGCCAAGGCCGCGGCCCCGGTGAGTGCGCCGGTGGCGCCCGCTGCGGCGAGAGCGCCGGCCAAACCGACCGAGGCTGTCGCGCGTCCGGCCGTTGCCGAACCTGCGGGAGCCGCCGCGAGCGGCGAGCGTCAGGTGAAGCGCGGCGAGACGTTGCGCCGGATCGCCGAGGAAACGCGCCCCGAGGGCGTATCGCTAGAACAGATGCTGGTAGGCCTGTTCCGGGCCAATCAGGAAGCCTTCGATGGCGGCAACATCAACCGCCTGAAGGCAGGGCGCATTCTCTCGATTCCCGAGAAGGAAGCACTCGAAAGCGTGTCCGACACGGAAGCGAAAAAGATCGTCGTTGCTCACGCAGCGGACTGGAATGCCTACCGTCGCAAGCTCGCGGGCGTAGCGGCCCAGGCGTCTGCTGCCGAGACGGGTACCCGGCAGGCGGCGGAAGGCCGTATCACTCCGAAGGTTGAGGATCAGGCCGCCCCGGCGGCGGCCCAGCCCAAGGACCAGGTCAAGGTGGCGACCGCCGAAAAACCTGGTGCGAAAGGGGGGGGCGGCGTCAGCAGCGAGGATTTGCTGGCCAAGGAAAAGGCGCTGCAGGAGGCTAATGCGCGGCTGGCCATGCTGGAGAAGAATGTCGCCGAATTGCAGAAGCTGATCGAGCTCAAGAACCAGTCGCTTGCCGAGTTGCAGAAGCAGGCGGCGGCGGCCTCCGCGCCGGTTGCAGCGGCCCCGAAGGCCGTGGAGCCGTCCAGGCCTGTCGAGGCGCCGAAAGCGGTGGAGCCGGCGAAGGCCCCTGAACCGGCCGAACCGCCGAAGGCGATAGAGCCGCCGGCTGCAGAGCCGCCCAAGCCCGCCGATGCGGTGCCCGCGCAGGAAAAACCCGCGGAAGCCGAAGCGCCCAAGGCCGATGCGGCACCGCCAGCCGATGTTGCGCAGGCACCCAAGGTTGAGGATGCTCCGCCGCCGAAACCCAAACCCGTCCTTCCTCCGCCTCCGCCGCCCGAACCCGAACCGTCGTTCCTCGCCGAGTTGCTCGGCAGCCCGGCCATGCTGGCCGGTGGCGGCGGAATTCTGGCGCTGCTGGCCGGATATGCCGTGTACAAGCGACGGCGCGAAAGCAAGGGTGAAGCGCCGTTGGCGTTGGCAACCACGCTGTCGCAACCGGGAACCAGCCTGACTGCCAATTCAGTATTCCGCACCACGGGTGGGCAGAGCGTCGATACGTCGCACACACCGGCACAGACCGATTTCAGCCAGGCTGGTCCGGGCAGCATCGATACCGATGAGGTCGATCCGGTCGCCGAGGCGGATGTGTACATGGCTTACGGGCGAGACGCACAAGCTGAGGAAATCCTCCTCGAGGCGCGCCAAAAGGATCCCAAGCGCCTCGCGATCGTGCTGAAGCTGCTCGAGATCTACGCCAACCGCAAGAGCGTCAAGCAGTTCGAGACCCTCGCCACCGACCTTTACGGCGAAACGGGGGGCGTTGGCGCGGACTGGGAGAAAGCCGCCGCGCTGGGACTCAAGATCGATCCGCAGAATCCCCTGTATGGGGGGGGCGGTCAGGCTGCGGCGGCGGACGGCCGGGCCTTCGATCCGGATGCGACGCTGGTCGTCTCCGCCGGCAATCTGAAGAACACCGTGACCATGCCCGGCCAGCTGGCACCCCTGGCCGCGGCGGCGACTGCGGCTGCGGCTGCGACGCTCGAGATTCCGGCCGCTGCGCCGGTCGAGTCCGCCGGGTCGCCGGTCAGCCTGGATTTCGATCTTGGCGTTTCCGACGCTACCGCTGCCGCCGAACCGGAGCCTGTTCCGCTTCAGTCCCTCAACACAACCGATCTGCCGGCTGCCGTGGCCGAAGCCGATACGCTGACCCTTTCGCCTGGCGCGCTGGATTTCGACCTCGGTATCCCCGAGGTCCCGTCGGCACCTGCCGCCACTCCGGTTGCTGCGGCACAGCCCGAGTCGCCTGCCGCCCTCGATTTCAACCTGCCCGAGATATCCCTTGAACCGGCAGGGTCCGCTGACGCCACGGTGACGGCAGATGCCCTGGATTTCGATCTCGGCGTGCCGTCGGAACCGGTGCCGACGGCACAGCCGGCGGCTGTGCCCGACATGGTTGAAAGTGTCGCAAGCCCGGACGACGCAGCCCTGGAACCCGCCAGTCTGGACGAAGGAAACCTTGAGTTCGACGTCCAATTGACCGAATCGACGGTGCTCGGCCAGCCGATGCGCGATCCTGCCTTTGATATGGCGTCGATCAGCCTTGACCTGGCCGAGACGCCCCCCGCCGAGTTGCCGGCTCAGGCTGACGCACGTCCCGAGCAGGGTTTTGCCGAGAGCGAAACGGTCGTCAATCCGGATTTCTCGAGCGAACAGGTCGACACGCTGGTCAACCCTGATTTCACGATCACGCAGGCCGAAACCGTCGTTGATCCCGGGTTCGGCATGACCTCGGACGTTGCGCCGGATCTGCAGATCAGTGCCTCCGAGGAGGTCGCGACGAAACTGGATCTGGCCAAGGCCTATGAGGAAATGGGCGACCTCGAGGGAGCACGGGAACTGCTGCAGGAAGTCGTCAGCGAGGGCGATGCCGGCCAGCGCGAACGCGCCCAGGCCGCGCTCGCCCGCATTGGCGGATAAATCTCCGGCCGGCGAAGCCGGGTAGAATTAGAGCTGCAAGCATCAGGGCCGCAAGCCTGCCAGGCTTGCGGCTCTTCTTTCGTCCACTCTTCGCCCGTACCGATGACCGCATCCGTAGCCCCGCTGGAGCGTCTGCACCCCGTGACCCGGCTGCTCGGCTGGCTGGCCCTGCTTGTTCTCGTCCAGCGTTTCGACGGCTGGCTGCTGCCGGCCAGCTTCGCGGTTGTCCCGCTGCTGGGCCCTGCGCTACGGCAGCGGGCCTGGCGCCTGGTCGCCCGGGCGCGCTGGCTGCTGGCATCGCTGTTTATTGTTTTTGCCTGGGGAACCGCAGGCGATCCCCTGTTCGAGACCGTCTTCTCGCCAACCGTCGAGGGGCTGCAGGAGGCAGGTCGCCATCTTGGCCGGATGCTGCTCGTGCTGATTGCGGTTGCGGCGTTTCTCGAACGCATGCGTCGCGACGATCTGCTCGTTGCGGGCCACCATCTCCTGTATCCACTGCACCGCCTGGGCTGGCGGATCGAGCGCGGCGCCCTGCGCCTGCATCTCGTGCTGCGCTACGTGGAAACCCTGCCACGTCCGCGCGACTGGCGACTATTGCTGCGGGGAGCCGACGAAATCCCCGGCGGGGGCGCGTCCTGCGAACGGGTGGCCTTCGACCGCCGTCCGCTGGCGGCGATCGACTGGGTCTGCATCCTGCTGGGCGGCGGGCTGCTGATCGTGGCGCTCCTGGCGGGAGGACGGGCGTGAGGATCGCGCTTGGGCTCGAGTACGACGGCAGCGCCTTTCATGGCTGGCAGATTCAGCCAGCCGGCGGAACGGTTCAGGATGCGCTGCAGGCCGCATTATTGAAGATTGCAGGCCAGCCGGTCGATGTGGTCTGCGCGGGACGTACCGATGCCGGTGTGCATGCCACGGGCCAGGTGGTGCATTTCGATCCTCCGGTTGAACGTCCTTTAGCCGCCTGGGTGCGCGGTGTGAACACCTTCCTTCCGAACGCCGTCGCGGTGCGTTGGGCACAGCCGGTGGCCAGCGACTTCCACGCCCGCTTTTCGGCCCATGGCCGACGCTATCGCTACCTGCTGCTCAACCGGCCGCAGCGTCCCGGATTGTGGCAGGGGCGGGTCGGCTGGTATCACCATCCGCTCGACCTTGACGCCATGCGACAGGCGGCCTGCCGTCTGCATGGCGAGCATGATTTTTCCGCCTTCCGCGCCGCCGAGTGCCAGGCGCGCTCGCCGGTCAAGACGCTGCGGCGGGCCGAGGTGCGCCGGACTGGCGAGCTCCTGGTCTTCGATTTCGAGGCCAGCGCCTTCCTGCACCACATGGTGCGCAACATGGTCGGCAGTCTGGTCCATGTCGGACAGGGCAGGCATTCGCCCGAATGGATCGACCAGCTGCTCGCCGAGCGGGACCGCCGGCGGGCCGCTCCCACCTTTGCCGCCGCCGGCCTGTACCTGGTCGGCGTCGAGTATGCCCCCCACTGGGGTGTGCCGTCGGGTGAGTCGACCGATCTGCCTGGCGTGCCAGGTTTCTGAGACAAGGAGTTTCGATGACACCGCGTATCAAGATCTGCGGCCTGACCCGTCGGGAAGACCTGGACGCCGCCGTTGCCGCCGGCGCCGACGCCATCGGTCTGGTGTTCTACCCGCCGAGCCCGCGCTATGTCGATCTGGCGACCGCCGCCGCGCTGGCGCGCGCGGTGCCGCCCTTCGTCAGCGTCGTCGGTCTTTTCGTCAATGCCGATCCGGCCACCGTCCGCACGACCCTGGCCGCCGTGCCGCTGCACGTACTGCAGTTCCATGGCGACGAGGACGAAGCCTGCTGCCGGCAGTTCGAGCGTCCCTACCTGAAGGCCGCGCGCGTGCGGCCGGGGATGACGCAGGCGGATTTGGTACAATACGCCGCCGCGTTTCCCTCCGCCCAGGGCATCCTCCTCGATGCCTTCGTCGAAGGCTACGGCGGTGGTGGAAAAACCTTCGACTGGTCGCTGGTCCCTCCGATCCTTGGAGCGCCGCTGATTCTCTCGGGGGGGCTCGATGCCGACAACGTCGGCGAGGCGGTCCGGCGCATCCGGCCGGCGGCCGTCGATGTTTCCTCCGGCGTCGAGGCCGCGAAGGGGATCAAGGACGCCGCGAGGATGCGCGCCTTTGTCGCCGCAGCGCGCGCCGCCGGCGACGCATGAAGCGGGCAGCGCGCGAGACTTCCTCGCCACGCAGGACACCGATTGAAGCGCCCGGACCCCGGGCGGGACAGGACAAGCATGCGCAAGACACCGGGCGGCCGCACCCGCATCTGCTGGCGGCACCATCTGGCGAACCATCCCTGAGAGCGGACGGGCCGTGCGTGCCCGGGTTAACCCCTTTCCACCGCTTCAAGGATGCTTCAAGGAGAAAACATGGCTGCGCCCCACTATGACTTGCCCGATGCCCGGGGCCATTTCGGCCCGTACGGGGGCATCTTCGTTTCCGAAACGCTGATCGCCGCGCTCGAAGAACTCAAGGAGGCCTACGACATCGCCCGGCGCGATCCGCAGTTCCAGGCCGAATTCGAATACGAACTGAAACACTACGTCGGTCGCCCGAGCCCGATCTACCACGCCCGCCGCTGGTCCGACACGCTCGGCGGCGCGCAGATCTATCTCAAGCGCGAGGATCTCAACCACACCGGCGCGCACAAGGTGAACAACTGCATCGGCCAGGCCGTGCTTGCCCGCCGCATGGGCAAGCCGCGCGTCATCGCCGAGACCGGCGCCGGCCAGCACGGTGTCGCCACGGCGACAGTCGCCGCACGCTATGGCATGGAGTGCGTCGTATACATGGGCAGCGAGGATGTCCGGCGCCAGGCTGCCAACGTTTATCGCATGAAGCTGCTCGGGGCCACCGTGGTGCCCGTCGAGAGCGGCTCCAAGACGCTCAAGGACGCGCTCAACGAAGCCATGCGCGACTGGGTGACCAACGTCTCCAACACCTTCTACATCATCGGTACCGTCGCCGGACCGCACCCCTACCCGATGATGGTGCGTGATTTCCAGGCCGTCATCGGCCACGAGGCGATCGCCCAGATGCAGGAACAGTGCGGCCGTCAGCCCGACGCGGTGATCGCCTGCGTGGGGGGCGGCTCGAACGCGATGGGCATCTTCCACCCCTATATCCCGGTCGAGGGCGTGCGCCTGATCGGTGTCGAGGCCGCCGGCGAGGGCATCGAAACCGGCCGTCACGCCGCCTCGCTGTCGGCGGGTCGTCCCGGTGTGCTGCATGGCAACCGTACCTACCTGCTGCAGGACGAGAACGGCCAGATCATCGAAACGCACTCGATCTCGGCCGGTCTCGACTATCCGGGTGTCGGCCCGGAACATGCTTGGCTGAAGGATTCCGGGCGCGCCGAATATGTCGGTATCACCGACGCGGAAGCCCTGGCTGCATTCCACAGCCTGTGCCGTCTCGAGGGCATCATCCCGGCGCTGGAATCCAGCCACGCGCTGGCCTACGCTGCGAAGCTCGCGCCGACGCTACCGAAGGACAGGATCCTGCTGGTTAACCTATCGGGACGCGGCGACAAGGACATGCACACCGTCGCCGAAAAATCGGGGATCAAATTCTGATCATGTCGAAGATCCAAGCCACATTCGAGCGCCTGCAGGCGCAAGGGCGCAAGGCGCTCATCCCCTTCATCACCGCCGGCGATCCGGATCCGGCGCTGACCGTGCCGCTGATGCACGCGCTGGTCGAGGCTGGCGCCGACATCATCGAGCTCGGCGTTCCCTTCTCCGATCCGATGGCCGACGGTCCGACCATCCAGCGCGCTTCCGAGCGTGCCCTGGCGAAGGGTGTCAGCCTGCGCCAGGTGCTCTCGATGGTGGCGAATTTCCGTGCCGACAACAGCGAGACGCCGGTGGTCCTGATGGGCTACGCCAATCCGATCGAGGCCATGGGGGTCGAGACCTTCGCTGCAGCAGCCTTCGATGCAGGCGTGGATGGCGTGCTGGTTGTCGATTATCCGCCCGAGGAAAGTGCCGAATTCGCCCAAGCCATGCGCCGCAACGCCCTGGCACCGATCTTCCTGCTCGCCCCGACATCGACCGAGACGCGCATCGCGGACGTCGGAGCGCTGGCCAGCGGCTACGTCTATTATGTCTCGTTGAAGGGTGTCACCGGCTCGGCGGCGCTCGACGTCGCCGCGGTCGCCGCGC
The DNA here is from genome assembly GCA_026646875.1 of Rhodocyclaceae bacterium. GTDB lineage: Bacteria > Pseudomonadota > Gammaproteobacteria > Burkholderiales > Rhodocyclaceae > 66-26. Next base: position 8,229 of record JAPKHL010000019.1, on the reverse strand, counting down.
GCATCCCGGAAATCCGCGCGCGCACCGGCGTTCCGGTCGGTGTCGGCTTCGGCATCCGCGACGCCGCCACGGCGGGGGCCGTGGCCGCCGTGGCCGATGCCGTCGTGATCGGCAGCCGGATCATCGAGGAACTGGAACAATCGACGCCCGCCACCGCCTGCGAACGGGTGCGTGTCCTGGTGGCCGACATCCGTCGCGGCATCGATGCCGCAACCCAAGCCCGAGGTGAGTCATGAGCTGGTTGAACAAGCTGCTTCCGCCCAAGATCAAGCGCAACGACCCTGCCGTTGCCCGCAAATCCTCGCTGCCCGAGGGGCTCTGGAGCAAGTGTCCTTCCTGTGAAGCGGTTCTCTACGCGAGCGATCTCGACAACAATCTCCGGGTCTGCCCGAAATGCGGTCATCACAACCGCCTGAGCGCGCGGCAGCGCATCGATCTCCTGCTCGATGCCGAGGGCCGTTTCGAAATCGGTGCCGAGGTCATGCCGGTCGATTCGCTCAAATTCAAGGATAGCCGCCGCTACCCGGAACGCCTGCAGGACGCCACCGAGAGTACCGGCGAAACCGATTCGCTGGTCGTCGTGCAGGGCGCGATCCGGACGCTGCCGGCCGTCGTTGCCGCCTTCGAGTTCGAATTCATGGGCGGCTCGATGGGCTCGGTGCTCGGCGAGCGCTTCGTGCGCGGCGTGCAGGCCGCGGTCGAGCAGGGCATGCCCTTCATCTGCGTCACCGCCTCGGGGGGGGCTCGCATGCAGGAAGGTCTCTTCTCCCTGATGCAGATGGCCAAGACCACGGCGGCGCTGACCAAGCTGGCGGAGGCCCGCCTGCCGTTCATCTCGATTCTCACCGACCCCACCATGGGCGGCGTGTCCGCCTCCTTTGCCTTTGTTGGCGACATCGTGATCGCCGAGCCCAACGCCCTGATCGGCTTCGCCGGTCCGCGCGTCATCGAGCAGACGGTGCGCGAGAAGCTGCCGGAAGGCTTCCAGCGCTCGGAATTCCTGCTCGACAAGGGGGCGGTCGACATGATCGTCGACCGCCGCCAGATGAAGGACAAGCTCGCCCAGCTGCTCGCCATGCTGCAGAAGCTGCCGGTCGCGGCGTAAGGAGCGGAGCGTGCGGAGCGGGGAGCAGCAGCCGGCGGCCTTGGCGCAGGATTCTTCGCCGCTTCCTCCGCAGCGCGCCACGCTGGAGCGGTGGCTGGCCCATCTCGAAAGCCTGCACCCGAAAGGGCAGGCCGGCATCGAGCTCGGCCTCGATCGGGTGCTGCGCGTCAAGGCGACCCTCGGCCAGACGCAGCGCTGCCCGCTGATCATCGTCGGCGGCACCAACGGCAAGGGGTCGACCTGCGCCTATCTCGAGGCAATCTACCGTTTCGCCGGTTACCGCACCGGCTGCTACACCTCGCCGCACCTGCTCGACTACAACGAGCGCGTGCGCATCGACGGCGTGCCGGCGAGCGACGAGGCGCTGTGTGCTGCCTTCGCGCGCGTCGAAGCGGCACGTGGGGGCGATGCGGCGGGAGCGATCCCGCTGACCTATTTCGAATTCGGCACGCTCGCGGCGTGGGAGGCCTTTGCCGCCGCCGGAGCCGAGGTGGTGATTCTCGAGGTTGGCCTGGGCGGCCGGCTCGATGCCGTCAACGCCTACGCGCCCGACTGTGCCATCGTCACCGGCATCGCCCTCGATCACACCGACTGGCTGGGGCCGACGCGCGAGCACATCGGTTTCGAGAAGGCCGGCATCTACCGGCCCGCTCGGCCGGCGATCTGCGCCGACCCGCAGCCACCGCAGCGCCTCGTCGGGCATGCCGAAGCGATCGGCGCCGACCTGCAGCTGCTGGGCCGCGATTTCGGCTATTTCGGCGACCGCACGCAATGGACCTGGTGGGGACGGGACGGACTGCGTCGCGCCGGACTGGCCAATCCCGGTCTGCGCGGTGCCAGCCAGCTGCGCAACGCGGCTGCCGTGCTGGCCGCCATCGAGTCGCTGCGTCCCGTTCTGCCAGTCTCGATGCAGGCCGTGCGGCGCGGTCTGATCGAACTGGAGTTGCCCGGGCGCTTCCAGATCGTTCCCGGCCGTCCGACCGTCGTCCTCGACGTGGCGCACAACCCGCAGGCCGTCGCCGGCCTGGTCGAGAATCTGGGCGGTATGGGTTTTCACGAGCGGACTCTCGCGGTCGTCGGCATGCTGGCCGACAAGGACATCGCCGGCGCACTCGCTCCGCTGGCCGGCAAGGTCGACGTCTGGCTTCCGGCCACGCTCGACGTCCCGCGCGGCGCCCGGGCCGAGGCACTGGCGGACCTGATCGCCGGAGGGGGGCTCGGTGGCAGCGTCGCCCCTCAGACCTCGCCCGAGGCCGCTTTTGCGGCCGCGTCGAAGCAGGCAGGGGAAAATGATAGAATTCTCGTCTTTGGATCGTTCCATACGGTGGCGGCCGTCCTGCGCGCCCTGAAGGCCCGCCGCTGATTGCCGCCCCCACGCTTCCCGGATTCCGATGGCAGATTCCCCCGACGCGCAACTGCTCCTGAAGAAACGTGCTCGCCGCCGCCTGGTCGGGGCCTTCGCCCTCGCCGGGCTGGCCGCCGTCGTGCTGCCAATGGTGATGGACGAGGAGCCGAGGCAGCAGGTGCAGGACATCCAGATCCGCATTCCCGGTCAGGACCAGCCGCCGCTGGCTGCCGGTCGGCCGCCGGCCACCGAACCGACCGTGGCGCCGGCCCGGCCCGCCGAAAAACCGGCACAGAAGCCCGTCGAAAGAATCCCCGACAAACCCGCCGAGACCTCCCCGGAGAAACCCGTCGGGAAGGTTGCGGAGAAACCGGTCGCTCCGGCGGAGAAACCGGCGTCGAAACCGTCCGAGAAGTCTCCGGAAAAAGCCGTGGCAAAGCCCGCGGAGAAAAACACCGAGAAACCCGCCGACAAGCCGGGGCAGACCGCCGCCGCAGGCCGTAACGGCGAAGCGCAGCGGGCTGCCGCCATCCTTGCCGGCAAGCCTGCCGATGCACCGGCTGCCGGCAATGGCGGCCCGCACGTCATCCTGATCGGTGCCTTCGCCAATCCGGCCAACGTCCGGCAGATCCAGAGCAAGACCGCGGAGCTCGGCATCAAGACCTACACCGAGCCGCTCGAATCGCCCCAGGGCACCAAGACGCGTGTGCGCGCCGGGCCCTTCCCGAATCGTGAAGCTGCCGAGAAAGCCCTCGAGAAGATGAAGCGCATCGGCGTCAGCGGCGTCGTTGCTGCCAGGCAATGACGGTTTTCGATTACGTCGTACTCGGCATCGTGCTCGTTTCGCTGGCCATCGGCTTGTGGCGCGGCGTGATCGGCGAGATCATCGCGCTGGTGGCCTGGGTACTGGCCTTCCTGGCCGCACAGGCCTGGGGCGAGGCGGTGGCCCAGGGGATCTTCGCCGGCATCGTCGATCCCGCCGTGCGTCTGGTTGCCGCCTGGGTGTCGATCTTCGTCGCCGTGCTGGTGGTCATGTCGCTGCTGCGGCTGGCGGTGCGCGGCCTGCTCAAGATGCTCGGCCTGACGCTCACCGACCGGCTGCTCGGTGTGTTGTTCGGCGCGGCGCGCGGCCTGCTGATCGTACTGCTGCTGGTTGCCGCCGGCGGCATGACGGCGGTGCCGAAGGAAAAGTGGTGGGGCGAGGCGTATTTCGCGCCGCCGCTCGAAACGGCGGTGCTGGCCAGCAAGCCCTGGCTACCGCCGGATGTGGCTCAACGGATTCGTTTCAGGTAGGAAAACACTATGTGCGGGATACTCGGGGTCGTCGCGACCACACCGGTCAACCAGCTGCTCTACGACGGCCTGATGGTGCTGCAGCACCGCGGGCAGGATGCGGCCGGCATCGCCACTGCGGAAGGCAACACCTTCCACATGCACAAGGGGCCGGGGCTGGTCCGCGACGTGTTCCGCACGCGCAACATGCGTGCCCTGCCGGGCAACATCGGCATCGGCCATGTGCGCTATCCGACTGCAGGCTCGGCGTACAACTTTGCCGAGGCACAGCCCTTCTACGTCAATTCACCGTTCGGCATCGTGCTCGGGCACAACGGCAACCTGACCAATACCGATCAGCTCAAGGAAGAGATGTTCCGTCAGGATCTGCGGCACATCAACACCAACTCCGACTCCGAAGTCCTGCTCAACGTGCTGGCGCACGAACTGCAGGCGGCGGCCAAGGGTTGCCGCCTGGACGTGGATACCATCTTCCAGGCCGTCGGTGGCGTGCACCGCCGCTGTCGCGGCGCCTATGCCGTGGTCGCCCTGATTTCCGGCTATGGCCTGCTGGCCTTCCGCGATCCGCACGGCATCCGCCCGCTGGTCTTTGGCAGCAACGAGACGCCGCAAGGAACCGAATACCTGGTTTCCTCCGAGTCGGTCGCGCTCGATACCCTCGGATTCCAGGTGTTGCGCGATGTCGAGCCGGGCGAGGCGATCTTCATCGACCTGGAGCACCAGCTGCACCAGCGCCAGTGCGCGGCAACCCCCGCCTACGCGCCTTGCATCTTCGAGTACGTCTATCTGGCGCGCCCCGATTCGGTGATCGACGGCGTTTCGGTTTATGAAACCCGCCTTCGCATGGGCGAGCACCTGGCCGACAAGGTGCGCCGGGCGATTCCGGTCAGCGAGATCGATCTCGTCATCCCGATTCCGGACTCGAGCCGTCCGTCGGCGATGCAGCTCGCGCAACGTCTCGGCGTCCCGTACCGCGAGGGCTTCGTCAAGAACCGCTACATCGGCCGCACCTTCATCATGCCCGGGCAGGCCGCCCGCAAGAAATCGGTGCGCCAGAAGCTCAACACCGTCGGACAGGAATTCCAGGGCAAGCGCGTGCTGCTCGTCGACGACTCGATCGTGCGCGGAACCACCAGCCGCGAGATCGTCGAGATGGCGCGCGCCGCCGGCGCACTCAAGGTCTATTTCGCCTCGGCGGCGCCGCCCGTGCGCTTCCCCAATGTCTATGGCATCGACATGCCGACGCGCGGCGAGCTGATCGCCACCGGTCGCAGCGACGAGGAAATCGCCCGCGAGATCGGCGCCGACGCCCTCGTTTATCAGGATCTCGACGCGCTGAAGGCGTCGATCCGCGACCTCAAGCCCACGCTCTCGCTGTTCGACACCTCCTGCTTCGACGGCACCTACGTGACCGGCGACGTGACCCCCGAATACCTGGATGCCATCGAGCAGTCGCGCGACGGCAAGGGCGGCAAGGCCAGCGAGGACGGCGGCGCCTCGCAGCAGATGCACCTCAACCTGATGTCGGCCGACTGATCCATGACCTTCCAAGATCCCTCCTGGCACCCCGAAACGCTGGCCGTGCGCGCCGGCCAGGCGCGCAGCCAGTTCAACGAGCACACCGAGGCGCTCTACCTCACCTCCAGCTTCGTCTTCGACAGCGCCGCGCAGGCTGCCGCGCGCTTCTCCGGCGAAGAGGAGGGCAACGTCTATTCGCGCTTCAGCAACCCGACCGTCACCACCTTCCAGGACCGCCTCGCCGCGCTCGAAGGCGCCGAGGCCTGCGTGGCCACCGCCTCCGGCATGTCGGCCATCCTCTCGCTGGTCATGGGGCTGTGCAGCAGCGGCGACCACATCGTCGCCTCGACGGCGCTGTTCGGCGCCACGCAGCAACTGCTCGGCAACATCATGACGCGCTTCGGCGTGCGCACCACCTTCGTCGGACAGACCGATCCGGCCGCCTGGGCGGCGGCGATCCAGCCCGAGACCAAGCTCTTCTTCCTCGAAACGCCATCCAATCCGCTGACCGAGATCGCCGACATCCGCGCCCTGGTCGAGATCGCCCATGCGCGTGGCGTGCTCGTCGTCGTCGACAACTGCTTCTGCACGCCGATCCTGCAGCGGCCGCTCGACCTCGGCGCCGATCTCGTCGTGCACTCGGCAACCAAATACCTGGACGGACAGGGGCGCGTCCTCGGTGGCGCGGTCGCGGGTCCGAAGCGGCTCACCGACGAGGTGCTGAAATTCCTGCGTACCGCCGGCCCGAGCCTCTCCGCCTTCAACGCCTGGATTCTCCTGAAGGGGCTGGAAACGCTGAAGATCCGCATGCAGGCGCAGTCCGACGGGGCGCTGGCGCTGGCGCGCTGGCTGGAGGCCCATCCCCGTGTGGCGCGCGTCTACTACCCCGGCCTGCCCTCGCATCCGCAGCACGCGCTGGCGCTGCGCCAGCAGCAGGGGGGCGGCGCCATCGTTTCCTTCGAGGTGAAGGGCGAGCGCACCGAGGCCTGGACGGTGGTCGACCACTGCCGCCTGCTTTCGATCACCGCCAATCTCGGGGACACCAAGACGACGCTGACGCATCCGGCGTCGACCACGCACGGCCGCATCAGCCCCGAGCAGCGCGCCGCCGCCGGCATCCGCGAGAGCCTGCTGCGCGTCGCCGTCGGCCTCGAGGCGGTCGCCGACCTGCAGGACGACCTGGCGCGCGGTCTCGCGCGCATCTGAACGCAGCGGGGCCGGACGGCGATAATCGCCCTCCGGCTTTCGCCCGCGCGTGCTAGAATCCGCCCTCCCCGAGGCACCATCCGTCAGTCCTGGTGCCTGTCAGAGCCGGTGCGGCCGCCCTGCCGCCGCGACCGATCGACATACGTCCCTCCACCCTGCGTCCCGGCCCTGACTGATTCGCGCGCCCGCGCGATGGCCGGTACCCGGAGCATAACTACATGAAATTCACCGAACTGGGTCTCGCCCCCGAGATCCTGCGCGCCATCGCCGAGCATGGCTACGAAACCCCCACCCCGATCCAGGCCCAGGCCATCCCCGTCGTGCTCGCCGGCAAGGACCTGATGGGCTGTGCCCAGACCGGCACCGGCAAGACCGCCGGCTTCACCCTGCCCATCCTCAACCGCCTGTCCGCCGCGCGCCCCGCCGGGCCGCGCCGCATCCGCGCGCTGATCCTCACGCCGACGCGCGAACTGGCGGCGCAGGTCGAGGAAAGTGTCCGCACCTACGGCAAGCATCTGCCGCTCAAGTCCCTGGTCATGTTCGGCGGCGTCGGCATGAATCCGCAGATCGCGGCCCTGCGCAGCGGCATCGACATCCTCGTCGCCACGCCCGGCCGTCTGCTCGATCACGCACAGCAGAAGACCGTCGACCTCTCCGCCATCGAAGTGCTGGTGCTCGACGAGGCCGACCGGATGCTCGACATGGGCTTCATCCACGACATCCGCCGTGTTCTCGCGCTGTTGCCGAAACAGCGCCAGAATCTGCTGTTCTCGGCCACCTTCTCAGACGAGATCCGCGCCCTCGCCGGCGGCATCATGCAGGCCCCGGAATACGTCGAGGTTGCCCGGCGCAACACCGCCTCTGAGCTGGTCAGCCAGCGCGTCTACAAGGTCGACCGCGAGCGCAAGAAGGATCTGCTGATCGATCTGATCAAGGACAACGGCTGGCACCAGGTGCTCGTCTTCACGCGCACCAAGTGGGGCGCCAACGGCCTTGCCGAGAAGCTGCTCAAGGCCGGCATCGAGGCCGACGCGATTCACGGCAACAAGAGCCAGAACGCCCGCACGCGCGCCCTGTCCGGCTTCAAGGACGGCAAGCTGCACGTGCTGGTCGCGACCGATATCGCCGCGCGCGGCATCGACATCAGCGAACTGCCCTACGTCGTCAATTACGAACTGCCGAACGTTGCCGAGGATTACGTGCATCGCATCGGCCGCACCGGCCGCGCCGGCAGCGAGGGGCTGGCCGTTTCGCTGGTCTGCGTCGATGAGCACAAGCTGCTGCGCGACATCGAACGGCTGATCAAGCGCGACATCGAGCAGGTGGTCTACCCGGGCTATCAGCCCGATCCGAGCATCCGCCCCGAGCCGATCCAGATGCGCTCGGCCGGCACGCGCGGCGGACCACGCGCCGGTGGCGGCCGCAGCGGTGGCGCTCCCCGGCCGAAACCGGCGGGCGGCGCACCGGCCGGCAACCGGACGGGCGGCCACCGCAGCGGCAGCCGGCACCACTGAGCGGCTGCTTCACGGACACCCCCGGCGCCCTGGCGCCACACGCAAGAACGGCCGCAACGCGCGGCCGTTCTTGCGTGTGGGGGGAATTCCCCGGGGGGTCGGTGTCGCTTACTTCTTGCCGCCCTTGGCCGGCTTGGCGGCGCACATCGATCCGGGCATCTTGAGGCTGGCCTGATAGGCGGAGATGGCGACCAGCTGGTCGTTGGTGTAGGGCTTGATCACCTTGACCATGTCCGGGTTGGCGTTGC
>JAPKHL010000018.1 GCA_026646875.1 Rhodocyclaceae bacterium | reverse complement strand
CGCAACGCCATCCGCTATGCACGCACGACGATCCGCGTGAGTGCCGCCATCGTCGGCGATCAGGTCCAGATCCACGTCGACGACGATGGCATCGGCATCCCCCCCGAGGAACGCGAGCGGGTCTTCAGCGCCTTCACCCGGCTCGATCGCTCACGCGACCGCTCAACCGGTGGTTACGGTCTCGGTCTGGCAATTGCCCGGCTGGTCATGGAAATGCACGGCGGCACCGCCAGCGCGGATGAGTCACCACTTGGCGGAGCCCGCTTCACGCTCGCTTGGCCTCTGTTACAGAACGTCACCAAAACCTGACGCAAAGCCGAAAGACCCCGCGTCCGCTTCCATTTAACATCGCTTTCACAGGATGACCCGACAATGGAAAAAGACGAAATGAACGAACCCCTCCAACGGAATATGCAGATTCGCGACCGTTTCCTCGCGCGCGCCAGGGAGTATCTGCTGGCCGGCACTGTCACCCAGTCCGGCGACTCCCAGCACAACCGGCGCAACGATGACGGGCAGGGCGGCGAGATCGCCCTGGGCGGCCGGATCGCGCACCGCTGATTGCCACCGACAGACTCGTGCACAGCGCTATGGCAGTTCCCGGCCGTATCCCGATCACCGAAGGCATCGCCGTTTTCATTGGCGTCGCGGCATGGGATCTGCTGGCCGAGGGCCGGCTCGACGCCGTCAAGGCCTTGCTGATCGCCGGCAGCTGCACGCTCGTCTGGTTCGGCATCCGCTGTTGGCGAGACCGCAACGCCTGCCGCGACGCCCGCGACGACTGATCTGACCTCCCTGCCAGTTTCACCCCGCCAGCTCCCTTGCTCCTCCGGCCAACCTGCCACTGCAACCCCGGCAGGTTTTTTTTCGCTTGTCGCGTGCCTGTTACAGACAGTCACGCAAAGCCATTACAAGCGCAACAGACCCAAGACATCAGGCTCGATACACTGCAACTGTTGCCTCAGCGAATCCCCCCGCTGGCAATGTTTGACCCTCCCTGATACCCATCCCCGACGATGGGCTTTCAATCCCGCGCCCCCCCCGGTGCGGGATTTTTTTCTTTGGTAGCGCCCTCTTTGATGACGGCCTTTTCGCCGAGCAGGCGAATCTCGCGCTGAGGGAAAGGAATTTCCACTCCGTGCATGCGAAAAGCCCGCCAGATCGCCAGGCTGACGTTCGAGCGCACCCCACCGGTTCCTTCTTCCGGATCAGCGATCCAGAACCCCAACTCAAGGTTGATGCCGCTATCGGCAAAGGCCGTCAGGGTGACGGCAGGCGCCGGCTCGGCCAGCACCCGCGGCTCGGAAGCAGCAGCCTCGCGCATCAGACGCATGGCCAGATCGAGATCGGTGTCGTAGGCCACCTGGAGTGGTACGGCGAGCCGCACCCGCGTGTCGGTGAAGGACTGGTTGAGAACGATGTTGCTGACCAGATGCTCATTCGGGATGATCACCTCGGTCCCGCCCAGGGTGCGCACCACCGTGTAGCGGGTGGTGATCTGGGTGACGATGCCGGAAGTCGTCGCGTCGACCGCGATCACGTTACCGATGCGGATCGAGCGGTCGAGCAGGATGATGAAGCCGGAAACGTAATTACTGGCGATCTTCTGCAGGCCGAAACCGAGACCGACGGCAAGCGCCCCGCCAAAGACCGAAAGGGCGGTGATGTCGATGCCCACGAGGGAAAGACTGAAGAGCAGCGCCAGCAGGGAAAACACGGCCTTGGCGATACGCACCAGCACCACGCGCACGTTCGAATCCACCTGCGTGGCCGCCATCAGCCGGGTTTCGATCATCCCGGCCAGCCACAAAGCGACCAGCACGGTGGCCCCCACGGTCACGAGGCCGTGCAGCAGGGTCCACAGATCGAGCTTCTGCTTGCCGACGGTGACACTGACCTGTTCGAGGACTTCGATCATCGGCCCGGCCAGTCCGGTGATGTAGAGCGCCAGGCACCCCCAGATCGTAAAGGCGATGTAGCGTTCGGAAGCCGCCAGCCAGCCACTCGGTGAAAAGGCCCGGCGCAGGACGTAGATCGTCGCGCGGACCAAGGCCAGGGAAAGCAGCAGGGGTACGGCGACGTCGAGCAGTCCGACGTGCCCCCAGTGCTGCAGCACCTTGCGGGAAAGATGGACGAAGGCCAGCGCCATCAGCGGGAAGCCGATCCGTTTCAGGCCATGCGCACCGAAGTCGCGCAAGCGGTTCTCGGAATGGTTGCGACTCCAAGGCTGGGCATGCAGCAGACGGGCCAGCCACCAGGCCAAGGCCAGGCTGAGCAGGAGCGCCGAGGCCTGCCAGACGAAATCGGGCTCGCGCACCTCCCGCCACAACCCATGCAGCAGGGCGAACAACTGCTTCTCGCTCATTTGCGCTCCAGCACGGCCGCAAAGAAGGCATCCGTCCCGTGCCGGTCGGGCAGGAGGCGCAGGTAATCGTCGGCAGACGCCGGCGCAAGGTCGATCCCTTGGCGTTGCAGCACCGCACCGGCGCCGAGCGGGGAGAATTCCGGATGCGCTTCGAGAAAGGCCGATACGACCATCTCGTTCTCCGCGGCCAGCAGGCTGCAGGTCGCATAGACCAGCCGGCCGCCGGGCTTGAGCAGTGAGGCGGCCGCCGCAAGGATGGCCGCCTGCTTGGCGCTCAGCTCGGCAATACTGTCCGGGCTCTGCCGCCATTTGAGATCGGGGTTGCGCCGCAGCGTCCCGAGCCCCGAGCAGGGCGCATCCACGAGCACACGGTCGAGCTTGCCGCCCAGGCGCTTGACCCGGATATCGGTCTCCGCGTCGATGCGCACCGGATGCACATTGGACAGTCCCGAACGCGCCAAGCGCGGCTTCAGGTTGGCCAGCCGCTTTTCCGCCACGTCGAAGGCGTAGAGGCGGCCCTGCGAACGCATCAGGGCTCCGAGCAGCAGCGTCTTGCCGCCGGCACCGGCGCAGAAGTCGGCGACCATCTCGCCGCGCCGGGGCTGCAACAGGAAGCCCAGCAGCTGGCTCCCCTCGTCCTGCACCTCGAAACTGCCATCCAGGAACAACGGGTGCCGGGCCAGCGCCGGCTTTCCGGCCAGGCGGATACCCAGCGGCGAGAAGCGGCACGCCTCGGCCGCGATGCCGTCGGCGTGCAGCCGCTCGAGCACGGCGTCACGGGTGGTCTTCAGCGGATTGACCCGCAGATCGAGGGGGGCCGGCTGGTTGAGGGCAGCACACAGAGGGGCCAGGTCGGCAGCGGGAAACTGTGCCGCAAGCGTCACATGCAGCCAGTCAGGCAGGTCGACAGCGACCGCCGGCGGCATCGTTTCGTAGCGCACGGCCTTGGCCTCGGCAAGCCATCCGGTTTCACTCTCGCGCAGAACCGGCGCCAGCTCGCGCCGGTTCCAGCCTTGCACGCAGGCGAGCGCGGCCAGCAGCAGCCGGCGCGACGTCACATCGCCGGCACAGCGCTCGGCCAGCGAGCGCTTGCGCCGCAGGACGGCAAACACGCTTTCGGCGACGAAGGCGCGATCCGCATGCCCCAGCTCGCGGTGCTGCCGAAAATAACGGGAAACCACCGCATCGGCAGGAAATTCGAAACGCAGCGTCTCGGACAGCACGGCCTCGGCGTGGGCGAAGAGTACGGGGGTAAAGCGCATGGGGAGTCTATTCTTCCTGGCTGAACTGCAGTTGGGTGGCGACCTGAACGAAGCTTTCGCCCTTGCGGTCGACGTGCCGGATTTTAACCGGCAGCAGCGCGGCATCGTAAGCCAGCCACAACTCGGTCGTCGTCGTTCCGGACACTTTCAGGTGCAGCGTGCGGAAGCTGCCGGCCGGTACCTCGATCAGTTCCTCGCCGACGGCTTCGAAGCGATAGCTGTCGAGCTTCCTGCCGGTTGCGACGGGCAGCGTGTAGCCGGCCTCGAGATGAGGCAGCAAGCCGATCTGGTAGTGGAACGACAGCAGGTCCTGGGTACCGGGCGGAGCCGGTTGCACGGCCGCCTCGCCGAAGCGCAGCAGACCTTGTTCCCAGTCGAACTGAACCACCTCGTCGGTCGCACGGCCGCTGCGGGCGATCGAGAAATACTCGGGCCGCAGCCCTCCGGGGGTGACGCTGCCCCGGCTCTCGTGCACCACCCGGACGGACTTGAGCAATGCCGCCAGCCCGCTCGTCTCGCTGATCGCGGTCAACGCATAGCGACCGTCATCGATTTCCCAGCGGTGCTCGGACTGCCCCACGACGAAGCCGCGGTCGCCCCGCTCGACGCGAAAGCGGATCAGCCCGCGTCCGGACAGCCGCTCACCGATCGGCGCGACCGCGGGCACGGAGTCGGGGAGCGCATCGCCGCCCCCGGCATCCCCCCCGGACGCCGCCACCTGGCCGCTTTCAGCCGGAGGGATGCCGCGGTCATCCGCCGGCGGCGGATCGACGGGCGGCGCTATCGCCGCCACCGTTTCCGGCTGCGGCAATGCCGCCGGCAAAGCATCCGCCCTGGCATCCGGCATTGCCGCGTCGGGGATGACGGCCGGTGCCGCCTTCGAGCGGGCGGGCCGGGAGCGCCTTGGCGGCACGGCGAGTGGCGCCGCCTCGACAGGGGCCGCGACCGGCTGCGGCAAGACGGGCGTGCGCAAGCGCGCAAGCAGCGGTTGCGCCTCCTCCTCACCCACCGGGTCGGGGCCGGGGGCCCAAAGGACCAAGGCGTGGGTCGCAGCCGAGATAGCGAAGGCCGCGATCAGTGCGGACCGGCGCCCGCGCCGGTATGCGTCAGTCCACCACATCGCGCGGAGCGATCAGCGCGCCGGAGGAATCCTGCAGCGCATCGAACACCACGCGCTTGCCGTGCAAGTGCAGGCGGCCCTCGACGAACCAGCGCACGGCCCGGGGATACAAGCGATGCTCTTGCGCCAGCACGCGCGCGGCCAGGGTCGTCTCGTCGTCGCCATCGAGCACCGGCACGGCGGCCTGCGCGATGACCGGGCCATGATCGAGCGCCGGCGTGACGAAGTGCACCGTGCAGCCATGGATGCGCACGCCTTCTTCAAGCGCGGCACGATGCGTGTGCAGGCCGGGAAAGGCAGGCAGCAGGGAGGGGTGGATGTTGATCAGACGTCCCTCGTAATGGCGCACGAAACCTTCGGTCAGGATGCGCATGAAGCCGGCGAGCACGACGAGATCGGGAGCGAAACGGTCGATCTCGTCGCGCAATGCGGCATCGAAGGCCGCACGATCGGCATGCTGGCGATGGTCGATCACGCGGGTCGGAATCCCCTGGGCCGAAGCCGACTGCAGTCCACGCGCGTCGGGGCGGTTGGAGATGACGGCGGCGACCCGGGCCGGCAGGGAACCGGCGGCGATGGCGGCAAGCAGCGACTCCATGTTGCTGCCCCGCCCGGAAATCAGGATGACGATCGATTTCATTTGCTACCCAGTGCGCCAACCGGCAGGAACATGGCGGTGGCGATGCTTTGCGTGAACCGGGTGACGGTGCGACCATGCGTGTCGGCCACCACCCGCGACAGAAAATCGAGCAGGCCGACGATGCGGCCGAACTCGCGCTCGAAACTCAGATTCGGATTGGCCGGATCGAGCTCGTTCGACAGCAACAGGGGCTGCCCGTTGCCGTCCTTCGTCGACGCCATCTTCCAGACGGCAATCTCGACGTTGCGGGCGCAATTGTAGAGCTTCTGCTCGTCGAGGTCGTCGAGCAGATAGAAATCCTCCTTGTGCTCGAAGGCGGCGTCCACCATGCCGAGCAGTCCGGCGATCAGCGCCAGCACCCGGTCGCCGGTGTAATCCGGACGAAAGGCAAAGAGCGCCGCAGCACCCTCGCGCCGCCCGTCAAGCTCCGGAAAAACGGCGCCGCGCACGAACAGGCGCTCGACCGCCAGCTCCATCCCCGCGTGCCCGCCCTTCTTCCATTCGCGTGGATTGCGCCGGTAGAGTTTCCCGGCGATCCGCTTCAGGCCGGCCACCACCTCCGCGCGATTGGCATCGATTACCCGGTCGATCTCGGTCTTGGCAAGGTAACGCGGATCGAAATGCGTCTCCCGGCGGCCATCGGAAGACACGCGCGTCGCACAACCCGCGGTGGCGAGGCCGGCGAAGGACAGCAGGGTAAGGCAGAACTGGCGTCGGGTCATGATCGGATCATACCCGCTCCCCGGCTCATGCCGCTTGCCGCTGCTTCCACCAGGCCACGAAAACGGGAATCAAGGATATGCCGATGATGGCCAGGATCACCGCAGTCAGGTTCTGACGTATCCAGGGAAGGTTGCCGAACCAGTAGCCCGCCAATGTCAGCGAGCCGACCCAGAGCGCCGCTCCGGCGGTGTTGAACAGGGTGAAACGGCCATAGGACATCGCCCCGATCCCGGCCACGAAAGGCGCGAAGGTCCGCAGCAGCGGCAGAAAGCGCGAAATGACCAGGGTCTTGCCGCCGTGAACCTCATAGAAGGCGTGCGTCTTCTGCAGCGCGGCCTTGTTGAAGAAGCGCGAGCCTTCCCACTGGAAGACCTTCGGACCGAGATAGCGCCCGACCTGGTAGTTGAGCATGTTCCCCAGGACGGCGGCGGCGAACAGCACGGCGATGAGGACCCCGATGTTCATTCCCTCCGGACCGCCCACCGCCGCCAGCGCCCCGGCGACGAACAGCAGGGAATCGCCCGGGAGGAAGGGTGTCACGACGAAACCGGTCTCGCTGAACACGATGGCGAAGAGGATCGCATAGATCCACACCCCGTACTGCTGGACTAGGGCTGCCAGGTATTTGTCCAGGTGCAGGACGATATCGACGAAGGCGAGAAGGTATTCCATGACGTGGCGCGCACCGGGGGAAAAGCGGCGATTCTACCGAATGCCTGCGCCGGTATAATCCGTCAATGTCAGAAACTCGTCGCATTCAGCAGCTTCCGGACCTCCTGATCAGCCAGATCGCCGCCGGCGAGGTCGTCGAGCGGCCCGCATCGGTGCTCAAGGAGTTGCTCGAGAACGCCCTCGACGCCGGCAGCTCGACGATCCAGATCCAGCTCGAGGAAGGAGGCGTCCGCCTGATCCGGGTCAGCGACGACGGCAGCGGTATTGCCCGCGACGAGCTGGATCTGGCGCTGACCCGCCACGCCACGTCGAAGATCGCCACACTTGAGGATCTCGAGCGGGTTGGCACCCTGGGTTTCCGGGGCGAGGCACTGGCCTCGGTGGCTGCTGTCGCGCGTCTGCTGCTGACCAGTCGGCAGCATGGCGCG
Organism: Rhodocyclaceae bacterium; assembly: GCA_026646875.1. Taxonomy (GTDB): domain Bacteria; phylum Pseudomonadota; class Gammaproteobacteria; order Burkholderiales; family Rhodocyclaceae; genus 66-26. Next base: position 27,969 of record JAPKHL010000018.1, on the reverse strand, counting down.
GCACACGCCTGGCGACTGGCCGGCGCACCGGGCGCCGTACCGGAGCCGGCCGCCTTGCTGGCCGGCACGGTGGTCGAAATGCGCGATCTCTATTACAACACGCCGGCCCGGCGCAAATTCCTCAAGTCGGAGGCGACCGAATACGCGCACTGCGTCGAGATCGTGAAACGCATCGCGCTGGCCCACCCGACCGTGGCCTTCACCGTCGCGCACAATGGCCGGACCGGCCTGCAGCTCCCGCGCAGCGATGCGCGCGGCCGTGCCGCAGCCATCCTCGGCAACGACTTTCTCGCGGACGCCCGGGCCGTGGACACCGGCCCGGGCCACGCCCAGGGCATCCGCCTGCACGGCCACTGCGCGCTGCCGGCACACGCCCGTGCGCGCAGCGACGCCCAGTACTGCTATGTCAACGGTCGCTTCGTGCGCGACCGGCTGCTGGCGCACGCCCTGCGCGAAGCCTACCAGGACATGCTGCATGGCAGTCGCCATCCGGCCTACTGCCTGTTCCTCGAAATCGACCCCGCTGGAGTTGACGTCAACGTGCATCCGGCCAAGACCGAGGTACGCTTCCGTGATGGCCGCGCGGTGCACCAGTTCGTCTATCACGCCGTACAGCGGGCCCTGTCGATGCCCCTGGCGGACGAAGCCCCCGATACCCCGCTCGTCCGCAGCGCGGGCGGCTCCCCCCCCGCCCCCAGCCTCCCGGTCGCCCGGCAGGTGCCCCTGCGGATCAACGAACCGGCCGTCGCCAGCTACCTGGCCTTCGTCGGCGGTGCGCAGATCGCTCCGCCGCCCCCCGCCCGGTTGCCGGCCGCCCAGGCGGCCGGGGATCCGTCCGTACCGTTCCCGGCGCCGGATGTTTCGACGGCACCGCCCCTCGGCTACGCACTGGCGCAACTGCACGGCATCTACGTTCTGGCGCAGAACGCGCTGGGTCTCGTCCTCGTGGACATGCACGCCGCACACGAACGGATCCTCTACGAACGGCTGAAGCAGGCATGGGACGCGCGTGGCATGGCGACACAGGCCTTGCTCATCCCGGCGGTGTTCGCGGCCGATCCGCTCGCCGTAGCCGCCAGCGAGGAGCATGCGGAGGCCTTGCACACGCTCGGCTTCGACATCGCCCCGGTGGGGCCGGCCCAGCTGGCGGTACGCAGCGTCCCCGCGCTGCTGCAGGCCGCCGATCCGACAGTGCTGGCGCGCGCCCTGCTGGAAGAGCTTCGCGAACATGGCGTGACGGCCCTGCTGACCGCCCGGCGCAACGAACTGCTCGCCACGATGGCCTGTCACGGCGCCGTGCGCGCCCGGCGCCAGCTCACACTCCCCGAAATGAACGCCCTGCTGCGCCAGATGGAGGAAACCGAACGCGCCGACCAGTGCAATCACGGCCGCCCGACCTGGACACAGCTCTCGCTGGGCGAGCTCGACCGACTCTTCCTGCGCGGCCGATGATGTCCGCCCACGACCTGCCGCCGGCCATCCTGCTCATGGGCCCCACTGCCAGCGGCAAGACGGCTGCGGCGATGGCGCTCTGCCAGCGCTTCCCGCTCGCGCTGATCAGCGTCGATTCGGCGCAAGTCTTCCGCGACATGGACATCGGCACGGCCAAACCGGATGCGCAGACGCTGACGGCCTTCCCGCACCGCCTGATCGACCTGATCAGCCCCGAGGAAAGCTATTCGGCAGCCCGCTTCCGGGAAGACGCCCTGATCGCGATGGCCGAGATCACCGCCTCGGGCAAGGTACCGCTGCTGGTCGGCGGCACCATGCTCTACTACAAGGCCCTGCTCGAGGGGCTGGCCGATCTGCCGCCGGCCGACCCGCGGATCCGCGCCGAGATCGACGCGCATGCCGCGACACAGGGCTGGCCCGCCGTGCATGCCGAGCTTGCGCGGCACGACCCGGAGACGGCCGCCCGGCTCGCGCCGAACGATGCGCAGCGGATCCAGCGCGCCCTGGAAATCGTCCGACTGACGGGCCGGCCGATGAGCGAGCTGCTGGCGGACACCAAACGGCAGCCCCCCCCCTATCGATTCCTCTCGCTCGGACTCAACACTGGCGAGCGGGGAATCCTGCACGAGCGCATCGCGCAACGCTTCGACGCGATGCTGGCCGCCGGGCTGGAGGACGAGGTACGTCGCTTGCGCGACACGTACCGCCTGCACCTCGATCTGCCATCGATGCGCTGCGTCGGCTATCGCCAGGTATGGGAAGCCCAGGACGGCCTGCTGCCGGCCGGGGAGCTGCGCGAACGCGGCATTTACGCCACGCGGCAGCTGGCCAAGCGGCAGATCACCTGGATGGGCAACACCCTGCGGCCGGAGATGCATGACTGCCTGGCCAGCGATCTCGCCGACCGGCTCAGCCACCGGATCGAGCACTTTCTCGGCTGACCGTTCCCGGCGCAGGGCTCCCGGCACCGTTCAATCGAGGCGCAGGATCAGGCGCGCCCAAGCCACCCGCCCCTCCGGGCGGTTACGGGCACCGAACTCCTCAAGCACCTTGAACTCGGCCCCCACCCGCCCGCTTTCGTTCTGCCAGGAAAGCACCGGCCCCAGCGCGAACACGCGCGCCTTGTTGCCGTGCGCGGGAGCGCCCGCCCCCTTGTCGTCGGTCGTCTGCAGCACGAGATAGCCGCCGAGACCGACGCGCAGGCCATCGCGCACTGCGTACAGGGCGGAACCGTCGGAGTGCAGGTACTGGCCCGAGGTGTAGCCAGTGTCGCGATTGCGCGTGTTGAACGAGTAGGTATTGCGCAGACCGAGCTCCCAGCCGTTCTCCGTCACCTTCGACACCGTCAGCACCGGACGCAGTGTCCAGAAGTTTCCGGCGCCGGGATTGACCGCGCGCTGACGGTCGTAGTCGCCGGTCGGCGCGACCACAGCCATGGCCAGGGTCGCGCGCGAGATGTCGTCCTGCCAGTCGACGAAGGGCGCGATCTCGACATCCCCGAGGCCGCTCCGCTCACCGGATGCCGCGGCAGCCTGGGCATTGACGCCGGCCGCGACGGGCGGCAGCGGCGAACCGAAGAAGGTCGGAGCGACCCGCAGATCGGTATGGACGAAGGGAACCGTCATCGACAGACCGAAACGCCCTTCCTCGCCGACCCGCGCCTCGGACAGCCAGGTCAGGCGGGGCGCCACCACGTCGGCCCGCACCCGCGCGTCGGCGCGCGCACGACCGCCGCCCGGCAGGGCGCTCTCCGCCACCTTGCCATCATCGCCGACCACCTTGTCTGCGGCATAGTGCTGATAGTTCACCTGGAAATACCAGCCGGGCAGGAGCGGCGAGGTCAGATCCTGCCCGGGCAGCCCGAGCAGGGCGCGCAGCTGATTGCGCTCGGTCGCCTGGATCGGCGAGGACGCCACGGCCAGCCCGGCAGCCAAGGCCAACAGCAGTTTTTTCCGGTCATTGCGTGCGGACATCTGAAAGTTCTCCTCCGAAGTTATTGTTTGAACAGAACTTTGATCATAACCAAAAAGGCGCATAAGATATAGAACGAACGTTTGATTCGTTCGCGGAAGAAGCCGGACCACCGGCCACCGCAGTCGTACCAACCACACACTGGAGGAGACCCACATGCTTCACCCATCCCGTATTCCCGTCCCGCCGCGACTTGCGCCGATCGTCCTGGCCTGCCTCTGCCTTACCGCCGGACCGGCGGCCGTGGCGACGACCTACCTCGTCGAAGGGCATGCGTTCGAAAGCAGCGAGACGCTGCACGACCAGACGCTGGTGCTGAACGGCGCCAGCGGTTCGAACATTCTCTCGGCCAAGGCCACGGTGGTCGGTTTCTACCTGCCGGAGAAGAAGACCACGGTCGAAGGGGTCACACAGCTGAAGGGGAGCAAGCGGATCCGGCTGATCGCCCTGCGCGACATCACCAGCAAGGATCTCGGCACGGTGCTGATGGACCGCATCCGGCAGAACGCGACGCCGGACGAAAAGATCGAGAACATCATGCAGATCGCGCAGGTGGGAATGGTTTTCTCGGCCGCCCCCCAACTGGCCAAGGGAGACGTGGCGACGATCGACTGGGTGCCGGCCAGGCAGCACACGGAGTTCCGCATCAACGGCAAGCTGATCGGCGAACCGGTGGTGGGCGAGGCCTTCTACCCGATGTTCATGAAGGTCTGGATCGGCCCGCGCACCCGGCCGGCCACACGCAACAACCTGCTCGGCACCGGCGAATCCTTGACGGTCGCCGGGCAGTGAGAAGGATGGTGCGGGCGGGATGCCCGCCCGCTCAGATGACCTGCAACAGCCGCGTCCGCAGCTCCTCGGCCCGGCGCCGCCCGTCGCGCGAACTCACGATCGCGGCGTACCACACGTCGAAATACTGGCGCATCTCCTCGTGCGAGCGGGCGGCGAACACCGGCTCGATGATCGACAGCTTTTCGTACGGACCGAAAAAGGTCTTCAGCGTGTTGATCATGAAATTGCGGGCCAGCTCCAGTTCGGGCGTCACCGGCGTGGCTGGCAGCTCACGGAAGGCCGTGATCGGCGGCAGGCTGCCATCGACTGCGACGGCGCCACCGGCGGTATCGGCCAGCGCAACCGGTTCAATGTAACCGGCCTCCTCGAGTTCACCCAGGGTGTGCGTCAGATCGTCGGACTGCACCATCTCGCGCAGCTGATCGACGTCGCGCTTGCCGTCGATCAGGATCAGCACCCGGCGCACGCGCGGCGACAGGCCACCGCTCCGGGTTGCCATTTCTTCCTGCCCCTTGGCGGTCTTGGCAAAAACAACCCCCATCTGCGTCTCCTCCATTCCGGGCGGCCGGCGTGCGGCGCACCTCGTTCGTCCATCCATCGACCCGTGCGGGGCGGCCATGCCGACCGCCCCGCACGAAACGCGGTGTCTGCTTATATTTCTACTTATACTTCTTGTCGATTTCGTAAACCGTCTTCTGTACCAGCCGCTGCACCAGCGAATCCAGCGTCAGGCCCCCCGACTGCCCGCTCGAGAAGCCGAGCACCGAGGTGCTCTTGGCGCCGAGTTCCATCTTCTCCTCGGCATAGCCGGTCGCCACCTGCTCGGTGGTATTGGCGTTGATCAGCTTGTAGCGCATGCCGATGATCCAGACGCCGGTGGACTCCTCGGTCTTCACCGAGCCGACCGCGACACCGGCGGCGGCACCGCCGCGACTGCCCGCAGCGATGCCGATCACGCTTCCCAACGCCTGGCCGTCGAAGCCCTGCTGTGCCTGCGCCACCGGTTCCGCCTTCAGGATATCGAACTTGACCACCCACTTGGTCGTCTTCAGCTTGCCCTTCTGCAACACCTTGCGCGCCGCCTTCGGGTCGCCCATGGTGTAGGCCAGCTGGAACTCGCGGAGCAACGGCCCGAGATCGGAACGCTCGAGGATCTTGAAGTTGGCCTTGCCCAGCTCGAGCTCAGCATAGTCGGCGATGTTATTGGGACCGTATTTCTGCGTGAAGGAGGCGTTGTTGCTCTTGATCTCGCCCGGAATGACGACCAGCTGCGGTCCCTTCTTGGCGGCATTGACATACTCGATGGGCTTGTACATCGCCTTGTCGGCCATCTGGTTGGCCTGCTGCGAGGTCGTTCCACCGGAGGTCGGCGAGGGGCTGTTCGGGTCGGCGGCGGGCGGCGGCGTGCTGCCGGTGGTCACGCAGGCCGACAACAGCCCGCAAGCGGCAAGCACGCCGACGAGGGCGGAAGTGCGACGGGGGAAGGACATCGAGGGTCTCCAGCAATGGTTTTCGGAAGGGGCAGTCTAGCAAATGCCGCCGGTCTCGTCGCGGCCCCGCCGAGTGTTCCGCCAGAGCGGCAGCTTGCACTCCCGTTACGATCGCTTTTACGATAGATCAAATAAATTTCATCATTCGTCGCTTATAAACCCTACTCGCGACGCATGCCGAATGCAAAAAACACAGGGAGAGAATCGCATGTCAGGAAAACGCACGTCCGTTGCCAGCCGCCTCAGCATCATTCTTGCCGCCAGCCTCACCGTCCTGCTGCTCGGGGCCTCGTGGGGCCTGTCGCAGTATCTGTCGAACAAGCTCGAGGAAAAGTCCCTGGAGGCCCTGCGTACCAACAACCGCATGATCATCGACATGATCGATGCCTACAACGCCGGCCTCACCGAGACGGTGCAACGCCTCGGCAAGGTCTTCGCCAGCCACTATCCCGAGACCTTCAGCCAGGACGCGGCGAGTGGCGTCCTGCGGCATGGCGGAACGACGATCAGCGAGCGCGACACCTCGATTCCCGACCGCTTCACCAGCGTCGCCGGCCTGCCCGCCACGGTATTGACGCGTCAGGGCGATGATTTCGTCCGAACCTCGACCTCCGTCACCAACGAGAAGGGCGAGCGGGCCACCGGCATCCCGCTCGGCGCCGGACATCCGGCGGTCCGCCCGTTGCTGCGCGGGGAACCGTATACCGGCAAGGCAAAGATGCTCGGACGCGATTTCATGACGCATTACATCCCGATCCGCGACAGCGCAGGCCAGGTGATCGGCGCCTTCTTCGTCGGACTCGATTTCACCGAGGGACTGGTCGCGCTCAAGAAGCGCGTACTGGCCGTAAAGATCGGCAAGACCGGCTACCCGTATGCACTCGACGCGGGCGTCGATCGCGGTCGCCTGGTCATCCATCCGGCCGCGGAAGGCAGTTCGCTCCTCGAAACCCGGGATGCACACGGTCGCGAATTCATCCGCGAGATGCTGGACAAGGGCGACGGCACGACCACCTACGACTGGCGCAACCCGAACGAAACCGAGGCGCGCGAAAAAGTGGTCGTCTACAACCGCTACGAGCCCTGGAACTGGATGATCGCCTCGGGCAGCTATCTTGACGAATTCAACAGCGAGGGGAAGGAAGCCGGACGCGGCCTGATGCTCGTCGCACTGATCTCGATCCCGGTAGTCTTCTTCATCGTCTGGGTGGCGACCCGGCGCTGGATCGCCCGCCCGCTCGACGAGGCAGTCGCCCTGGCCAGCCGTGTAGCGGGGGGCGATTTCACGACACACATCGAATCTCGCACGCATGACGAAATCGGCCAGCTGATGCGGGCGCTCGCCGACATGGTCGGCAAGCTCGGACGCACCATCGCGGAGGTCCGCCACGCCGCCACTGCGGTCGCCGGCGACGCCACCCAGCTGCGCGAAAGCTCGGACAGCGTCGCCCAGGGTTCGAACCAGCAGAGCGACGCAGCCTCGGGCATGGCTGCCGCGGTCGAGCAGATGACCGCCAGCATCGGCATGATTGTCGAACACGCCGAACAGGCCCATGCCATCTCGCAGGAATCGCAAGAAGTGTCGAGAGAAAGCTCGGCGACGATCCAGTCGGCGGTCGCCGCGATGACCCACATCGCCGAAACCGTCCGCCAGGCCTCGGAGGCGATCGAACAGCTCGGCCGCGAATCGGAGGAAATCTCGAACATCGTCCGGGTCATCAAGGACATCGCCGACCAGACCAACCTGCTGGCCCTCAACGCCGCCATCGAGGCGGCGCGCGCCGGCGAGGCCGGACGGGGATTCGCCGTGGTCGCCGACGAGGTGCGCAAGCTGGCCGAGCGCACGGCCAAATCGACGCACGAAATCAGCGACATGATCGGACGTATCCAGCACGGGACGCAGAACGCCGTCCGCAACATGAATCTCGGGGTCGAGCAGGTTGCCGAGGGGGTGCGGGTGGCGGCCGAGGCGGACCAGGCCATCGAACGCATCCGCGAGGGATCGACCCGCGTCTCGAATGCGGTGACCACCATCTCCGAAGCCATCCGCGAGCAGAACGCAGCGAGTGCCAGCATCGCCCAGGGGCTGGAAAGGATTGCCGACATGACCGAACGCAATACCCGCGAGGCCGAGCAGAGCGCTCGCGCCGCCGAGGAACTCAGCACCGTCGCCACTCAGCTGCGCGGCACCGTCGAGCAGTTCCGCGTGAGCACGGCCTGATATCGGCGGCGGTGGCAAACACACGCGCGTCAACGAAGAGAAGGCTGCCGGGCTTCCCCGGCAGCCTTCTCTGACAACGATCTTTCCGCCGGAAAATTCCGGCCGGCGCGCGGACTATGGACGAACCGGACGAACCCGCCCGAACATCACGCGCCCCACACGCCTCACACCACCAGCGTCTGCGCCTCGCCGTCGGCACGCGCCTCGATGCGGCCGATCTCCACCGCGGCCTCGCCGGCGGCCTGCAGGCACGCCAGGGCGCGCGGCGCGTCCTCGCGGGCGACGATCACGACCATGCCGATCCCGCAGTTGAACACCCGGTGCATCTCGCCCTCGGCGACGTTGCCCTCGCGCTGCAGCCAGTCGAAGAGCTTCGGTCGCTGCCAGCGCGCCTGCTCGATCACCGCCTTGACAGCTGCCGGCAGGACGCGCGGCACGTTCTCGGTGAGACCGCCGCCGGTGATGTGCGCCATGCCCTTGACCGGCAGGGCGGCCATCAGCGCCAGCAGCGGCTTCACGTAGATGCGGGTCGGCGCCATGATGGCGTCGGCCAGGGAGCGGGCACCGTCGAAGGGGGCTTCGAGATCGGGACGGGCACGCGCGATGATCTTGCGCACCAGCGAATAGCCGTTCGAATGCGCGCCCGACGACGGCAGACCGAGCACCACGTCGCCGGGACGGATCGTCGACCCGTCGATGATCGCCGATTTGTCCACGGCACCGACCGCGAAGCCCGCGAGATCGTATTCGCCGTCCGGGTACATGCCCGGCATTTCGGCGGTTTCACCGCCGATCAGCGCACAGCCGGCCTGCTCGCACCCCTGGGCGATGCCCTTGACGACGTCGGCGGCGGTGTCGACGTCAAGCTTGCCGCAGGCGAAGTAGTCGAGGAAGAACAGCGGTTCGGCGCCCTGCACGAGGATGTCGTTGACACTCATCGCCACGAGATCGATACCGACCGTATCGTGACGCTTGAGGTCGAAGGCCAGCTTCAGCTTGGTGCCAACGCCATCGGTGCCGGATACCAGCACCGGCTCCTTGAATTTCTTCGGCACCTCGAACAAGGCACCGAAACCGCCGATGCCGCCAAGCACGCCATCGCGCAGCGTTTTCCTGGCGAACGGCTTGATGCGTTCGACGAGTTCGTCCCCGGCGTCGATATCGACACCGGCGTCACGGTAGGAGAGGGATTCCTGGGTCATCTTGAGGGCCGTCCGGAACGCGGCGGGGGCATCCCGCGTGGTGGTAGAATGCGCCGCCTGTGATTCGAAAACCGCGATTTTAGCCGAAATGTCCCCCCTTCGCCGCGCGCCGCGCGTGCCGGCCACCCAACGATGCGCCAGCTGATCCTCGATCTCCTGCCGGAAACCGCGCCCAGCCTCGACAACTTCGTCGCCGGCGCCAACGGCGAGACGCTGGCCACGCTGGCCGCCTGGCTCGATCCGGCACACGGTGAATCCTCGCTCTATCTGTGGGGCGAGGCCGGCGCCGGCAAGACGCACCTGCTGCGGGCCAGCGGCCTGATCTACCACGATGCCGCTGCCGACCCCGATCTGTCCGGCGGCAACGCGTGCACGGGCGAACACGCCGTCGACCACGTCGAAGCGCTGAGCGGTGCCGGACAGATCGCCCTGTTCAACCTGTTCAACCGGCTGCGAGGCACGGGCGGCAAGCTGCTCACTGCCGGTCGGCTGCCGCCGCGCGAACTCGCCCTGCGCGAGGACCTGCGCACCCGCCTGGGCTACGGGCTGATCTGCCGGCTGCAGACGCTGACCGACGACGAACGCTTCGCCGCACTGTCGGCACAGGCCGAAGCGCGCGGCCTGCGCCTGCCCCCGGAAATCCTCGGCTACCTGCTCACCCGCGCGCCGCGCGACATGCGCAGCCTCGCCGCGCTGCTCGCGGCGCTCGACCGCTACTCGCTCGAACACAAGCGGCCGATCACCCTGCCGCTGCTGCGCGACGTGCTGCACGCCCCCCCGACTACCGCCTCCTGCACGGAACCCTGAAATGCCTGCACAACCGAAGCCCCCGCTGCAACTCGCCCTCTTCGACCTGGACAATACCCTGCTCGCCGGCGACAGCGATTTCGAATGGACTCAATTCCTGATCGCCAAGGGCGTACTTGACCGCGAAGTGCACGAGGCTAGGAACCGCGATTTCTACGAGGATTACAAGGCGGGCACGCTCGACATCCACGCCTTCCTCGACTTCCAGCTGGCACCGCTGGCGCGGTATCCGCGCTCCGAGCTCGATGCCTGGCACGCCGAGTTCATGACCACCCGCATCCTGCCGATCGCCGGCACCAGGGCGCGCGCCCTGGTCCGCCGTCACCTCGACGACGGCGCGCTGTGCGCGGTCGTCACTGCCACCAACAGCTTCGTCACCGGACCGATCGCGCGCGAATTCGGCATTCCGCACCTGATCGCCACGATCCCCGCGCAGGAGGACGGCCGCTTCACCGGCAAGCCGCGCGGCACGCCCGCCTTCCGCGACGGCAAGATCGTCCGCGTCGAAGCCTGGCTCGAGTCGATGGGCCTGTGGTGGGGAAGCTTCGCGCGCAGCTGGTTCTACAGCGACTCGCACAACGATCTGCCGCTGCTCGGCAAGGTCAGCGATCCCGTCGCCGTCGACCCCGACGACACCCTGCGCGCGCACGCCAGCGCCGCCGGCTGGCCGGTGCTCGGTCTGCGCGACTGAGCGCCAGGACACTGATTCAACGGGGAACATCCGCTATCATGGCGCCGTTCCATTGTCTCGCCGCATAAGAAGAAACGAGCGATGATTCGCAAATTCATATCCCGTGTCCTCGGACGCAAGCTCCCCGGCATCCAGGGCGAACCGACCGTCATTCCGGCCAGCAAGCACGGCATGCGCCGCGAGCAGATCAGCAGCGGCAGCCGGCGCACCGTCGAAACCCTGCAACAGCACGGCTACAAGGCCTTCGTGGTTGGCGGCGCGGTGCGCGACATCCTGGCCGGCATTCCGCCCAAGGATTTCGACGTGGCAACCGACGCCACCCCCGAGCAGGTCCGCCAGTGCTTCCGCCGCGCCCGCCTGATCGGCCGTCGCTTCCAGATCGTGCACGTGATGATGGGATCGGAAACCATCGAGGTGACCACCTTCCGCGGCCACCACGGCGACGCCGACCAGCGCGCGGGCAACCGGGCGCAGACCGACGAGCACGGCCGCGTGCTGCGCGACAACGTCTTCGGCAGCCAGCAGGAAGACGCCGCCCGGCGCGACTTCACGGTCAATGCCCTGTACTACGATCCGACCTCGGAAACCATCATCGACTACCACCACGGTGTCGCCGACCTCAAGCAGAAGACCCTGCGCATGATCGGCGACCCGAAGACGCGCTATCGCGAAGATCCGGTGCGCATGCTGCGCGCGGTGCGCCTGGCAGCCAAGCTCGGTCTCGTCATCGACCCGGCCGCAAGCCGGCCAATCCGTGAAATGGGCGAACTGATCGAAAATGTGCCGCCATCGCGCCTGTTCGACGAAATGCTCAAGCTGCTGACCAGCGGCCACGCAGTCAAATGCGTCCAGCAGCTGCGCGCCGAGGGGCTGCACCACGGCCTGCTGCCGCTGCTCGACGTGATCCTCGAACAGCCACTGGGCGAGCGTTTCGTCATGCTGGCGCTGGAAAGCACCGATCGCCGCGTGCGCGAGGGCAAGCCGATCTCGCCGGGTTTCCTCTTCGCCACCCTGCTCTGGCACGAAGTCCTGGCCAAGTGGGAAGGACTCAAGGCCGGCGGCGAGCGCCCCACACCCGCCCTGTTCCAAGCGATGGACGACGTACTCGACGTACAGGGCGAAAAGCTCGCGATCACCCGCCGCGTCGCCGGCGACATCAAGGATATCTGGGCCCTGCAGCCGCGCTTCGAACAGCGCTCGGGCAAGCGCCCCTACGCCATGCTCGAACAGCCTCGCTTCAAGGCCGGCTACGACTTCCTGCTGCTGCGCGCCGAGTCCGGCGAAATCGACGCCGGGGTCGGTCAGTGGTGGACCGATTTCCTGAACGCCGACGGCGAAGCCCGCGCGGCCATGCTGCTGCCACCGCCGGCCGGCGAAGCGAAAAAGCGCCGACGGCGCAAGCGCAAGCCAAACGGCGCCCCCGCCGCCGACTGAGATGGCGATCCCGCATCGCGCCTTCGTTGCGCTCGGTGCCAACCTCGACGATCCGCTCGCACAGGTCCGCAGTGGCGCCACGGCGCTCGCCGCCCTGCCGGACAGCCGTCTGGTCGCGTGCTCCTCGCTGTACCGGACAGCTCCGGTCGGCCTCGCCGGCCAGCCGGACTACATCAATGCCGTCGCCTGGCTCGAAACCGCGCTGCCGCCACAGGCCCTGCTCGAGGCACTGCTGGCCATCGAGGCCGGTTTCGGCCGGCGGCGCGACTACCACCACGCGCCGCGCACACTGGATCTCGACCTGCTGCTGCACGACGACACCACCATCGACAGTCCGTCGCTGTGCCTGCCGCATCCACGCATGCACCTGCGCGCCTTCGTCATCGTGCCGCTGCTCGAGATTGCCCCCGACTGCCGCATTCCCGGGCGCGGCACGGCCGCCGCCTGGCTGCCGGCCGTGCGCACGCAGCGCATCGAGAGGATCGCCTGATGCTTCCGCAGATCCCGGTGCTGTGGCAGACCGTGCTGCTGCTCACCGCCTCCAACGTCTTCATGACCTTTGCCTGGTACGCACACCTCAAGCAGCTCAACGACCGCCCGTGGTGGCTCGCCGCCCTGGCTTCCTGGGGCATTGCGCTGTTCGAGTACCTGCTGCAGGTCCCGGCCAACCGCATCGGCCACACCGAACTCTCGCTCGCGCAACTGAAGATCCTGCAGGAAGCAATCACGCTCACCGTCTTCGTTCCCTTCGTCGTGTTCTACATGCAGCAACCGCTCAAGCTTGACTATCTCTGGGCCGGCCTGTGTATCCTTGGCGCGGTCTATTTCATCTTCCGCAGCTAGGCCGGCACGGCACCGGCGACAAACAGGAGTATTCATACATGTTCGGCAGCAGCGCCAGAATCCGGGATCTCGAACGTCGCATCGGCGAACTCGAGCAGCAGAACGGCAGCCTACGCGAGCAACTCGCCGCGGCCGAAACGCGCTATCAGGCCTGCCGGCACGAGAGCGAGCAGGCCGCGAGCCGCACGGCTGAATTCCAGCGCCTGTTTGCCGCCCTGCACTCCTACCGCGATTCGCTCGGCGAATCGCAGCACACACTGGCCGGGCTGGCCGAGCACCTGCGCGAGGAAAAGAAGGAATCGGTCGAGGCCGGCGCCCTGGCCGCCGGCAGCCGTGACGCCGTGCATCGCATCAGCGACGAACTGACCCAGCTGGCCGGCAATTCGCGCGACGCGATGGAGCGGGTCGGCAACCTGCAGGCCAGCGCCGAGCAGATCGGCGGCATCGTCAACCTGATCAAGGAAATTGCCGACCAGACCAATCTGCTGGCCCTCAACGCGGCCATCGAGGCAGCCCGCGCCGGCGAGTCCGGACGCGGCTTCGCGGTGGTCGCCGACGAGGTGCGCAAGCTCGCCGAGCGGACCAGCAAGGCGACCAGCGACATCTCGCAGCTCGTCTCGAGCATCCAGAGCGAGACCTCCCTGGCGCACGACAGCATTGGTCACCTTGCGGAGCAGTCGGAATCGTTCAGCCGGCAGGGCGAGGAAACCTCGTCGACGATCAGCGGCATCACCGACCTCTCGCAGAAAATGGAACGGACGATCGCCGTCGCCGCCCTGCGCAGCTTCGTCGAGCTGGCCAAGATCGACCACCTGATCTTCAAGTTCGAGGTCTACCAGGTCTTCATGGGACTCTCGGACAAAGGGGCCGGCGACTTCTCGGCGCATACGGCCTGCCGCCTCGGCAAGTGGTATTACGAAGGCGAGGGCAAGGCCTGCTTCTCCCGTCTCGAGGGCTACCGCACCATGGAAGCGCCGCACATCGAGGTGCACCAGCACGGCCGGACGGCAATCGAAGCCTACCGCGCGGGCAATTTCGCCGCCGGCGTCGCTGCCGTCGAGCAGATGGAGAAGGCCAGCATGGGCGTGCTGGAGAACCTCGAGCGCATGGCCCGGCACGGCGAGCAGTCCCCGGACATCCTCTGTCTCGAGCACTGATCCCTCGCCGCGTCGCCGAATCTCCGCCATGCCGTCGCACAACCCGCTGGCCAACGCACGCCACATCGTCGTCGAAGGACCGATCGGCGTCGGCAAGACCAGCCTCGCCCAACGCCTGGCGGCCCACCTGGACGCGCAGCTGCTGCTCGAGCAACCCGAGCTCAATCCCTTCCTGTCGCGCTTCTATCAGGACCAGCGCCGCTATGCACTGCAGACACAGCTCTGCTTCCTGTTCCAGCGCATCGATCAGCTGCGCGATCTGACGCAACCCGACTTCTTCGCCCGTCCGGTGGTCGCCGACTACCTGATCGAGAAGGATCCGCTGTTCGCCCGCCTGACCCTGAGCGACGACGAGCACGCCCTCTACCGGCAGATCTACGAACGCGTCGCCCCGCGGACCGCCGCCCCGGACCTGGTGATCTATCTGCAGGCCCGGCCGGAAACGCTGATCGCCCGCGTGCGCCGGCGTGGCATCGACATGGAGCGGCGCATCGGCGATGCCTACCTGACCGTGCTCGGCGAAAGCTACACCCGCTTCTTCCATGCCTACGAGGCCGCGCCAGTGCTGGTGGTCAACTCGGAAAACCTCAATTTCGTCGACCACGACGATGATTTCCACCTGCTCGTGCAGCGCATCGAATCGATGCGCGGACATCGCGAGTACTTCAACCGGGGAGAATGAACCCATGTCCACCCACGCCGTCACGCGTCGGCTGACGCACGTCGACCTCGCAAAAATGCGCACCGCAGGCGAGAAGATCAGCGTTCTCACCTGCTATGACGCCAGCTTCGCGCAACTGTGCGAAGGCGCCGGCGTCGACGCCCTGCTCATCGGCGATTCCCTCGGCATGGTCCTGCAGGGGCACGACTCGACCCTGCCGGTGACGCTGGCCGACATCGCCTACCACACCGCCGCCGTCGCGCGCGGCAGCCAGCGTCCGCTGATCATCGCCGACATGCCCTTCGGCAGCTTCCAGGAAAGCCCGGCACAGGCCTTCCGCAATGCCGCCGTGCTGATGGCCGCCGGCGCGCAGATGGTGAAGATCGAGGGCGGCGCCGAGATGGCCGAAACGACGCGCTTTCTCACCACGCGCGGCGTTCCCGTCTGCGCCCATGTCGGGCTGACGCCGCAATCGGTGCACCAGCTCGGCGGCTATCGCGTACAGGGCAAGGACGACAGCGGTGCCGCGCGCCTGCTCGCCGATGCCCGGGCCCAGCAGGATGCCGGCGCCACCCTGATCGTGCTCGAGGCCATCCCGGCCGCCTTGGCCGTGGAGGTCACGCAGCGGCTCGCCATCCCCACCATCGGCATTGGCGCCAGCCGGGAATGCTCGGGGCAGGTCCTGGTGCTGCACGACATGCTCGACATCGCGGGCGGCCGCAAGGCACGCTTCGTGAAGAACTTCATGAGCGGACAGCCCTCCATTGGCGCCGCCATCGCCGCCTACGTCACCGCGGTGAAGGACGGCAGCTTCCCGGGCCCCGAGCACTGCTACTGAAGCACAGCCGGCCCGTCCGTCCCATCCGCACCACCCCGCGAGGGCCGCCCAGACGGCCCCGCGACTCCGGAGAACCGCAATGCAGATCCATTCCGCCATCCCCGCCTTGCGCACTGCCCTGCAGGGGCGCGGTCGCATCGTCTTCGTGCCCACCATGGGCAACCTGCACGACGGCCACATTGCCCTGATGACGCAAGCGCGCGCGCTGGGCGACACGGTGGTCGCCAGCATCTTCGTCAATCGCCTGCAATTCGGCCCGAACGAGGATTTCGACCAATACCCCCGCACCTTCGACGCCGACTGCGCCCGCCTGAGGACAGCCGGCGTCGACGTCCTCTTCGCCCCGACCGAGCGCGATCTCTATCCCGAGCCGCAGGAGTACGTCGTCGAACCACCGGCCATCCAGCACCAGCTCGACGGTGAATTCCGTCCCGGGCATTTCCGCGGGGTCGCCACCGTTGTCCTCAAGCTGTTCAACATCGTGCAGCCGCAGGCGGCGCTGTTCGGAAAGAAGGATTATCAGCAGCTCATGGTCCTGCGCAACATGACCCGCCAGCTCGCGCTGCCGATCGAGATCGTCGGCGGTGAGACGGTGCGCGCCGGCGACGGGCTAGCGCTGTCCTCGCGCAACGGCTACCTGTCTCCCGCCGAACGCAGCGAGGCCCCGCGCCTCTACCGCGTACTGACGCAGTTGCGCGATGCCGTACGCGCCGGGGCGCGCGACTACGCCGCGCTCGAGCGCGAGGCGAGCGGGGAGCTCGACCGGCATGGCTGGCGGACCGATTATGTTGCAGTGCGCCAACAGACCGACCTGCAAGTTCCGCAGGATGGAAACACGCCGCTCGTCGTCCTCGCCGCCAGCCGCCTCGGCAGCACCCGGCTCATTGATA
Organism: Rhodocyclaceae bacterium; assembly: GCA_026646875.1. GTDB lineage: Bacteria > Pseudomonadota > Gammaproteobacteria > Burkholderiales > Rhodocyclaceae > 66-26. Next base: position 11,520 of record JAPKHL010000018.1, on the reverse strand, counting down.
ACATTGAGATTTGAGGGCGTTTCCAGGCTGGAACGGGTCGTTGACAGGCGGCAAACAGCCGCTACAATGCCCTTCCCCAATCCGCGCAAGAGTCCCCCCATGCAGAGAACGATGCTGAAGTCGAAGCTGCACCGCGTCACGGCAACGCACGCAGAGCTTCACTACGAGGGCTCCTGCGCGATCGACGAGGACCTGCTCGATGCCGCGAACATCCGGGAATACGAGCAGATCGACATCTGGAACATCAACAACGGCGAGCGCTTCACCACCTACGCCATCCGCGCCGAACGCGGCTCCGGCATCATTTCGGTCAATGGCTCGGCCGCCCGCCGCGCCGCGCCCGGCGACCTGCTGATCATCGCCACCTTCGCCGTATACACCGAAGCGGAACTCGCCCGCCACGAACCCGCGCTGGTCTATGCCGATGCGAGCAACCGCATCGCACGCATCGGCCACCGGATCGCCGCCCAGGCGGCCTGACGCCATCGCCCGGGAGGCTTTCCCCCGGGCCCCCGCTTTACCCCGATCCTCACCTCCCCGGCCCGGCCCCCGCGCCAGAAAAAAGCCGCGAACGAACCCGATCGCGGCTTTTTCTTTGCCTCCGTCCGGGGGCAGGGCCATGGCCCTCAGGCCACCTCGGCCGATCCCTTCCCCTTGCGCGGGCGCCGGCTGCGGGCTGCAGGCTTGCGCGTGCTCCGCTCGGCCTCGGCCACTGCGGCCACCGTCGGCTCGACAGTCTCGGCGGCAGCGGCCGATTCGGCTGCAGGCATCTCCATGGCGGGCGCCTCCCCGGCAACCGCCGGCGTACGCTTCCGCCCTGCCCGCCGGGCCGGCTTTGCCGACGCTTGAGCCGGAGCCCCCACAAGTTCACCCACCGCCTCGTCGGCGGATTCGCGCGACATCCCCGCGATCTCCGCAGCCCCTGCGGTCTCCGCCGGCTGCGACACATCGTGCGCCGCCGTTCCTCCGGCCTTGCGCCGCCGCCCCTTGCGCGGGGCCTCGGCGGCATCGCCATCGGCCGTTCCGCTCGCGGAATCCGGTGCCGGCTCGGCGGCGGGCGGTGCCGGCGGCGTGAGCGCCGCGCTCGTGTCCGCCTCCTGCGGCACGCCACGCATGGCCGGCCGTGTGACGTAAGCCCCCGACTTCTCGTCGCGCCCGAAGCCGATCAGACCGCGCGCGGCGGCATCCTCGAGCAGGGTGCCGAAAGCCCGGTAGCCGTAGTAGCTCTCGTTGAAGCCAGGGTTGCGACGCTTGATTGCCTCCTTGAGGACCGAAGCCCAGATGCGCTCGGTATCGCCGCGCACGGCGATCAGGTCCTCGAAGGTGGCGACCGCCAGTTCGATGGCCTTGGCCTTGCGCGCCTCGAGTTCCTCACGCCGCTTCCTTTCCTCCTCCGGCGAGCGGCGCGGCGACTGCTCGCGCCGGACGGCCGCGCCCTTGGCCTCGCGCTCTCGCACCAGGTCATCGTAGAAGATGAATTCGTCGCAGTTGGCGATCAGCAGATCGGAGGTCGATTGCTTGACCCCGACGCCGATCACCTGCTTGGCGTTCTCGCGCAGCTTGGAGACGAGCGGCGAGAAATCGGAATCGCCGCTGATGATCACGAAGGTATCGACATGCGCCTTGGTGTAGCAGAGATCGAGAGCATCGACCACCATCCGGATGTCGGCGGAATTCTTGCCCGACTGGCGCACGTGCGGGATCTCGATCAACTCGAAATTGGCCTCGTGCATTGCGGCCTTGAAGCCCTTGTAGCGCTCCCAGTCGCAGTAGGCCTTCTTGACGACGATGCTGCCCTTGGCCAGCAGGCGCTCGAGAACCGGCCGGATGTCGAATTTCTCGTATTTCGCGTCGCGCACGCCGAGCGCGACGTTCTCGAAGTCGCAGAACAGCGCCATGCTGACGTTGTCGTTGGATGCCGCCATGAAATTCCTCCGGTCTGAACAGGCGACGAGTATACCGCTTCGCTCAAGCGGCCAGACCGGCCAGATAAGCATCGACGATGCGCGCGCCGAATTCGGCGAGGGGGAAGAGGCTGCTATCCAGCGTCCAGTTCACGACCAGCCCGTCGACCACCGCCATCAGCCCGATCGCCGCCGTGCGCGGATCGACGGCGGGCGGCAGGAAGCCGCGCTCGCGGGCCAGGCTGAAGGCGGTCTCGTTGAGCGCCAGATAGCGGTTACCGCATTCGAGGTGCGCGTCACGGATCACCGCCATCTCGCCGACATATTCACACTTGTGCCAGGAAATCTCGAGCACCCGCAGGTAGCGCGGATCGCAGGCCACGCGCTCGAGGAAATAGACGGCGATCGCCCGCAGCATGTCCACCGGGTTCTCGTTGGTATGTGCCTGCAACTCGGCGAGCTTGCTCTCCAGGGGATCGAACACACGCTGGATCATCGCATCGAAGAGATCGGCCTTGTTGCGGAAATGCCAGTAGATGGCTCCACGCGTCACCCCGGCGGCCGTCGCGATCTCGGCCAGCGAAGTATGACTGACCCCCTTTTCCTGGAACACGCGCTCCGCTGCGTCGAGAATGGCATGGCGCGTCTCCAGCGCCTCTTCCTTGGTCTTTCTGACCATTGTCGTCTCCCTGCGGCCCACGGAATTGCCGCATCTCTCACTGTCATTCTACCGCAATACTTTACATACATACACGGATGTATGTAATATCCACCCCCGTTATGCCCAATGTATCCGGGCTGCCCGCGCGGGCAGCCCGTTGCAACCCCAGCCCCCCGGAGAATCCTCATGGCCCGCCAGCCCGCCCTGCCCCCAGCCCTCTCTCCCCAGCACCCCCCCCAGCGTCTGCGCGCACTGCTTCCCCTCGCCCTGGCAACCTTCCTGCTCGCCGCCTGCGGCAAGGGCGGCGAACCGGGGGCCGCCGGCATGTTCGGCGGCCCGGTACCGGTCACCGCGATCGCCGTGCAGGCTGAAGAATTGCCGGTCAGCTTCGAATATACGGCGCAGACCCTCGGCCTGCGCGAGGTCGAGGTGCGCGCCCGCGTCACCGGACTGATCGAGAAGCGCAACTACACCGAAGGCGGCCGGGTAAAGGCCGGACAGTCGCTGTTCACCCTCGACCCGGCCCCCTTCGCCGCTGCAGTCGAACGCACCGAGGCCGATGTCGCGGCCGCCGAGGCGCGTCTCGAGCAGGCCCGGCGCAACGCCGCCCGGCTGAAGCCGCTGATCGAATCCCGGGCAATCAGCCAGAAGGATTACGACGATGCCGTCTCTGCCGAGCAGATCGGGCACGCCGATCTGCTGGCGGCGCGCGCGCGCCTGCGCGAGGCACGACTCAATCTCGACTGGACGCGCGTCGAATCGCCGATCAGCGGCGTCGCCAGTCGCGCACTGAAATCCGAAGGCTCGCTGGTCTCCGGTCCCGATGTGCTGCTGACCACGGTGACGCAGACGCATCCGATGCAGGTGATCTTCGGCATCCCCGACAACGAACGGCTGAAGCTGCGCCAGGAAGCCGCCGCCGGCCGTTTGCGCCTGCCGGCCGACGGCCGCTTCAAGGTTGCCCTCAGGCTGGCCGACGGCAGCCTCTACGGCCAGACCGGGCATACCGATTTCAGCGACGTGCGCGTTTCGCGGGAAACCGGAACCAGCGAGGGACGCGCCGAGATCGCCAATCCGGACGGCCTGCTGCAACCCGGCCAGTTCGTGCGCGTGCAGCTGTCCGGCGCGGTCCGCACCGGCGCCTTCCGGGTACCCCAGCGCGCGGTCCTCGAGGGACCGAAGGGCAAGTTCGTCTTCGTCGTCGGACAGGAGGGCAAGGCCGAAATCCGCCCGGTGAGCACCGACGAGTGGCGCGACGGCGACATTGTCGTCACCAGCGGATTGAAGGCCGGCGAACAGGTCATCGTCGATGGCGTGCTCAAGCTCGGTCCCGGCGCCCCGGTGCAGGTCGGCGCGCCGGCCGCGGCCGGCACCGGCGAAGCGGGTGCCACGAAAGCGGGGAGCTGAGCCATGTTCTCGCGCTTCTTCATCGACCGGCCGATCTTCGCGATGGTGATCTCGATCTTCATCATGATCGCCGGTCTTGCCGCGATGCGCGGCCTGCCCATCGCGCAGTACCCGGAAATCGCGCCACCGCAGGTGATGGTCGCCGCGACCTACCCCGGTGCCTCGGCCGAGGTGCTCGAAAAGACCGTCGCCGCGCCGCTCGAAACCCAGATCAACGGCGTCGAGGGGATGATCTACATGAACTCGACCTCGGCCTCGAACGGCCGCGTCGAGCTCTACGTCACCTTCGAGATCGGTACCGACATCGACCAGGCGGTGATCAACGTCAACAACCGCGTCAAGCAGGCCGAGGCGCGCCTGCCGCAGGAGGTGCGGCGGCAGGGCATCCAGGTCGAGAAATCCTCGTCCTCTTTCCTGCAGGTGCTCGCCTTCACCTCGCCCGACGGCCGCTACGACGATCTGTACACCAGCAACTACGTGACGCTCAACGTGCTCGACGTGCTCAAGCGCGTGCCCGGCACGACCAATGTGCAGATCTTCGGCGCCAAGGATTACGCCATGCGCGTCTGGCTCAAACCGGACCGCCTGGCGCAGCTGCGCCTGACCACCGCCGACGTGGCGCGCGCGATCAACGAGCAGAACGCGCAGTACGCGGTCGGCCGCATCGGACAGCCGCCGACGCCGTCCGGCCAGGAACTGGCGCTGACGGTGAACACCAAGGGCCGTCTGGCCAGCGTCGCCGAATTCGAAAACATCGTCGTGCGCGCCAATCCGGACGGTTCCCTGCTCAAGCTGCGCGACGTCGCTCGCATCGAGCTTGGCGCCAAGGATTACGACTTCATCGGCCGCCTCTCGGGCAAGCCGGCGACACTGGTCGGCATCTTCCTGAAGCCGGGCGCCAACGCGCTCGATGTTGCGGAGGACGTGAAGAAGACCCTGGCAGAACTGTCCACGCGCTTCCCCGACGGCCTCACCGTCGATGTGCCCTACGACACCACCGACTTCGTCCAGGTTTCGATCCGCGAGGTGCTGAAGACGCTGGCCGAGGCCATGGTCCTGGTCTTCCTCGTGGTCTACCTGTTCCTGCAGAACTGGCGCGCCACGCTGATCCCGACGCTGGCCGTGCCGGTCTCGCTGATCGGCACCTTCGCCGGCCTGCTGATGCTCGGCTACTCGATCAACACGCTGACGCTGTTCGGCATGGTGCTGGCCATCGGCATCGTCGTCGACGACGCCATCGTGGTACTGGAGAACGTCGAGCGCATCATGCACGAGGAGGGCATCCCGGCACACGCCGCCGCCGTGCAGGCGATGCGCGAGGTGACCGGACCGGTGATCGCCATCGTACTGGTGCTGTGCGCGGTGTTCGTGCCGATCGCCTTCCTCGGCGGCCTCACCGGCGAGCTCTACCGCCAGTTTGCGGTGACCATCGCCATCGCCGTGGTCATCTCCGGCATCGTCGCGCTGACGCTCACCCCCTCGCTCTGCGTGCTGATCCTGAAGCACGAGCACAAGGCCGAGAACCGCTTCTTCGCCGCCTTCAACCGCTGGTTTGCCGGCGTCACCGCGCGCTACACCGCCGGGGTGGCCTGGCTGATCCGGCGCGGCGCGCTGGGCCTGCTGCTCTTCGCCGGCATGGTGGCGATCACCGCCGGACTGTGGAAGATCACACCGGGCAGCCTGGTGCCCGACGAAGACCAGGGCTACTACATCACCGCGGTGTACCTGCCGGACGGCGCCTCGCTCGAGCGCACCGACCGCATCGTGCAGCAGGTCGACGCGATCATCCGCGAAAACCCCAACGTCGCCCGGACCGTCGTGTTCACCGGACTCGACTTCATCGGCGGCAGCTTCAAGAACAACGCGGCGACCTTCTTCGTCACGCTCAAGCACTGGGACGAACGGCAGGTACCGGCGAACGCCCTGGTCGGCGAACTGTTCATGAAGACGGCGCACATCAAGGAAGCGCTGGTGCTGGCCTTCGGCCCGCCGGCCATCTTCGGCATGGGCAACTCGGGAGGCTTCGAGTTCTACCTGCAGAATCGCGGCGAAGGCGACGCCAAGCGGCTCGCCGAGGTCAGCGAACAGTTCATCGGCAAGCTGCGCGCCGACCCGAACTTCGCCATGGTCTCCTCGCTCTGGCGCGCCAACGTCGCCCAGCTCGACATCGACGTCGACCGCGAGAAGGCCAAGGCGCTCGGCGTACCGATCGACGGCCTGTTCGACACACTGGCGGCGACGCTCGGCACCTATTATGTGAACGACTTCAACAAGTACGGCCGAACCTGGCAGGTGCTGATGTCCGCCGAGCCGCAATTCCGCACCCGTCCGAACGACATCAACGGCATCTATGTCCGCTCCGAGCGTGGCCAGATGGTGCCGCTTGGCGCGCTGGCGCAGATCCGCCAGACAACCGGCCCGGAAACTCTGGAGCGCTTCAACAACCTGCCGTCGGTGAAGATCATCGGCTCCGGCGCGCCGGGCTTCTCGTCCGGACAGACGATCGCCATGGTCGAAAAGATCGCGCGCGAGACGCTACCGCCGGACTTCAGCTTCGACTGGGGCGGCGCCTCGTTTCAAGAGAAGAAGTCGAGCGGCGACTCGGGCATTGCCCTCGCCCTCGGCGCACTGATGGTCTTCCTGATCCTCGCCGCCCAGTACGAGCGCTGGTCGCTGCCGCTGGCCGTTCTGCTCGCCCTGCCCTTCGGCACCTTCGGCGCGCTCGCCGCAGTGTGGCTGCGCGGCATGACCAACGACGTGTATTTCCAGATCGGTCTGGTCACCCTGCTCGGTCTCGCTGCGAAGAACGCCATCCTGATCGTCGAGTTCGCCATTTACAAGCACCAGGAAGGAATGAGCGCGGCGGCCGCGGCGATCGAGGCGGCGCGCCTGCGCTTCCGGCCGATCCTGATGACCTCGCTGGCCTTCATCCTCGGCGTCCTGCCGCTGGCCATCTCGCACGGCGCCGGTGCCGGCGCGCGCCAGGCGGTCGGCACCGGGGTCATGGGCGGCATGCTGGCGGCGACCTTCCTCGCCGTCTTCTTCGTCCCCCTGTTCTACCGCGTCATCGCCGAACGCAAGCTGCGCGAGACACGCAGCACCGAAGCGCTGTTCGACGAGATCAGCCTGACCCACGCGCGCGCCCACGAAAAGCTGCTGGACCGCGTTCGCAAGGAAGAAGCCGCCGGAGAAAACAATGCGTAAGCCCCTGTTCCGATTCATGCCGCTGGCTGCGGCCGTGCTGCTCGCCGGCTGCGCCGTCGGCCCCGACTACGCGCGCGCGCCGCTCGACCTGCCCGCCACCTGGACGCCCGCCGCCGGTGACGCCCGGCGTGCCGACAGCGTTGGCGATGCCTGGTGGTCGCTCTATGCCGACCCGGTGCTCGACCGCCTGATCGACGAAGCCCTGGTGCACAACGCCGATCTGCGCATTGCCGCAGCGCGCGTGCTCGAGGCACGCGCCCTCGCCGGCATTGCCGATGCCGACCGCTACCCCTCGGTCTCTGCCGGCCTGGCCGGCAGCCGCGACCAGGCCACGCTGCGTGGCTCGATGCCCCGTCCGGCCGACCTGCCGCGCATCCAGAACACCTATCGGGGAACGCTCGACGTGGCCTACGAGGTGGATTTCTGGGGCAAATACCGCCGCGCCAGTGAAGCCGCGCGCGCCGATCTGCTGGCCGCCGAGTCGGCGCAGGCAGCGGTGCGGTTGTCACTGACCGCGCAGGTGGCACAGCAATATTTCGCGCTGCTCGCGGCCGACGCCCAGGAAGCCGTCGCCCGGCGCGCGCTGACCAGTCGCGAGGAGACCCTCGCGCTGTTCGGCAAGCGGCTCGAGGCCGGCACTGCATCGACGTTCGAATTGCGCCAGAGCGAAGCCGAGGCGGCGGACGCGCGCGCCCAACTGGCAACGCTGACGCAGGCGCGCGAACGCAACGAAAGCGCGCTGGCCCTGCTGCTCGGCCGATCGCCGCGCGACGTCCTGAGCGGACGGGCGGAACGCGGTGCACCGGCCACCTTGTCCGCAGTGGTGATCCCGGCCGGTCTGCCCTCCGATCTGCTGCTGCGCCGCCCCGACCTGCGCGAAGCCGAGCAGCGGCTGATCGCCGCCAATGCCCGCATCGGCGCGGCACGCGCACAGTACTTCCCCAGTCTCGGCCTGACCGCCATGCTGGGCAGTGAGAGCGTGGCCTTCTCCAACCTCTTCAGTGGCCCGGCCGGCATCTTCCAGTTCGCTGCGGCGATCAGCCAGCCAATCTGGAACGCCGGACGCATCGGCTTCGGCGTCGAGGCCGCCGAGGCGCGCCACGAGCAGGCCCTGGCGCAATACCGGCAGGCGGTGGCTGCGGCCTTCCGCGACGTGCGCGATGCGCTGGCCGCCCAGCAGGCGACGGGAGAACGGCTGGCGGCGGAAACGGCGCGCGCCGGCGCGCTCGAGGCAGGCCTGACGCAGGTCCGGCTGCGCTACGATGCCGGCATCGCCAGCCGGCTCGAGGTGCTCGACGTCGAGCGCAACCTGCTGGCCGTCGAGCTGTCGCGCATCGACAGCGAGCGTGCCCGGCGCAGCGCGCTGGCCGACCTCTTCAAGGCCCTCGGCGGCGGCTGGGAAACCGGGGCCGCTCAGGACGCTCCGGCACCCGCAGCGGCGCGGTGAACCGTGCCGGCGGCCCCCGCGGGCGCCGGCCGGCACGACGCACCGTTCCTCGACGTCATTTTTCGGCGTCGTTTTTTTCGGCCACTTCAGCTACATTTCCTGCCTCGACCCACGCCTGAATCACGGAAGACCGGCCATGGAAACGCAAGGTAAGTTCGCAGGAAAGATCGTGCTCGTCACCGGCGGCTCGCGCGGCATCGGCTACGCGACGGCGGCAGCCTTCCTCGCCGAAGGGGCTCGGGTGGCCATCTGCGCTCTCGACGGTCCGCGCCTGGCGGCGGCACTGGAAGAACTCGGCAAGCTCGGCGAGGTGGCTGGCTGGCAAGCCGACGTCAGCGATTTCCCCGCCATGCAGGACCTCGTCCGGCGCACCCTGGCGCGCTTCGGACGCATCGACATCCTGGTCAACAACGCCGGCAGACTGGCGCTCGCCGATTTCTCCACGCAGGATACCGCCTCGATCCACGCGATCCTCGACACCAATGTCAGGGGAACGCTCAACGCCACGCGTGCCGTGCTGCCCCACCTGCTGGAGAACGACGCCGGGTGCGTGATCAACATCGCTTCGGCACTGGGCACCTACGGCATGCCGCGCGCGGTGGTCTACTGCGCCAGCAAGTCGGCGGTGATCGGCTTCACTGCGGCGCTGGCACTGGAATTGCGCGACACCGGCGTGCGCGTCTATGGCATCGCTCCCGGCATGACGGCCACCGACATGCAGGTACAGTTCTCGGGCTACCGGCAGGGCCTTCCGCCCGAACTGGTGGCCGAGGACATCCTGCTGCTTGCCGGTCCCAACCCGCCGGTGCGTACCGGCGCCTGCCTCGGCGCCGACAGCTGAGCCGGCCGGGGCTGGATCGACGCTCCCGGCCCGACACACTTTTTTAACCTACATCAATGCTCCGTAACATCATGGAAGGATAATGCGCGGGCAGTATTTTCAACAACGATAGGGGGAAATCCATATGAGTGGCGCTTTCACCAAGTCGATGGCGCGCAACATCTTCTACGGGGGAACGGTCTTCTTCTTCCTCCTGTTCCTTGCGCTGTCCTTCGACACACATCAACAGCTTCCGAAACGCGACATGCGGCAGAACATCACGCCGTCCATCGCCGCCGGCAAGCACATCTGGGAAAACCGCGGTTGCATCGGTTGCCACACCCTCATGGGTGAGGGCGCCTACTTCGCACCGGAACTGGCCAACGTGGTCGAGCGCCTGGGCAGCAAGGAAGCCGTCAAGGCCTTCATCCAGAGCCGTCCCGCCGAGGGCATTCCGGGCCGCCGCAGCATGCCGCAGTTCAACCTGACGGACAAGGAACTGGACGATCTGGCCAACTTCCTGGAATTCGTCAATACGATCAACGATGCCAAGTGGCCGCCCAACATCCAGGGTTGATCCAAGGGAGAACTGATCATGCAATATAAATCGCAAGCGGTTGCAAAACCCTATTTCATCGCGGCCATCGGCCTCTTCATCGGGCAGATCCTGTTCGGCCTGATCCTCGGCCTGCAGTACGTTATCGGCGACTTCCTCTTCCCGGAAATCCCGTTCAACGTGGCCCGCATGGTCCACACCAACCTGCTCATCGTCTGGCTGCTGTTCGGCTTCATGGGCGCCGCCTACTACCTGATTCCGGAAGAGGCGGAAACCGAGCTGTTCAGCCCCAAGCTGGCCCTGGTGCTGTTCTGGGTCTTCCTGGTCGCCGGCGCGCTGACCATCGTCGGCTACCTGACCGTGCCGTACGCCACGCTCGCCAAGCTGACCGGCAATGACCTGCTGGCCACGATGGGACGCGAGTTCCTCGAGCAGCCGCTGCCGACCAAGCTCGGCATCGTGGTGGTCGCCCTGGCCTTCCTGTTCAACATCACCATGACCGTGCTGAAGGGCCGCAAGACCTCGATCGCGCTGGTGCTGCTGCTCGGGCTGTGGGGTCTGGCGGTGTTCTTCCTGTTCTCCTTCTACAACCCGGCCAACATCGTCGTCGACAAGTTCTTCTGGTGGTGGGTGGTTCACCTGTGGGTGGAAGGCGTCTGGGAACTGATCATGGGCGCCATGCTGGCCTACGTGCTGATCAAGACCACCGGCGTCGACCGCGAGGTGATCGAGAAGTGGCTGTATGTGATCATCACCCTCGCGCTGGTCACCGGCATCATCGGCACCGGCCACCACTACTACTGGATCGGCACGCCGGAATACTGGCAGTGGTGGGGTTCGATCTTCTCCGCCCTGGAGCCGATCCCCTTCTTCGCCATGACCGTCTTCGCCTTCAACATGGTGAACCGTCGCCGTCGCGAGCATCCGAACCGCGCCGCCGTCCTCTGGGCGCTCGGCACCGGCGTGATGGCCTTCCTCGGCGCCGGCGTCTGGGGCTTCCTGCACACGCTGGCCCCGGTGAACTACTACACGCACGGCACGCAGATCACCGCGGCGCACGGCCACATGGCCTTCTACGGCGCCTACGTGATGGTCAACCTGACCATGATCTCGTACGCCATGCCGCTGCTGCGCGGTCGTGCCGCCAACAGCAACAAGTCGCAAGTGCTGGAAATGTGGTCGTTCTGGCTGATGACCATCGCCATGGTGTTCATCACCCTGTTCCTGACCGCCGCCGGCATCCTGCAGGTGTGGCTGCAGCGCGTCTCCGAGGATCCCGTGCCGTTCATGGTCGGCCAGGATCAGGTCGCCCTGTTCTACTGGATGCGCGAGTGGGCAGGCGTGGCCTTCTTCATCGGCCTCCTCGTCTATGTCGCCAGCTTCTTCGTCGGCGGCGAGGAAAAGTCCGCCTGATGCAACACTGATCGAACCGCGCAGCTCCGGCTGCCGGTCCGACCGGAAAAACGGCGCCGCTCGATCACCACCGCCGTATTGCCGCCTTCTACGAGGCGTTGGAGCACT
>JAPKHL010000017.1 GCA_026646875.1 Rhodocyclaceae bacterium | reverse complement strand
ACCGTGGCGCGCACCTGATCGTTGGCCGCCGGCCGCGCGGCCTCGGCCGACAGATCGATCGTGGTTCCGGCCAGGGCGGGGAGGGCCAGCAGGGCCAGAACGAATGCGCCGGCAGGTGCGGCGAGGCGGTTTCTCTCGAACATCGAAGGCTCCTTGCAAGGTGGGGGCAATGGGTCGGCACAGCATAGCCCAGCGCGTCTTGCGACGTGTGACGGCGTGTACGGATTGTTGTGGCACGCCCGCGGAAGCTTGGTTAGAATCGGCGCAACCCGCCGCTCCGTTGCGGCAGGCCGGGTCTTTGAGGAGGCACCATGCTGAAAGCAGGACAGGCAGCGCCGACGTTCGTCCTCCCCGATGCGGATATGGAGCTGATCGATATCGCGCAGTTTCAAGGCAAGAGTCACGTCATCCTCTTTTTCTACCCGAAAGACGACACCCCGCACTGCACGCTGGAAGCGACCGATTTTTCCGACCATGAGGAAGAATTCGCGCGCCACGACTGCACCGTCCTCGGCATCAGCCGCGACGACTGCATCCGGCACGCCGAATTCCGCGACAAGCACGGCATTTCCGTGCGTCTCCTGTCGGACGAGGAGGGCGTGGCCTGCAAGCGGTACGGAGTGTGGCAGGCGAAGGAGGTCGATGGCGTGAAAAAGCATGGCATCGTCCGCTCCACTTTCGTCATCGACAAACACGGCGTTGTGCGTCTTGCGCTCTACGGCGTCAACGCCAAGGGCCACGCGCTGGACATCCTGCGCGCGGTGAAGGAACTCAATTCATGAACATGCAAGTTGCCAAGAATACCGTCGTTACCCTCGACTACAGCGTCACCGATCCCGATGGCGTGCTGGTCGATCCCGGCAAGGAGCCGCTCGTCTATCTGCACGGCGGCTACGACGACATCTTCCCGATGATCGAGGAAGCCGTGCAGGGCAAGAACGTCGGTGAATCGGTGACGGTCAAGATGCAGCCCGACGACGCCTTCGGCGAGTACGACGCGGAACTGGTGCAGATCGAGCCGCGCAACGGCTTCCCCAAGGAACTGCAGGTCGGAATGCAGTTCGAGGGCGTGCCGGACGGCGGCGATGACGACGATATCCTGATCTATCGCGTCACCGAGATCGCCGACGACAAGGTCGTCCTTGACGGCAACCATCCGCTGGCCGGAATGGCGCTGGTGTTCACCTGCACGGTCACCGCCGTGCGTCCGGCGAGTCCCGAGGAAATCGAGCACGGACACATCCACGGCGACGATTTCGATCACGATCACGAGTGACCCGTCGCCTGCGGTAAACAATGAGAAACGCGGCCCCGGTGGCCGCGTTTCTCATTGCGTCTCACCGGTCAGCGAATCAGCTTTCCCTCACGGTTGATGATGGTGATGTCCACATAGCGGCTGCCGACATGGCTGCCCGGCGAGAAGCCGATGAACACCCCGCCCGTGTCGTAATCGCGGATCGACTCGAGCGTGTCGCGCAGCTTCTTGCGTGTCGGATTCGGGCCGGCACGGCGCAGGGCCTCGGTGAGCACCTTGGCGCCAAGGTAGCCTTCGATGAAGGTGTGGTTGACCTCCACGTCCTTCGGCGCGAATTTCCGGAAATTCTCCTGCACCTCGCGCACCAGCGGCACCGCGCGCGCGTTCGGGTCCGGCACCACCTGTGTCAGCGCCAGCCCCTGCGCCTTCTCGGCGCCAATGCGCTTGACCACCTGGCCGGCATCGGTGACCGACAGCGTCACGTACTGCGCCATGTTGCCCGCCTCGCGGGATTGCTTGAGGAACTCGGCGCTGGCCGCGGTGTTGGAGATCATGATCACCGCCTGCGGGTCGGCGGCCTGGATCGCTTTCACCGCCGCTTCCACCTGCGTAGTGTTCTTCTCATAGGCGCCCTTGGCGACCAGTTGCCCGCCGGCCTGTGCAATCGCCTTTTCCGTACTGGCCAGCACGTCGAGTCCGAAGGCATCGTCCTGATAGAGCACGGCCAGCCGCTTGAAGCCGGTCAAGGCGTACTGGGTCACGATCTTCCCGACCTCCTCGGCGTAGCTCGCCCGCGTGACGAAGATCAGCGGGTGCGCCCTGGCGGTGACCGAGGAGGCGCCGGTGCGCACGGTGACGAGCGGCACCCCCGCCTCGTCGAGGACCTTCTCCTTGATGATCGCCTCGACGTTGCCGGTGCCGACGAAACCGATGAAGGCCAGCGGCTGCTCGCTCCCGAGCATCTCGCGAGCGAGCCGGACGGTCTCCTCGCTCTTGTAGCCATCGTCCTTCACCGCCAGGCGGATCCTTGCACCGTGGATGCCGCCGGCGGCATTCACCGCGTCGAAATGAAGCTGCGCGCCGGCACGCAGATAGCTGCCGGTGGGCGCCAGCGGGCCGCTGAAGGGGGCCACCTGGGCCACGACGATTTCGCCGGCCTGCGCGGCGATGGCGGCAGCGGCAAGAAGCAGGGCGCCCATGGCGCGGCTGAGGGTAGGCTGGATCGGCACGGCGTTCTCCGGAGCAATGCACTCGTGTGAGGGTAGCCCGTGCACCGTGCCGCCGCCATTGCGGTAAACCGCAGTCCGTCAGCGCTCCGGATGGGGGTGCGCCTCGAGGCGGAACAAGCGCTCGCCGGCCGCGTCGATGTGCAGCCGCACCCAGCCCATGAAGGGTGCGCCGAAGGTTTCCACGCGCGTGAAGTTGGCCAGCGGCCGGCCGCTCGTGGCGTGGCGCAGCGGGGTATCGATGCGTTGCCAGTGGGTGTCGCCATGCACCAGCAGGACCTCGCCGGTAAAATCCTGCGTTTCCTCGCGCAGGACTTCCAGCAGGCGGCGATAGCCGCTGTACGGCTGGCCGCTGGCGAACTCGCGAAAACCCGGATTGGCCTGCATGGCCACCACCACCCCGCGCAGGTTTTCCCCGCGGGCGAGCGCGAAGGCCTCGCGCAGCCAGGCGATGACCTGCGGGTTGCGCGCGGCGAACTCGCTGCGCGGCTTGCCCGGCCCCCGGTTATTGTTACCGCCCGGAACGTTGAGGGTGACGAACAGCACCGGCCCCAGCCGCCAGCGCAGGTGCTCAGGCCGCTGCGCCGACTGGCGCTCGACGGCGAGGGGCTGGCGCCCGAGCGTGCGCGCCTCGGCGAAGAACAGCGCGCGCAGCCGCGCCAGCCGCTCCAGCGGATCGTGGCCGCCGGCCGCCTTGCGGCCGCAGTCGCTCCATTCGTTGTCGCCGGGGACGAAGACGAAGGCGCCTGGCTGCGCGTCGAAGAGCGCGCGCCGATCCTCGAACAGCGCATCGCTGCAGGGGGAGCGCCCGTCCTTGAAATCGCCGACGTGCAGCACCAGATCGGCGTGCGTGGCCGCGATGCGCGCCAGCATGGCCGGCAGCTCGCGCCGCTCGTGCTCGCTGTACGGGGTATCCCCGATCAGCGCCACGCGCCAGTTTCCGCCCGCAGGATGGCCGGCGTGCGCGGCGGCGCCGAGGCAGCACAGCAGCAGGCAGAGCAGGCGCTTCACGGCAGCAGGGCCCGCAGCGCGTAGAGGGCGTCGAGCGCCTGGCGGGGCGTCAACGCGTCGGGATCGAGCGCGGCCAGGTGTTCCAGTACCGGATTCGCAGGCCCGGGCACGGGTTCGGGGGGTTCCCGCGGAGGCGGCAGCGCGGCAAAGAGATCGGGCTGCAGCGGGTTGATCGCCGCGCGCTGCTCGAACTCGCGCAACTGCCGCTTCGCCGCGCGCACCACCGACGAGGGGACACCGGCCAGCGCCGCCACCTGGATGCCGTAGCTCTGGCTGGCCGGGCCGTCCTCGACGGCGTGCAGGAAGACGATCTTCTCGCCATGCTCGATGGCGTCGAGATGCACGTTGGCCAGCTCGCGGTACTCGTTGGCCAGCAGCGTCAGCTCGAAGTAGTGCGTGGCGAAGAGGGTGAGCGCGCGGTTCTTCTCGACCAGGTGGCGGCAGATGGCGAAGGCCAGCGCCATGCCGTCGAAGGTGGAGGTGCCGCGACCGACCTCGTCCATCAGCACCAGGCTGTTCCCGGTGGCATGGTGGAGAATGGCAGCCGACTCGGTCATCTCGACCATGAAGGTCGAGCGGCCGGAGGCAAGGTCGTCGGAGGCGCCGATGCGGGTGAAGATCTGGTCGAGCGGCCCGAGCACGCAGCGCGTGGCCGGCACGAAGGCGCCGATGTGGGCGAGCAGGGCGATCAGCGCGGTCTGCCGCATGTAGGTCGATTTGCCGCCCATGTTCGGACCGGTGATCAGCAGCAACCTTCTGCTGTCGCCGAGCCTGGTGTCGTTGGCGATGAACGATTCGCCCTCGGCGGCGATCTGGTTCTCGACCACCGGATGGCGGCCTCCCTCGATCAGCAGGCCGGGCTCCTCCGAGAATCCGGGCCGGCGGTAGTCGCGCCGCGCTGCCACATCGGCGAAGGCCGCCAGCAGATCGGTGAGCGCCACGGCGCGGGCGATCTCCAAGAGGCGCGGAATCTCCGGCTGCAGCGCCGTCAGGATCTCCTCCCAGAGCAGCTTCTCGCGCGCCAGCGCCCGGTCCTGCGCGGACAGGGCCTTGTCCTCGAAGGCCTTCAGTTCGGGGGTGATGTAGCGCTCGGCGTTCTTCAGCGTCTGCCGGCGGCGGTAATCCTCGGGGATCTTGTCGACGTTGGCGTGCGTGACCTCGATGTAGAAACCATGCACGCGGTTGTATTCCACCTTCAGGCTGGCGATGCCGGTGCGTTCCTTCTCGCGCGCCTCCAGCGCCAGCAGGAATTCGCCGCAGTTGTCCTGGATGCCGCGCAGTTCATCAAGATCGGCGTCGTAGCCGGGGGCGATGACGCCGCCGTCGCGCAGGTTGGTCGACGGTTCGGCGGCGATGGCGCGGGTCAGCAGGTCGAGCACGGCGCCGGGTGTCGCCAGCTGCGCGTGCAGCTCGGCGAGCAGCGGCGCATCCGTGGCGGCCAGCGGCGCGCGCAGCGCATCGAGCCGGGCAAGACCGTCGCGCAGGCCGGAGAGATCGCGCGGACGGGCCGAGAACAGCGCAACGCGACCGGCGATGCGCTCGATGTCGGCGATGCCTTTCAGCGCATCGCGCACATCCTGCGCGCCCCGGTTGGCGTCGCCCATCAGCGACTCCACCGCCGCATGGCGCGCGGCGGGAATGGCGCGATCGCGCAGCGGGTGGTGCAGCGCGTGGCGCAGGCAGCGCGAACCCATCGCCGTGACGCAGGTATCGAGCAGCGAGCACAGCGTCGGCTCCGGCTGGCCGCGCAGCGTCTCGGTCAGCTCCAGGTTGCGCCGCGTGGCCGCATCGAGCCCGATGTACGCCGACTCGCGCTCGACGACCAGCGCGCGCACGTGCTGCAGCGCGCGCGCCTGCGTCGCCTGCGCGTAGCGCAGCAGCGCGCCGGCGGCGGCAACCTCGACGCCGGCCTCCTCGATGCCGAAGCCCGCCAGCGAGGCCACGGCGAACTGCTGGCACAGCTCGCGCTCGGCGGCCTCGGTGTCGAAGTGCCAGTCCGGCCGCCGGGTGAGCGCCGCCGCCGGCGTGAAGGCCAGCGCCAGCGAATCGGGCACAACGATCTCGGCCGGACGGATGCGCTCCAGTGTTGCCGGCAACTTGGCCTTCGCCACCTCGGTCGCGCGCAGCTCGCCGCTGGCCAGGTTGAGCCAGGCCAGCCCCAGCGTATGCCTGCCCGGCGCCAGCGCCATCAGCAGCGTATCGCGCTTCTCGTCGAGCAGCGCTGCGTCGGTCAGCGTGCCGGGGGTGACGATGCGCGCCACCGCGCGCTCGACCGGCCCCTTGGCGGTGGCCGGATCGCCGACCTGCTCGCAGATCACCACCGACTCGCCGAGCTTGACCAGCTTGGCAAGATACTGCTCGACCGCATGGAAAGGCACGCCGGCCATCTTGATCGGAATCCCCGCCGACTGCCCGCGCGTGGTCAGCGTGATGTCCAGGAGCCGCGCCGCCTTCTCGGCATCATCAAAGAACAGCTCGTAGAAATCCCCCATGCGGTAGAAGAGCAGCGTGTCCGGGTGCTGCGCTTTCAGGCGCAGGTACTGCTGCATCATCGGGGTGTGTTTTTCGATATTCATGCCGGTCAAGTGTATATTGCCTCAATCGCTGTTTTCACAAGGCTTTCGGAGTATGTATGCTCCGCCGTTTGCCGCCGACTTCCGCCATTTGCCGCCATCTTCCCCGCTTCCCGGGCTTCCCGTTGGCTTCCCGGATGGCATCCAAACGGATAACATCACGAAAACGGGAAGCCGTGATCCCGTCGATAATCCGAATCCAAGCAAAAACAAGGGGTTCGGTGCTTTTTTTCGGGAAGCCTGCGGGTCTCCCAGAGATGGAGGAAGGTCGTGAAGACAGAACTGACCGTCGCCCTGCTCAAGTCGCTCTCTCCCGACAGGAAGCCCGTCGGCTTCGACCAGAAGGGCAAGATTATCTACGAAGAGAATGCCGGCGGCGAGCCATACATCGTCTTCGACGCTTCTCCCGGCGCGCCACTTGGGTTCGGGGTCAAGGTGGGGGGCAGGAAGACCTTCATCGTGCAGCGCAAGGTGGAGGGCAAGACGTTCAGGGCAACGCTCGGCAGCGTCGCAGAGTATCTCGGCCAGCCAAACGGTCTCGAGGTCGCCCGCAACAGGGCGGCCGTCCTCGGCGCGGAAATGAGGGCGAAGCAAATCAACCCAAACGTCGCGGCGAGGAAGCTCTCGGCGGCCGAGAAGACGCTGGGGGCCGCCTTCGACGAGTTCCTCGAATACGTCGAGAACCGGGAGAACAAGCCCGCCAAGCCCGAGACGATGCGGGTGTATCGACGCGCCGCCGCCAGGTTCGCCGATTGGGGTGACAAAAAAATCCGTGCCCTCGACATGGACGAGATCGTGAAGCGCTTCAAGGCGGGGAGGGCGCACGCCACAGCCAACGAGCAGGCGTTCCGCACGGCCTACACGGTCGTCCAGAGGGCAATCGAGGTCGAGACCCTCGCCGCAGCCGCCTCCCTCCGCGCCCCACTCCTGACCGCAAACCCGTTTTCCATCGTCAAGCTGTCAGGGCTTTACAGGACAGGCGACGTCATCGAGCGGGAGCGGAAGGAGAAGATGGTCAGGAATCCGCTGACGCCGTCCGACACCCTCGGCAGGTTCCTCGAGGCTCTATGGGCGAAGCGACTCACCCGCGAGAACAAGACGGGCTGCGACTACCTGCTCCTGACCCTGCTGACAGGGGCGCGGAAGACGGAGTGTGCGAAGCTTAAATGGCATGAGATGCTCACGGACGGCGAGCGGCTGACGAACTCATGGGTCGATCTGAAGGAGGGAAGGGTCTTCTTCCACAAGACGAAGAACGGGCAGGACCACGTGCTTCCGCTTGGGCCCTGTGCCGTCGAGCTTCTCCGTCGTCGCCAGGAGGAGGCCGCGGAAAGGCTGGGGGAGTCCCTCTCCTCGAGGATATGGGTGTTCCCGTCGCGGAGCCGGGCGAACAGGGCAGGCCATTACAGCGATGCGCAGGACCTCCTCGGACGCATCCGGGAGATCGCCGATATACCCGTCCTGACGCGACACGACCTTCGACGCTCGTTCGGCTCGATTCTCACCGAACTCGAAGTGCCCGACCGCATCGGCAAGCTCTTCATGAACCACGACCAGGCGGAGACGCACAACCGCTACACATCCGCCGAGTGGAGCCTGTTGCGACGCTGGATGCGGAAGATAGAGGAGGCCATCCTCATTCGCGGGCCGAACGTCTGGAACAGCCTCAAGCCCGATGACAAATCTCCGCTCCCCGCCAAACCCCTGCCAGAGGTCCCCAAGGACAGGCCGAGGACGGGGCGTCCGAGGAAGCCGGTTGAGGCGAGTGGGGGCGAGGCATAGAATCGCGCCATCCGAAAGCGGAAGCTCGACCCGTGACGAAGATCGCCGACCTCGAAACCCTTGACCTCCTCCATCGTCTTCCCGACGACGCCGCCCTGACCACGGCGGAGACTGCCGTCTTCCTCCGATTGTCCGTGCGGCAACTCGAAAGGCTGCGCAGGCCTGGTGGCGGCGGGCCGGCATACATGCAATACGGCGTATCCGGAAGCAGGGGGGCGAATCAGAAGTGCCTTTACCGGAAACGCGACCTCGTGGACTGGCAGACCTCGCAACGCGTCTCCGACAACGTCGAGGCCGCGGTCAGGAAGGGGCAACTCTTCCGCACCGTGGCGGACGTGGCCGAGGAGCGGCCATACTGGCTGACCCCGGACGGTAAAGTCGGTGGGTCGGTGGAGGACACCAGCGTCGACATCTTCTTCGCAAGGCTAGGAAAATGGGAAATCGTATGGCTTCCAGCGGACGAGGCGGCTTGCATGCCGTGGTCCAGCACGATTGCCCAAAGGGATTTGTCGCTCCGTGTCTGCGAGGCCATGTCCGATGCCATCACGCGTTGCCGCGAGGCCTTGGACCGGGCCGAGGTGGACAAGGCCACGGCATCGGGAGAATCCTCTGACACTCCCCCCGGATGGGAGCGCTCTGGCGGGCTTTGAGTCTTTCGGATGGGGTGGGCGATGATCGTGCTCGCATCCATTGCTACTCAATCGCTACATCCGCATCCCGGCTCGCCGCCTCGGCTTCTGCGGCAGCACCGCCTCCGGTTCTGGTTCAACCGTCGGCGCCGCATCCACTTCTGCCGTCGCCGCCACCTCGGGCTTCACGGCGTGCGCTTGCAGCCAGTCCGAAATATGCTGTGCCGCCGCCGACGCCTTGAAAATCTCGTTCTTGTCCTTCCTCAGCGCCGAAACCCACGAAGCGAGGTAGGCATGATGGTTGGCTTCGTGAAACTGGCTCTGGCCGATGCCGATGCTGGCTCCCAGCATCATGGACGCAATCTCTGCACGTAGTTCCTCGCGGGCATAGGCCTCGGTGCTGCCCAGGCCGCCGAACAGACCGAACCTGTCCAGCCGCTTCTTGATTCCCGTTGCGTGCGCCGCTTCATGCAGCAATGTCGAGTGGTAATCGTCGCTCGTGATGAACGCTCCCGGCTCCGGCATCGTGATGCTGTCCAGCTTCGGCGAGAAATAGGCTTTGTCGCCGCCGTGCAGCAGCACCATGCCGTCCGTCTTCAAGCCGGCGATGATGTGTTCCACGGCAGCATTCGGCTCGATTTCACGATCCGGCTTCGGGGCCGGCGGCATGCCCTCGATTTGCGATGCGTTGAAGACATGAAAGCCCTTCATCACCAGCCTTGTCTTGCCATCCTCGGCCACCACCTCGCCATCCTCCGGTGGCGCGTCTCCCGACCGCTTCGCCACCTCGACCATGCGCACCAGCATTGTCGCCTTCTCGCCCTTGCGTACCCGCAAGCCTTGCGGGTGCTCGTCGCTTCGCATGGCGTTGGCCTGCTTCATCGTCATCCAGCGATTGTCCGAGAAGCCCGCCATGCCGAGAATCAGTTGATTGATGCCCTTGTAGGTCTGTCCCGTCGATGCATTGCAATGCGCTGCCATCGTCAGCCAGCCCTGACGCCATGGCGGTGTACCAGCTTCCAGCGCGGCGATGATTCGGTTGGTGACTTCCTCCCGGATGTTCTGCATGACGGCTCCCGTTGTGTATCTCCGTGTGCATATCAAGACGGGCAGTGCTTGTCGCAGCCGCCCGTCTGAAAGTCAGAGCACGACGCCGCTGTGCCTCGGGCGCTGGTGTGTGTTCCGGGAATACGTCGGGCGCTGGACGGGAAACAGCAGAGTGTTGATGTCACCGGGCTTGAACGGCGCGTTGGCATTGATCGACGCCCATTCCGACAAAGCCGCATCAAGCTGCTCGACCGTGATCTGGCGTTGTGCCCATGCGACGTAGTAATCACGGCTCACCGGGGTGTCCGCCATCAATCCGCCTCTGGCAGCCACCATGGCCCGGAAGCTGGCGACAAGGGCTTCGTCGGGGGATGTTGCGCGATGGTGCAGGCCTTTCGAAAGTTCGTCGGCGAACAGTTCGTCGAATGCCGTGGCAAGTTCCTCGTCGGTCAGCGTGCGCGCCGCCGGCCGCGGCGCCTGGGCCGCACGCTCCTTCGAGGGGCCGGCGGCGGATTCTCCGCCGCCGGTGTCAGTAGTGATCGCAGTATTGAAAAAAGGTATTGATCCTCTTTCAGAGGTCATTACTGATAGAGGCACGGGCGACTGGACAGAAACGGCTGTGGCGTCTGCATTCCGGGCCGATTCGGAAACCGCCGTCCGTGGCAACTTCGCCGCTGTTGCGGCATCGTTGCCCTTCCACAGCGGGGAGAGCGGCAGACGCAACTTCAACCGCTTGCCGTCCCAGCAGGTCTCTGCGACCAGTCCGAGGGCTTCCAGCTGCACGATCATCCGCTTGATGTCCGTCGAGTCGAACGTCACCGCTGCACGCCCCTGCGTCGCCGGGCGGTCCATGGCTCTGGCGAAACCGGCATAGGTCAGCTTCTGGCGATGGAAGGCGCCGAGTTCTCCGGTTCGGAAGTTCGCTTTCTGCTTGAACAGCAGATAGAGGGCGATGGCCTCGAAACCCGCCTGTTCAAGGCGCGTCATTTCGTCGATGTTGAGTGAGATATAGGTCTTGGCGTCCATGCTGTTTCCTCCCTGTGGTGTTGTTTGTATTTGTGTTGTGGTCGATGCTCACATCCGGAATCGCCTCGGGGCGCTGTCGATGTCGCCCGGCAGGGGTTCCGATTGCGCCTGCTTGCGCTCGTTGAATCCGTTCAAGCCCGTCATCTGGCGAACCAGCTTGCGCGGTGGGTCGGCGGGTGGCGTTGCTGCGCTTGTGGCCGAGTTGCCGCCCTTGCCCGCATGGGCCTGCTGCACCCGAAGAAAGATTTCGATCTGGTCGGGGCGCGGCTGAACCGTCAGACCCTTGGCCAGTGCGATGGCGAAGGCCTGGTTCAGGAACGCTTCGTTGCCGGTCAGGACGACGCTCGGCCAGCCTTTCAGGATGGCCAGTTCGATGATGGCCTCGGCAGCCTCAGTGGCGGACATGCCGTGCGCGCTGACACGGTCTCCGGCATCGAGAATCCTGCCGCCCGAACGGAAGTGCAGCGTTAGCCCGGATGTCCCGCGCCGCACGTAGCGAACCTGTTCAACGAAGGTGTCGCGCACGATTGCCTGATACTCGGCTTCGAGGATTTCCCGCTTGTAGTCCCTGCGTTCCCGGTCGGTCAGGGCACCGGCAGGCTCGGCGGCATACACCTCCGTTGCTTGCGCGATTGCCATGACATCGTCGGCATCCTGCGCGGCGGCTTCGAGCCGCTTCGCTGCATAGGCGTTCAGTTTGTCGTTCATCGGGCTTTCCTCCTCTGGTTTCGTTTTTCTTGGTTTGACTGCGACTTGCACGAGGCCGAACCTGGCCTCGATCTCCCGAACCAGCTTCTCCGAGCGGCGATAGTTGTTCTGGTCGGAAACCGTACTGCCGTCGGGACGAATCCGACAGGCGAGAATATGGACATGCGGTGGGCGGGCGCCTTCGCTCCCGGCCTCGTCGTCGTGTTTGATGAGGACGAAACCGCAGTCCTTGAAGCCCATACCGGTTAGATACCGGCGGGCAATCTCCCGCCACTGCTCATCGCTGATTTCGTCACCGGGAGCTGGAGACAGCGAGACGTGATAGACCGCCCGCCCGAGCTTCGGATTGAGCTTTCGGAATGCGCCCATGCTTCGTGCAAAGGCACGGGGGCTGTGGTCGTTGGCCGGCAGGTTGGTGTCGAGGACTTCGCCTCGCTCACGCTGCACGCCACGGCTGCCGTGCCGAAGGTATTCCAGCGCGCCACGGAAGCCGCTGCCGATGATCTGCTTGGCAATCATGCGGACTCTCCCATGAGCAGCCTGCGAACGGTTTCCACCTGCTCGCTGAGTTCATCGAGCACCTGTTCGGGGATGTTGCTGACTTCACCCGTGTGTACCTTCATCGCCATCGCATTCAGGTTGGCGGTGGTGCGCGCAAGCTCGGCCCAGCGCTCCCCGTTTATTACGGGCACACAATGAATCGGGTGCCCGAGGGCAGCGATGCGAAGGAAGCTGGCGAGCGACAGTCGAGCCTGCTTCGCCTTGGCAACTATCTCTTCCCGCTCCGCCGGGGTGAGATAGGTTTCGGCTTTCTTGCGCAGCGATTCTCGTGGTAACACTGGTCGTCCCATGCTATTTCCTCCGTCAGGAGCGGGCGTTTTGTGCAGGTGTTTTTCCTGCGCAAAACATGGCTCGCTCCACACCGTTTTGCCGGGTCTGAAAGCAAAGTCAAGATTGCTCACGACCAGCCCCGACAGAAGGCGGAAAAAGCTGTTGCACAAGCCGAAAGCGCAACGCTGCCGTTGGGGCGGAGATAGTCTGGAACCACGTATTTTTCGTTGTTCCAGACTAGGTCGAGGATTTGGCGAACACTTCTCGCAGGTCGTATTCGCCACCTGTTAGATACCGTTGCCATCCTTACGCAGCCTGTTCGAAAAACTGATTGGCAATGGCCCGGCCGAGTGCGGCGGCAACCGGGACAGCGATGCTGTTGCCGAACTGCTTGTTGGCGTGGGATGTGACCGGGTGCGGTTGGAACGTGTCGGGAAAGCCTTGCAGACGGGCACGCTCGCGCGGTGTCAGGGCGCGGGCCTTGCCATTAACGAGATACATGCCGCAGTTGCCTTGGCTCGCCAGCAACGTCGTGGCGTGGAATGCCGGGTCATAGACACGGGCATCCTGCCCGCGACGAACCTTGCCGTTGCTGGCTTTCAGCATGCCGATGCGTTGCAGCGGTGATTTCTTATCCACCGTCGGGAACGGCTCGATGCGGTCGGTGGTGTAGTGTCCATCGGGTGCGTCCGCTTCAAGGATGTCGGCCACCGAGACCCATTTGCCGTCACCCACAGGCATCTGGAAGCCCTGCGCCTCGGCGAAGACATCGCGCCGGTAGGCTACGAAGAACACCCGCTCCCGTTCTTGCGCTGTTCCGAAATCGGCGGCATTCAGCACCTTGCCGCTGATTGCGTAACCCATGCCGGCCAGCGTGCGGCGAAGGGTTCTGCTCCACCGGCCGTGTTCGCCCGTGCAGAAGTTCACGACGTTTTCCAGCAGGACCAGCTTGGGCTGCTTGGCCTTGATGATGCGGAGCATGTCGAAGATGAGGCCACCGCGCTGGTCTTCGAATCCGTTCTTGTTGCCAGCGATGCTGAACGGCTGACACGGGAACCCGGCACACAGCACGTCATGGTCGGGAACGTCGACGGCCGCCAGTTGGGTGATGTCCGAAGGGAACGGTACGCCATCCATGTCATGGTTGGCGAGGTAGGTCTTTCGCGCTTCTGGGTTGATTTCGCAGGCCAGGACGCACTTGCCGCCAGCCTGCTTCATGGCGAGGTGAAAACCGCCGATGCCCGAGAAAAGGTCGATGAACGTGAAGGTTGGCCGTGGCTCAAAGCCGCCAGCACGGGCCGTTTCCACTAGCTCGGTCAGCCACTGGCACAAGTTGCGAACCTCGGTCGCCTGGGCCTTCACCAGGAGGCTGTGGTCTTGGAATCGGCTGCTCAGTTCGTCCAGCAACGCGGTGGCAGCCAGCTCCACCGCCTTTGACCGGGTATCAGCTCGTTGCCCATGGGCGGAAGGCAAGTATGTGGCGCAGGCATAATCTCCGCCCCGAAAAGCGAAATCGAAGCCAGTGACCCAAGCGGTACCGACTGGATGCGCCCACAGGGTTGCCTCGGCCTTCCCCGTGCTAGCTGCGTAGACACAGGCCGTCTCGGGTGCGTCGATTACGCCGAAAGCGTTGAAGTTCTGGGCGTCGAACCGGGCCTCGTTGGCGACGGGCTGGGTGTCATCCATGACGGCCATGGCAGGGGCTGCCGCAGGCACCTGCACAACAGGGCGATAAATCGCCATTACCTCTGGCGCTTTTTCGTGCTTTCCCAGCTTGCGCTGGATAGAGAGCGAGACGATTTCGCTGGCCTGTGCATACAGCGCGCGAGCGGCCGGTGTGTCGTGGTTGAAGATGATGACGGTCGCGCCACGGGCAGCAGCTAGTTCGGCCTCACGGGCAAGGTCGGTCTGCTCCTGTTGCCCAAAGCCGCCGGCCGTGTAAGTGATGGTTGAATCCAGATAGGGGGGGTCGGCAATCACTAGGTCGCCAGCTCCGGCTTTCTGCATCGTCACCCGAAAGTCAGCCAGCTCGACGACTGCGTGGGGTAGGCGCTTCGACAGGCCACGGATGTTTTCCGCCGGGAAAGCCGAAGATTTTCGATTGCCAGCAGAAGTGTTGAATCCGCCCTTTTTGTTGTACCGAATCATCCCTCCATAGCAATGACGGTTCAGATAAAGGAAGCGGGCAGCCGTGCGCTTACCCCGCCCGTTGTTGAACGCGGTGCGCTGCCGGCGGTAGATCGCCGCATCGTTCATTCCAGGAGCGAACAGCGGGGCGGCTGCGGAAATCAGTGCCTCTGGGTCTTGCAAACCCGCACGCATGAACCCCACCAGGTCGGGATTCACGTCGGTCATGAGCACAGACTGGAAACGGTCCGCAAGTTTGAGCGAGACCGTACCGGAACCCATAAACACATCAACCAGACGGGTTGCGTCAGCCGGAATGTGGGATGCCACGGCATCCACAATCCAGTCCTTGCAACCGGGCCAGATCAGGGGCGTAGGGACGCACGGCCCAACAGCGGGGGCAGAAACAGCTAAGGGGAGAGGGGTTGCAACAGAAGGAACTGCGGCGCTACGGGCGCAAGTAGTAGATGCCATGATGGCTCGTCTCCATAGAGAACGAGTTCATGGCTCCACTAGGGCTAGGAGCCGGCCTCAGGATGGGCGAACACGAAAACCATCCCTAGCCCGTAAGGTGGGCACTTCCGCCTTTCTTCCCCGTAGGGCCGGCAATCTTGTTAGGTGCGGTAGCCGCGCACCGGGCCGGAGGCTGGTCTTTTATGCTTGGGAAATAACTCCAAGATGACGCGAGAAGCCTACCACAAAACTTTCAAGTTGTGTGCGCAGCTTTGCGATTTTTGTGGCAGAGGTCGCTTTTTTCACTGGCCTCCTGACCTGAAAGCCTCGTTTCCTGGCAGTTAAGGAAGGGGCTTGTTGTCGTATTTCTCAGCGGGTTTCCGGTACGGGGAAGTGGAGCTTGGCTGCGGGCACACCTGAGGGCATTTCGCCCTCTCCGAGTGAATCAAACCGCTTGGGAAAACGGTAGGAAAACATCATCTGCCATCGGTTCATAGTCGCTCGGCAGAATGCCTTGCAACTCCACCAGTACCCTACGGTTCAAGGGAACGGAATCCGCATTTACCTTGATCACCCTAGCAGCAATGTCGTGGGTTTTGTTGATCGCTTTCAGCACATCGGCCACGATGTAGCGCGGCGTCCAGCCGATAAACTCGTAATCCCGGCTGGTTAGCTGGATTGCCAAGCCATACTTGGGATTGTTGAGCTCAACGGACACCCCCAGCGACTCGCCTTCCAGCAGATGGAGGGCACGAGCTTGGGCCGCCTCACTCATGTGGCGCAGGCCATGCAGGAAAAAGCGGCAACGGAAGGAGCCATCGGCATCCTTCTCGATTTTCGGGAAGACTTCAAAGCTGTCGGTCTGCCGCTCGCCGCCTGATACGGCCAGAATCGAAATCGGATCTGGTTTGTCGAGGGCCAGCGAGTCCAGATAGGATTTGAAATCGCGGCGCTGGCTGCCCAGCACACGGTTCCTGAACATCGGGAACAGTTCAGAGGACTTGTAGGAAGCGGCAAAGTCGGGGAAGGACGCGATCGGGTGAAAGCCTACCGTGCGGGCCTCGTCTGCCCCCCGGGTGTAGCAAAATCGGTAAAAAGAGTGCTCCGTATCGGCATCCAGCCGCCCCACAGGGAACCATGCCCTGTCTGCCGGAGCCTGCCAAGCCAAAAACAAAGTTCTCATCAACGAATCCTCAACAAATGCGCATACCCCACACGCAACATTTCCTTGGCAAAACTGCATGCCGTCTCTGAAACCCGGTCATGCGGCAACCTGTCCAGCAACTCAGTTAGCCGGATTAACGGAACCTTACGCAAAGTGTCCAAGGTCGGCATAAAGAAATCCGGGTATTGGACAGCAATGGATTCTACCAGTGCCAAGGGGTTGGCGCCTTTCTTTCCGTCCGTCAGGTAGATGCCTCCCCGGCCCTTGCCGACATACGTCTCAACACGCCCCGCCGCCAGAATCTCGGCGCGTTTGGCATCCAGCAACTCACGGCCAAGGGATGATGCGTGATCGAAGCTCGGAGCCACGTCGTATTGTTTTTTCAGTCGTGCGCTCTCGCTCACCTCGTCTATTTCCACCAGCACCTGCCACAGCAAGCCCCAGTTTTCGTGATGCCTGTCCGTGTTGCCGATCAAGGCATCCAGCACCATGTAGCTGGCAAGTTGGCGTAGGACGGTACGGTGCTCGTTGGCCTTCGGGAACATCTTGCGAATCGCGGCAATAATGTTCTCGACTGTGTGGCTTGTCTGCTTGAAACGAACCTCGGGGTCGTAGTTATCCAGATACCCAGCCATTACTTCGTTGCCGTGCATCAACTGCTGTGCGGCGGTGGTGAAGTTAAGTGAGGCTGAACCCCTGCGCCCTTCAAACTCTGCCAGTTCAACCGTGGCCGCAGGAATGTTCAGCACCCGCGCAATCTCGGCGGCGATTTTCTCGGCCCAGTCTTCGCCTGTCGGCTCGATGCCCTGCGGCGACTCGATCAGTCGGGCCTCCTTGAACAGCCATTTCTGTCCCTCGCGCCAGAACCAGAACTTTTCCTTGCTCCCCAGCTGCTCAACGTCGGCAAACTGGTTGCTGGAAATGGTCAGGATGGGAAAGGGCTGGGTCATGCTGTGGCGAAGGCTTGCGCCAGCAGAGCATCGAAGGTGGCTTGTGCCTTGGTTGCGGCAGCAGATTGTTGTGATTGGATACCGAACACCGATTCACACCGAGTCTCGAAGTCGTTCTGCAAGTCTAATGGTGGAACTATCATCGGAAGGTTCCGCAGTATTTCCAGATTGATGTTTTTCTGTGCGGCTTGGGGGGCATTTGCTTCCAGCGTCGGTTGCAGGAAGGCCAGCCATGCTTGGACAAAGTTTGTGCGCACCTCGCCACTAGGCAAGAATCCGACAACGCTATCAGGAAAGCAGGCATCAAATGTGAGAACTCCCGTTTTTGCGATGTTTGCCGCGATGGTGATGCAAAGTGTTCCGGCCTTCCAGAGTTTGCTTTGAGCGAGGCCCACTTCCGAATAGGTTGTCGTGTGCAGGGTGATGCGACCACCGGAGTTCGCTACGTCGCCCGTTTGGATAAATGGATATGGGCCACCGAAAAGTTCTGCGGCATCACGCGGTCTGTGTCGGGATTTTCCTCGGTCGAGCACTCCCACATCACCAAACTTCGCCACCACCCACCCCTTCGGATTCGTCGCCGGGTCACCGAACATATCGAGGAACAGCGCCGGGATGAGTTCGGCGGCTTTCTTCTCGGCCTCCCGCCGCAGGCGAACGATGCCTTCGGCACGGGAAAGCAGCTCAACGATGCGGCGTTGCTCGTGGAGTGATGGAACCGGGACTTCTATCCCTTCAACCTTCTCCTTGTTCAGCACCTTTCCAAGAACTGCGTGATTTGCGCCATCCTCAGAGTTGGACGCCATTAGTGAAAACCGCAAATATTCACGATCAAGAACTTGGGGATTGCGGATAACTAGCGCTGCAATCGCTTCATTCGTGTAGAGCGGAACGCCTGCAACTGCCATCTTTCCAATGCTCAATTTGAAGCTAAACAGAAGCGTTCCAGCGGGGATAGGCGCCTGCATGACATCGCGAACTGCCAAATCGGAAATCTGTTCTTTGCTTGACGAGATAACCTCACCATTCAACTCTCGAACAGTGACCCACGTCGCAGTGCCACCCCAATATTGCGGACAATCGCGTCTTGGAGTCCGACCTATTCGGACGTCGCAAAGGCTGCCAAGTCGCTGCTTAACATAGTTCATGCAAACCGCTCCGCCAGCGCCGCCTTCAACGCTTCCACTTCTTCCACAATCTCGGCCTCAATCGCCGCCAGTTCATCCAGCAGTTCCCGTGGATCACGGTGTTCCACCGCCGACTGGCTCATCGGGCGATAGCGCCCCGCCGACAGATTGAAATCGTTGGCCCGCAGCGTCGCTGCATCGGCGAACCACCACTTCCCCTGCCACTCGGCCGCGGTGTCCCGTGCCTGCCACAGGGGCAGAAGTTCATCCCGTCGCTGAAATGCCGTCGTGGCACCGGGCAGGTCGTCCGCCTCGATGGGGGTGTCGTGATTTGCATCGAGCTTGTAGCCGTCGTTGTCGGCGTGCAGGAACAGCACGTTCTCGGTCGCGCCGCCCTTCTTGAAGAAGAGCACCGATGTCTTCACCCCGGAATACGGCTGGAATACGCCGCCGGGCAACGACAGGACGGCTTCGACGCGGTTGTTCTCGATCAGTTGCCGCCGCAGTTCCTTGTGAGCGCCGGTGGAGCCGAACAGCACGCCTTCGGGCACGATGACGCCACAGCGCCCGCCGGGGCGCAGGTTGTCCATCATGTATTTGAGGAACAGCAGTTCGGTGGCCGTGCTGGTGCCGACCTTCACTTCCTCGACCACGCGGTCCTTATCCACCCGGCCGGCAAACGGCGGGTTGGCTAGGATGACGTGGTAGCCCTCCTGCGGCAGGCCGAGCTGTTCCTTGCGCTCGTTGTCGAGGTTGCTGGTGAGCACGTTGCGCAGCAGCACGCGCACATTGGCCAGCCCGCGCAGGGTCAGGTTCATCGTGGCCAACCGTACCATCTTCGGATCGACATCGTTGCCGTAGAAGGTGGCCGATTGCAGGGCCGAGGTCTGGGCAGCGGATAGCTTGTCGCCCAAGCCGCGCCGCTGCGTCTTGCCATCCAGTTCAACCTCCTGAATGGCGTTCGGCGACGAGTTCGCCAGACGGATATGGTTGTAGGCCGCCACGAGAAATCCTGCTGTGCCGGCAGCGGGGTCGTAGATGGTTTCACCGATCCTGGGGTCGATGATTTCGACGATGGTGCGAATCACATGCCGGGGCGTGCGGAACTGGCCCAGCTCGCCGGCCTGCCGAATCTGGCGCAGGACATGCTCGAACAGGTCGCCCTTGGTATCGGAGTCGGCGGCATCGAGCCGCAGGCCATCGACCAGATTGACTACCTGGGTCAGCACCGTCGGGTCGATGATCGCCAGTCGCGCGCCGTCCATGAAGTTGTGCGCGGCCTGCTCGCCCATTTCGGCAAAGAAGGGAAAGACCTCGTCGCGCAGGAAGCGAACCAGCGCTTCACCCGACAAGCCCTTGGCCCATACCGACCAGCGGAAGCGGTCACGGGGAATGGTGGTCTGGTCGTTCTCGACGTTGAGCGGATTCCTGATCTTCCAGTCGCCCGCAAACAGGCTCTCGTAGGGTGCTTTCAGCACCTTGGCCTTCATCTTGTTCTCGGCGTCGATGCCTTCCACAAGGTAGAAGAAGAACAGGAAGGAAAGCTGTTCGGCGTTGCTGACGGGGTCGGGGTAGCCGCCACCGAAAAGGTAATCACGAATCTGGTCGATAGACCGCCGCATGTCGGGCGTTAAGGGCATTGCATTGCTTTCTTGATGTCAGTGGGCAGACGGGCGCGGGCTTTCCGCCGGCCCGTCGTCCCCGTGCTCGTTGAATAGAGCGATGTTGAGGGTGTCGAGTCGTGCTTGCAGTGCAGCAGCGTCGCCAAAGACCCGCTGGGCCTCACGCAATCCGCCCATCTGCGAGAACGTATGGAAGAAGGCGAAGTGCTCGGGGATCACTTCGTCGAGGGTGTCGGCATTGGCGCGAATCTGGCTGCCGAGAATCCGCAGCCAGCGCTCCTGCTCGGCATCGAGGCCCGTCTGTTCGAGCAGCCATGCCTCGAATCTGGTGCCAAGTTCGGCGGCCTTCTGTTCGGAGGCTTCGGGGAACACCATGTTGCCGTCTTCATCGACCGTGATCCATTCGCGGGTGGTGGGGTCGATGTGGTCGTCGATGTCGAGCGACAGCAGGCGCTTGGGTTCGTATTTCTTCTTGGTGGCTTGCTTGGCCACCAGAATGCCGCCGTCGCCAATGGCGTCGTCGTCGCCGTGGTAGTCGCAGACCCCGACGAAATCGAACATGGTGAAGATCGGCTTCTTGTTGGTCTTGCGCGTGCCCCGGCCCCGCATCTGCTGATAGAGGATGGCCGAGCGGGTGAAGCGGGCGAACACCAGATTGCAGACTTCCGGGCAGTCGAAGCCGGTGTCGAGCATATTCACCGAGACGAGGATTTGCGGGAACGGCTCCCGCTTGAAGCGACGGATTTTCGCCATGCCGTCCATCGTGTCGTCAGGCCCGGCGCCGGAGACGACGTAGTCGGCGAACTTCACCTCGGGGGAAGGTTTCTTGTCGGCGAACTCGTTGTCGAAGAGTTGCGCCAGCGTCTCCGCATGCTTCTTATTGACGGCGAACACGATGGTCTTGCCGATCAGCGGCATGCGCACGATGCCCTTCCTGTCGGTGAAGCCCTTTTCCAGCACCTGGCGGAACTCGCGCACGATGGCGCGGTTGCGTTCCGGAATCGTGAAACGGCGTTCCAGCGCCGACGGATCGATGATGATGGGGTCGGCGTCGGCGAACAGCAGTTCGAACTCGGCGCGGGTGTCGGGATCCATCGCCGACCAGTCCAGTTCGCTCCGCTTGACCTCGAAGCCTCCTTCGGCGGCGGTCTTCACCGTCTTGGCCTGATAGATTTGATACGGGGCGAGCACGCCATCCCGGATCGCATCCTTCAACTTGTAGGAGAAGGTGGGCGCCTCGACCTCGAAGAAGCGCAGGGTGTCACGGATAAACAGCTTGTCCTCGTCGTCGCCGTTCAGACCATCGAGATTGGCAACGCACGGAGTCGCGGTGAGACCGATCTGGATGCCGTCGAAGTATTTGAGCACACCGCTCCACTGGCCGTAGATGCTGCGGTGGCACTCGTCGGAAATGATCAGGTCGAAGTAGCCCGACGAGTATTCGCCGTAGATGTTGATCATGCTTTGCAGCGTGGTGATCGTGATCCGCTTCTCGTCCTGAAAGCGGCGACCGGCGCGCAGCACATAGGCAGGGTAATCGGGCAGGTGCTCGGCAAAGGCGTCTTCGGTCTGCTTGGCGAGCGGGATGCGATCCACGAGGAACAGCACGCGGGTCACGGCGTTGGCCTCGAACAGGCGCTTGATGAGGGCGGCGGCGGTGCGGGTCTTGCCGGTGCCGGTGGCCATTTCCAGCAGGAGCTTGCGCCGGCCCTGCTTGATTTCCTTGCAGGAGGTCTGGATGCATTCCTGCTGGTAGTCGCGCCCGGCAATCTTCAAGTCGATGGGGACGGAAAGCACGTCCCGCCGCAGTTGGCGCGTGGCGAAGCGACGTTCGAGGTCGTCCCGCTTGAAGAAGGTTTTGACGGCGTGGGGATAGGCTTCACGCTCCCATTCCCAGAAGAGGACTTCCTTGCCGTTGGTCAGGAAGATGTAGGGCACGCCCATCTGGCTGGCGTAGCCCTTGGCCTGCTCGGCAGCATCGGCAGGATTGACGGAATAGCGCTTGGCCTCGATCACTGCCAGCGAACGGCCATGGCGGTCACACAGCACGTAGTCGGCGCGCGTGCCATCGCCCTGCACCACCTCATAGCGCACGGCATTGGGATCGGTAGTGTTCCAACCCTGAGCGGCCAACATGGCGTCGATGACGACGCGGGAGAAGGCTTCGTTCTTGTTCATGTCCCTGCTATCGGATTTTTTGCCAATGGTAGCGCGTTATGACGGTTCAATCATTCTCCGAGGGGGACTTGCGAGGCTACGGGCGTGCTGCGGCCGATTTCAATGCACGCAGAGGAGGGGGCTTGTCGGTCGATCTGGTGCGACAGATACCCCTTACTTTTGGCTTCCCGCAGGCTTCCTATTTGTCCTTATTGTTCTTTTTCGCTAGCAACAACAAAGTTTAAAAGTCTGTCTTTGGTATTGCTGCATCATCGGGGTGTGTTTGGCGAAATCTTTATCGGACATCGGTCGTTCTTCAGTCGGTTATCAGGGCGGCAATCCTGCGTGCGCGGCTGCGCACGGAATGGATGCGTTCGTCGTAGAGATCGTCGTATTCGACCAGCCCGGGCAGGGTGTTTTCGAAGTCAGGATGGTTCGTGATTGCGGCAAAGCGCTCGGCCAGGTAGGTGGCGAGCGGCCTGCCGATGCCTGCGATTTCGTTCTCGATGCCGGGGCGGCCGTCGAGGACGTTGATGATGTCTTCCAGATCGTGGCTGCCCATCAGGTCGCCGCGCCCGCGCGTGGAGAAGGCTTCCAGCTTGGTGGCGAGGAAGGCCGGGGCAGAGATCAGGCGGATTGTCGTGCCGCTCGGCAGCTGCAGTGCTTGCGCGCTGCGAATCGCCTCGGGATACCAGCGGTTCGAGAAGCCGAGAATCGTTTCATCGGTCGGCATCAGGTCGACTTCCAGTTCTCCGATGCGCCAACGGCAGATCGGTGCCTCCGGGGTCATGTCGCGCTTGAAGCCGAGCTTGGCGAACTGCCTTTCCAGCGCGTGGTAGCCGGCAAGTGCCGCGACCTCGGCGATCACGTCGACGTCGTAGGTGATGCGCGGCGGCGGTGCCTTGGGCGAGGTGCACAGCAAGCCGGTGGCGCAGCCGCCGACGAACACCAGTTCGTCGCGCAAGTTGCCGAGCGCTCGGGCAACCAGCTCGACCTGTGCGACGTTCGGATCGTCCGCCCTCACAGACGCTCCTCGAACAACCGTGTGGCGAGGTTGCGCTCGCGTGCGCCGCCGATGCGCAGGGCGTCGAACAATGCGAGGTTCTCGTAGAGCGCCGGCGACCGCAGTGCGGCGGCTGGCGCGGTTGGGTAGAGCGGCGTCAGCGCGATGCCGCGCACGCTGCCGTCGGCGTGCGGCCAGACCGGCGGTGGATCGCCGGAGGGGAGAATCAGCGCGGCGAGCGGCGGCGCGGCATACGCAGTCGGCACGCCGCCGACCATCGTGCCGCGCGCAGCGGGGAATGCGTAGCGGGCGCCGTGCAGCAGGAATTCCTTGAAGGCCGGCGTGACGAGGCGCGGCTGCTTGTCGATGAAGGCCAGGAGGCGCGCTTGTTCGGCCCGCTTCAAGGCGCCGTGCACTTCCGACATCGACAGCCCGGCGTAGGCTGCCAGCTCCGGGTAGGTCAGGCTTTGACCGCGCAAGGCCAGCAGCGCCAGCAGGACGTAGAAATCCTGGGCTTTCAGGGCGGGCTGACGATTGAGCGGGCGGCGCATGGACTGGGTTTAATCGTTTTCGTGTTTCGCGAAATGCGAAAGTAGTTTAATTACAATGTATTGTCAATTAAACAACGGCTAGATTCCTTGTTTCTGGAATTGAGGATATGGCGGGTTCCTGTCCAGGATGGCCCGTAATTGCAAGTGATTTTCTCTGGGCTCGCGCTCACTCGCCCACGTACCGAATCCTGTAAACCGCTCCCGCAAGATCGTCCGACACCAGCAGCGATCCGTCCGGCAGTTCCAGCACGTCGGCCGGACGGCCCCAGGTGGTTTCGCCCTGCAGCCAGCCGCTGGCGAAGGGTTCGTAGGCGACGGCGCGGTTGCCTTCGAGCGTGACCATGCTGATCCGGTAGCCGATCTTCCTGCTGCGGTTCCACGAACCGTGTTCGGCGATGAAGATGCGGTTGCGGTATTGGGCGGGGAACTGGCGGCCGGTGTAGAAGCGCATGCCGAGCGCGGCGACGTGCGGGCCGAGCTTTTGCGCCGGTGGGGCGAAGTCGCCGCAGGGGCGCTTTGCGCCGAATTCGGGGTCGGCGATGTCGCCGCCGTGGCAGTAGGGAAAGCCGAAGTGCAGGCCGGCCGTGGGGGCGCGGTTCAGCTCGTCGGGCGGGCGGTCGTCGCCGAGCCAGTCGCGGCCGTTGTCGGTGAACCACAGTTCGCCGCTGGCGGGGTGCCAGTCGAAGCCGACGCTGTTGCGCACGCCGTGGGCGAAGGGGTGCGTTTCGCTGCCGTCCGGGCGCATGCGCAGGATCGTCGCGTGGCGACCGGGGGTGGATTCGCAGACGTTGCATGGGGCGCCGACCGGTACGTAGAGCCAGCCGTCCGGGCCGAAGCCGAGGTATTTCCAGCCGTGGTGGGTTTCTCCGGGCAGGTCGTCGCGGACGATGGCCGGCGCCGGCGGGGTGTCGATGCGGCGGTCGATGTCGTCGAGGCGCAGGATGCGGTCGACGGCGGCGATGTACAGGGCGCTGTCGCGCCAGGCGATGCCGCTGGGCATCCGCAGGTCGTCGGCAACGACGCGCGGCTGTCCGGCCCGGTAGTCGCGGTCGAGCGGCAGGGCGTGCACCTTGCCGGCGCGCAGCGAGCCGACGTAGAGGATGTTCCCTGGCGAGAGCGCCATCTGGCGGGCGTTCGGCACGCGCGCCAGGAGTTCGATGGTGAAGCCCGGCGGTAGCGCGATCCGCTCGAGGGGCAGCGTTCCGGCACGCAGGGGGGCGGCGAGGAAAGCCAGGGGCAAGGCGAGCAGCAGGGCGCAAAGGCGGGCAAGCGGGGGACGGTGGATCGGCATGGTCTTCATGGCGGTGGTCCGGTGTCGGGATCGCGGTTCGGCCCGTTGGACCCGCTGCCATCGGAAAAGTTGTTGCAGATCAAGGCCGGAGTGGCGGCGAGCCCGTATCCTGCGCGCCGCGTCCGGCGCTGGTGCCGGCGCTTGGGTCGGGTGGTGTACGGTGTTGAGTTTCTTCGAATGGTCGGGATGCCTGCTCGGCATCCTCGGGGCGGTGCTGGTTGCGGTCAAGTCGCCGCATGCGCGCTGGGCATGGGTGTTGTGGCTGGTGTCGAATGCCAGCTGGACGGTGTATGGGCTGGCCACGCGCAATTACGCGCTGGCCTTGCAGCAGGGCGCCTTCATGATCACCAGCACGATCGGGGTGTGGCACTGGTTGCTGCAGCCGGCGCTGCGGCGGCCCCAGGCGGCGTCGGCCGCCTGCTGAGCCTGCCGGGGGCAGGGCCCCCGCGGGGGTTAGCGGCGCAGCGCGGCCGTGCGGTTGGCCTGCACCACCTGCAGCAGCTGGGCGAAGACCTTCGGGTTGCCGGCGACGATGTTGCCGGAGTCGAGATGGTTGGGCTCGCCGGCCAGATCGCCGACGAGGCCGCCGGCTTCGCTGATCAGCAGGGCGCCGGCCGCCATGTCCCACGGCGAGAGGCCGAATTCCCAGAAGCCGTCGAGACGGCCGCAGGCGACGTAGGCGAGGTCGAGCGAGGCGGCACCGGGACGGCGCAGGCCGGCGGTTTTCTGCGTCAGCTCGCGGAAGATGCCGAGGTAGCTGTCGATGTGCTCGAAGGCGCGGTAGGGGAATCCGGTGCCGATCAACGCTTCCTCGAGCTTCAGGCACTTCGAGACGCGGATGCGCCGCTCGTTGAGGAAGGCGCCGCCGCCCTTGCTGGCGGTGAACAGCTCGTTGCGGTTGGTGTCGTAGACCACCGCCTGGGTGACCTGGCCACGGTGGGCCAGGGCGATCGAGATGGCGTACTGGGGAAAACCGTGGATGAAGTTGGTGGTGCCGTCGAGCGGATCGATGATCCACTGGTAGTCGGCGCCGCCGTTGCGGCCGGCGGTCTCGCCGGACTCTTCTGCTAGAATTCCGTAGTCCGGATAGGCCTCGCGCAGCACGTCGACAATGGCCGCCTCGGCGGCGCGGTCGACCTCGGTGACGAAGTCGCTTTGCCGCTTGCTGGTCACCTGCAGATGCTCGATGTCCTGCGCGGCGCGGTTGATGATCTGGCTGGCGCGGCGCGCTGCCTTGATGGCGATGTTGAGTGCTGGATGCATGGCTTTTAAAGAACCCGACGGGCGGCGCGTGCCGCCCGATTCGTTTTGGAATCGCGCATTTTAATATGAACCTGCCCCCAGCGTCTCCTCCGTCGCTCGAAACTCCGGTGCTCGATCGCGTCCGCATCGTCCTCTCGCGCACCAGCCACCCCGGCAATATCGGTGCCGCGGCGCGGGCGATGAAGACGATGGGGCTGTCGCGGCTGGTGCTGGTAGCCCCCCGACGCTTTCCCGACGACGAGGCCGTGGCCCGCGCGGCGGGCGCCGAGGACATCCTGGTCAATGCCCGCGTCTGCGACAGTCTCGACGAGGCCTTGGCCGGCACGGTGTTCGCCGTGGCGCTGTCGGCGCGGCCGCGCAACCTTGGCCCGGCGCCGATGCCGGCCCGCGCAGCGGCGCCCGAGGTGCTGGCGCAGGCGGCCGCCGGCGAGGTGGCGCTGCTGTTCGGGAACGAGACGGCCGGACTGTCCAACGAGGAGGTGCAGCGCTGCCAGCGCAGCGTGCTGATCCCCGCCAACCCCGGGTATACCTCGCTCAATCTCGGCGCGGCGGTGCAGGTGCTGTGCTACGAGCTGCGCCAGGCGGCCTTCGCCGAGGCGCCGCCGCTGCCCGGCAAGGCGGTGCCGTTTTCCTCGCCGCCGGCGACCAACGACGACGTCGAGCGCTTCTACGCCCATCTCGAGCGGGTCATGATCGCCACCGGCTTCCACGATCCGCGCCAGCCCAAGCGCCTGATGCCCAAGCTGCGCCGCCTGTTCGGCCGCGCCGCGCTGGAGCGCGACGAGATCAACATCCTGCGCGGCATCCTCGACGCAGTTGAACGCAGGATCGGTCCGGGATCGCGCTGAAACCTTGCGGAAAATAGTAGATCGAATCGGTCGGGTATTCTAGAATCGCGCCTTCCGCCCGAGAAAGGTCAAGTTCATGTTCCGCCGCCTGCGCGAAGACATCCAGTCGGTTTTCGACCGCGATCCCGCCGCCCGCAATGCGTGGGAGGTGCTCACCTGTTATCCGGGTGTGCACGCGGTGATGGGACACCGGCTCGCGCACTGGCTGTGGGGCCATCGCCTGCGCTGGCTCGGACGTTTCGTCTCGCACCTCGCGCGCTTCTTCAGCGGCATCGAGATCCACCCGGGCGCCACCATCGGCCGTCGTTTCTTCATCGATCACGGCATGGGCGTGGTGATCGGCGAAACGGCGGTGATCGGCGACGACGTCACCCTCTACCACGGCGTCACGCTCGGTGGCACCTCGTGGAACAAGGGCAAGCGTCATCCGACGCTGGGCGACGGCGTGGTCGTCGGCGCCGGCGCCAAGGTGCTCGGGCCGATCACCGTCGGCGCCGGCGCCAAGGTCGGTTCCAACGCCGTGGTGGTCAAGGATGTTCCTCCGGGCGCCACGGCGGTCGGCAATCCGGCCCGCGTGATCGACAGCGAGCAGGCCCAGAAGCGCGAGGAAAAGGCCGGTCAGATGGGCTTTTCCGCCTATGCGCTGGCGGGGAGCCAGGACGATCCGCTGGCCAAGGCGATTCACGGCCTGCTCGACCACGCGGTGGAGACCGACCGGCGCATCGAGTTGCTGCTCAAGCGTCTGGAGAGCGCCGGAGTGAGCGTCGAGGACGAGCTGGCAACGGCCGACAAGTTCGATCCAAAATACTTGAGTAAAATAGTTGACTAATAATTTGCCCCCGTTTTATAGTTGACAAGACAAATCGGGTATTCCCCAAAGGAGGCTCCATGCGACTGACGACCAAGGGACGTTTTGCGGTGACCGCGATGATCGATCTCGCCCTGCGCAGCGGCGACGGACCGGTCACGCTGGCCGGCATCAGCGAGCGGCAGAAGATTTCCCTTTCCTACCTCGAACAGCTGTTCGGCAAGCTCCGCCGCTACAGCCTGGTGGACAGCGTGCGCGGTCCCGGCGGCGGCTACTGCCTGGCGCGTCCGCTCGACCAGATCACCGTGGCCGACATCGTGCGCGCCGTCGACGAACCGCTCGATGCCACGCAGTGCGGCGGCAAGGAGAACTGCAAGGACGAGGAGCGCTGCATGACGCACGACCTGTGGGCGACGCTCAATTTCAAGATGTACGAATACCTCAGCTCGGTGACGCTGTCCGACCTGGTCAACCGCCAGGTCGGCAAGATGGAGAGCATGGCGGTGATCAAGGACCAGCGCCGCATCGGCCCGCGTCCGCGTGCCAAGGTCATGGCCGTCATCGCCTGAGCGCTGACCTGGCAACCGGCCGACCATGTTCGCCCCCGTCTATCTCGACCACAACGCGACCACGCCGCTCGATCCGGCGGTGCTCGACGCGATGATGCCCTGGCTTACCGGCCAGTTCGGCAACCCGTCGAGCCGTCATGAATACGGGCGAGCGGCACGGCGCGCGGTGGACGAGGCGCGGGCAAGGGTGGCGGCGGCAATTGGCGCGCATGCCACCGAAATCGTGTTCACCAGCGGCGGTTCGGAAGCCAACAACCTCTTCGTCAAGGGTGCGGCCGCCTGTCGCAAGCCCGGCGTGCTGGCCGTCAGCGCGGTCGAGCACCCCTGCGTGGGCAAGCCGGCCGGGCAACTCGCCCGCCGGGGCTGGACGCTGCGCACCCTGGCCGTCGATGCTCAGGGACGGGTCGATGCCGAGGCCTATCGCGAGGTGCTGGCCGAGCGGCCGCAGCTGGTTTCGGTGATGCTCGCCAACAACGAGACCGGCGTGCTTCAGGACGTGGCGTCACTGGCCTCGGCGGCGCGTCCCGCCGGCGCCTGGTTCCATACCGATGCGGTGCAGGCGGTCGGCAAGATCGCGGTGGATTTTCGCGCGCTCAATGCCGCCGGCGTGCATGCGCTGACGCTCTCCGCGCACAAGATCGGCGGCCCCAAGGGCGCCGCGGCGCTGGTTCTCGACAAACGGGTCGAGCTGGAACCGCTGATCGCTGGCGGCGGCCACGAGCGCGGCCTGCGCTCGGGCACCGAGAATGTGGCGGCGATCGTCGGCTTTGGCGTGGCTTGCGAGCTGGCCGCGCAGCGCCTGGATGAGCGCGCGACACGGATCCGCGCCCTGCGCGATGCGCTGGAAACCGGCCTGCGGGCGATGGGCGCGCGGCTGTTCGGCGACGGTGCCGAACGCCTGCCGAACACCACGTATTTCTCCCTGCCGGACCTCGATGGCGAGACGCTGGTCGGCCACCTCGACCGGGCCGGCTTCGCGGTGGCCAGCGGCGCCGCCTGCTCGAGCGCCAATCCGGAGCCATCGCACGTGCTGCGGGCCATGGGCGTGCCCGGCGAAATCGCACGCGGTGCCGTGCGCGTCAGCCTCGGCAGCGGCAGCACGGAGCGGCAGGTCGAGGATTTTCTGCGGACCCTGCGGGAAACGGCGAAAAAACTGCAACACCTGACCGCCATTGCGGTCTGACCAACAACCTGATGATGATTCCTTCGGAGCGAGAGCAATGCTGAAACTGCCGATCTATCTCGATTACTCGGCAACCACCCCGGTCGATCCGCGCGTGGCCGAGAAGATGATCCCCTACCTCGTCGAAAAATTCGGCAACCCGGCGTCGCGCTCGCATGCCTTCGGCTGGGAAGCGGAGGCTGCGGTGGAAGCGGCGCGCGAGGAGGTGGCGAAGCTGGTCGGCGCCGATCCCAAGGAGATCGTATGGACATCCGGCGCCACCGAGTCGAACAACCTCGCCATCAAGGGTGCGGCAAACTTCTATTCGGGCAAGGGCAAGCACCTGATCACCGTCAAGACCGAGCACAAGGCCGTGCTCGATACCTGTCGCGAACTCGAGCGCCAGGGCTTCGAGGTGACCTACCTCGACGTGCGGGAGAACGGCCTGATCGATCTGGAGGCCTTCAAGGCGGCGCTGCGCCCGGATACCATCCTGGTCTCGGTGATGTTCGTGAACAACGAGATCGGCGTGATCCAGCCGATCGCCGAGATCGGCGAAATCTGCCGCGACAAGGGCATCATCTTCCACGTCGATGC
Organism: Rhodocyclaceae bacterium; assembly: GCA_026646875.1. Classification (GTDB taxonomy): domain Bacteria; phylum Pseudomonadota; class Gammaproteobacteria; order Burkholderiales; family Rhodocyclaceae; genus 66-26. Next base: position 6,238 of record JAPKHL010000017.1, on the reverse strand, counting down.
CGCTCAGGCCACCGGCAAGGTGGCGATCGACCTCGGTACGCTGAAGGTCGACCTGATGAGCTTCTCGGCGCACAAGACCTATGGCCCCAAGGGCATCGGCGCGCTCTACGTGCGTCGCAAGCCGCGCATCCGCCTCGAGGCGCAGATGCATGGCGGCGGCCACGAGCGCGGTTTCCGCTCGGGCACCCTGGCCACCCACCAGATCGTCGGCATGGGCGAGGCCTTCCGCATCGCGCGCGAGGAAATGGTGGCGGAGAACGCCCACATCGGCCGTCTGCGCGACCGGTTGCTGAAGGGGCTTTCCGATATCGAGGCGGTCTACATCAATGGCGACATCGAGCACCGCGTGCCGCACAACCTGAACATCAGCTTCGCCTACGTCGAGGGCGAGTCGATGCTGATGGCGGTGAAGGATCTCGCCGTGTCGTCGGGTTCGGCCTGCACCTCGGCCTCGCTCGAGCCTTCCTACGTGCTGCGCGCCCTCGGACGCGAGGACGAACTCGCGCACAGCTCGATCCGCTTCACCATCGGCCGTTTCAACACCGAGGAGGAAATCGACTACGCGATCCGCCTGTTGCACGAGAAGATCGGCAAGCTGCGCGAGCTGTCCCCCCTCTGGGAGATGTACAAGGACGGGATCGACCTCAACACCGTGCAGTGGGCGGCCCATTGATTCAGTGAGACGGCGGGTGCCCGGCACCCGACGCCTCATGCCCTACAGGAGATGCAAAAATGTCGTACAGCGTGAAAGTACTCGATCACTACGAGAATCCCCGCAACGTCGGCTCCTTCGGCAAGGAGGAGGAGGGCGTGGCGACCGGCATGGTCGGCGCGCCGGCCTGCGGCGACGTGATGAAGCTGCAGATCAAGGTGAACAAGGAAGGCGTCATCGAGGACGCCAAGTTCAAGACCTACGGCTGCGGCTCGGCGATCGCTTCCTCGTCGCTGGTCACCGAATGGGTCAAGGGCAAGACGCTCGATCAGGCGCTGGAGATCAAGAACACGGCGATCGCCGAGGAACTGGCCCTGCCGCCGGTGAAGATCCATTGCTCGATCCTCGCCGAGGATGCGATCAAGGCGGCAGTGGCCGACTACAAGAAGAAGCACAGCGACTGATTTCCGGAGAAGGAGAAACAGCATGGCGGTTACGCTTTCCGAAAAAGCCGCGAAACACGTGAGCAACTACCTCGCCAAGCGCGGCAAGGGCGTCGGCCTGCGCCTCGGTGTGCGCACCAGCGGGTGTTCGGGCATGGCCTACAAGCTCGAGTTTGCCGACGAGATCGCTCCGGAGGACATCCAGTTCGAATCGCACGGTGTCAAGGTGCTGGTCGATCCGAAGAGCTTGCCGTACATCGACGGAACCGAACTCGACTACGCCCGCGAGGGGCTCAACGAAGGCTTCAAGTTCAACAACCCGAACGTCAAGGACGCCTGCGGCTGCGGCGAGAGCTTCAACGTGTGACCCGCATGCGGTCGACGCGGTTCGCCCGTGCCGGCCGCCCACCTTGCCGTTCCTGCCGGCCGGGCCGATCTGACGAACCGAGCCGCACTGCGCCGCATTAGCCAACCATGGATTTCTCCGCCGACCACTTCGCCTTCTTCTCCCTGCCGCGCACCTTCCGGCTCGATGCGCCGGCTCTCGACCGCAAGTACCGCGAGGTGCAGGCGCAGGTGCATCCCGACAAGTTCGCCCATGCCGGCGAGGCCGACCGGCGGCTGTCGCTGCAGTGGGCGACGCGCGCCAACGAGGCCTACCAGACGCTGAAGAAGCCGCTCTCGCGGGCGCAGTATCTCCTGCAGCTCGCCGGGCACGACGTCGGCGCCGACAACAACACCGCGATGCCGGCCGACTTCCTGATGGCGCAGATGGAGTGGCGCGAGGCGGTGGCCGAGGCGCGTGCGGCCGGCGAGCACCACGAACTGGAGCACCTGCACCACCGCCTGAAAACCGACATGGCCGGCCGCTATGAGGAGCTGGCCGTGCTGTTCGACGATGCGCACGACCCCGAGGCGGCCGCCGACCGGGTGCGTCGCCTGATGTTTCTGGAAAAACTGCTGCACGAAATCGACGACGCGATCGCCGCGCTCGAAGAATAAAAACACGAGGGAACCCTTACTTTCATGGCACTTCTGCAGATCGCCGAACCCGGCGAGTCGAGCGCGCCGCACCAGCACAAGCTGGCCGTCGGCATCGACCTCGGGACCACCAATTCGCTGGTTGCCACGGTGCGCAGCGGCCTCGCCGTCGTCCTCGCCGACGAGCTTGGCCGCTCGCTGTTGCCGTCGGTGGTGCGCTACACCGCCGATGGCGCCCACCAGGTCGGCTACGAGGCCCAGGCACAACAGTCCGTCGACCCGCGCAATACCATCGTCTCGGTCAAGCGCTTCATGGGGCGCGGACTCGGCGACATCGCCCACCGCGAATCGATGCCCTACGATTTCATCGGCGGCGAGGATGCGCCGGGCATGGTGCGCCTGCGCACCGCCGGCGGGGTGAAGAGTCCGGTCGAAATCTCGGCCGATATCCTGCGTGCCCTGCGCGAGCGGGCCGAGGCGGCGCTCGGTGGGCAGCTGGTCGGCGCGGTGATCACCGTGCCCGCTTATTTCGACGATGCGCAACGGCAGGCCACCAAGGATGCCGCTCGGCTGGCCGGCCTGTCGGTGCTGCGCCTGCTCAACGAACCCACGGCGGCGGCCATCGCCTATGGTCTCGACAATGCGGCCGAGGGTGTCTATGCCGTCTATGACCTTGGCGGCGGAACTTTTGATATCTCCATCCTCAACCTCTCGAAGGGCGTCTTCGAGGTGCTCGCCACCGGCGGCGATTCCGCGCTCGGCGGCGACGATTTCGATCAACGCATCTTCTGCTGGATTCTCGAAGCCGCCCGGCTGCGCCCGCTGTCCGCCGAGGACGCCCGCCTGCTGCTGACGCGCGCGCGCGAGGCCAAGGAATACCTGACCTTTCACGGTGTTGCGCCGATTACCGCACGGCTGGGCAGCGGCGAGCTGGTCGATCTGCAGCTGACCACCGAAATCTTCACCGAAATCACCCAGACCCTGGTGGCCAAGACCATCCAGCCGGTGAAGAAGGCGCTGCGCGACGCCGGCCTGCAGCCGCAGGACGTCAAGGGCGTGGTGATGGTTGGCGGCGCCACGCGCATGCCGCAGATCCAGCGGGCGGTGGGTGAGTTCTTCAAGCAGGACCCGCTGAACAACCTCGATCCGGACAAGGTGGTCGCGCTTGGCGCCGCCACCCAGGCCAACCTGCTGGCCGGCAACCGCGCCGCCGGCGATGACTGGCTGCTGCTCGACGTGATCCCGCTGTCGCTCGGGCTGGAGACGATGGGCGGCCTGGTCGAGAAAATCATCCCGCGCAATTCGACGATTCCCGCTGCACGCGCGCAGGAATTCACCACCTTCCGCGATGGCCAGACGGCGATGGCCGTGCATGTGGTGCAGGGCGAGCGCGAGCTGGTCTCCGACTGCCGCTCGCTGGCCCGCTTCGAACTGCGCGGCATTCCGCCGATGGTTGCCGGTGCGGCGCGCATCCGTGTGACCTTCCAGGTCGATGCCGATGGCCTGCTCGCCGTTTCGGCGCGCGAACAGACTTCCGGTGTCGAGGCCAACGTCACCGTCAAGCCCTCGTACGGCCTCTCGGATGACGAGATCGCCGGCATGCTCAAGGACTCGCTTGAACATACCCGCGACGACGCCATGCGGCGCGCCCTCAAGGAAGCGCAGGTCGAGGCGCAGCGGCTGATCGAGGCAGTACGCTCGGCCCTGAAGAGCGACGGCGAGCTGCTGGACGCCGACGAGCTGGCGCGCGTCGAGGCGGCCATCGCCCGTCTGCAGACCACCGCCCTCGGCGAGAACCGCCGCCATATCACGCTGGCGATGGACGATCTCGAGGCGGAAACCAAGGATTTCGCGGCACGTCGCATGGACAAGTCGATCCGCCGCGCACTGGCCGGCCGCAAGGTCGATGAGCTGAACCAGATCGGTAGCCAGGGAGAACAGAAATGACCCAGATCATCGTCCTGCCCCACGTCGAGCTGTGCCCGGACGGCGCCGTCCTCGAGGCGGAGCCCGGCAAGTCGATCTGCCAAAGTCTGCTCGAGAACGGTGTGAGCATTGAGCACGCCTGCGAGATGTCCTGCGCCTGCACGACCTGTCATGTGATCGTCCGCGAGGGGTTCAATTCGCTGGAACCCTCCGACGAACTGGAGGATGATCTGCTCGACAAGGCTTGGGGCCTCGAGCCGAACTCGCGCCTCTCGTGCCAGGCCATCGTCGGCGAGACGCCGCTTGTCGTCGAGATTCCCCGTTACTCGATCAACATGGCCAAGGAGGGACACCGATGAAATGGACCGACATCAACGATATCGCCATCGAGCTGTCCGAAGCGCATCCCGGGGTTGACCCGACGCGTATCAACTTCGTCGACCTGATGAACTGGGTGCTCGCCCTGCCGGGCTTCAGCGATGATCCCAAGCATTGCGGGGAGAAGATCCTCGAGGCGATCCAGCAGGCCTGGATCGACGAGGCGGACTGACGCGCGCCGGGGGCGCGCGTCGACAAAAAACCGCAGCCGGTGCTGCGGTTTTTTCATGGACGGAGCCGCAACGGCCCGCGCGTCACTTGGCGTGCTTGGTTCCCATCCACTGGGCGCTCTTGCCGTCGGCGGTCGCCTCGCACTTGACCGCGACGCCGGCGACAGTGGCGCTGGCGCCGACATCGAAGAACTTGCCTTCGTCACCGGAATAGCACTGCGGGGCCTTCCTGGTCTCGGCGGCCTTGGCCGGCTGAGTGGCCGGAGCCGTCGCAGTCGACGCGCAGGCGGAGAGGGCTGCGGCGGAAAGGACGGTGACGATGATCAGACTCGAACGCGTGGTGTGCATGGTGCGCATGGTGTGGACTCCCTGTTGGATTGGCGATTGGGGGGGGCTGAGGGCCGTGGCGCCATGGCGCCGGCGTGAGGATTATCGGTGGCCCGTATTGCACGAAAGTTACAGGGAGGCGCCTGCCGAAACATGGCTGTAACCCGCCCCGGGGAAAATGACGGCATCGTTCCCCTTCCGCCGCCACGCCGCCATGACCACCCGCCTGCCTCTTGTCTACGCCTGTTCCGGCTGCTCCGATGCCGCCCAGATGGCCAACCATTTCGCCCTGCGCCTGACGCGCGAGGGGCGCGCCGAGATGTCCTGCGTCGCCGGGATCGGCGGCGGGGTGGCGGCGATCCTGCGGCTGGCCCGGCAGGGACGGCCGCTGGTCACCCTCGACGGCTGTGCCCTGCATTGCGCGCGCGCCTGCCTGCAGCGCGAGGGCCTGCCGATCGCCTGGTCGCTGAATCTGGCCGAGCACGGTGTGCGCAAGCGGCATCCGGCGGAGCTGTCGGACAGCCTGTCGGAACGGGTCTGGGAGGAGGCGCTGCTGCCGGCGCTCGCTGCGCTGCGGGAAGGTGTGCCCCCAGCGGCGGGGACGCTCGGCGCGGCGGCGTGAGCGCCGCGCCCGGATCCTGGCTCAGTCCGTGCCGGGGGAGGGCGCGGACGGCGGCGGGAACAGGCCGAGGATGCCGTCCAGCCCGCTGAAGTTGAGCGCCACGCTGGCTTTCGCGCGGGTCGCCGGTTTGGCGCGGTAGGCGACCGAGAGGCCGGCCTCGGCCATCATCAGCAGGTCGTTGGCGCCGTCGCCGACGGCGATCACCTGCTCGCGGCGCAAGCCCAGTTCGTCGCGCAGGCGGGCGAGATGGTGTGCCTTGGCGCTGGCGTCGACGATGTCGCCGACGACACGGCCAGTGAGCTTGCCCCCGGCGATTTCCAGTTCGTTCGAGGTGGCGAAATCGAAGCCGAGTTCGATGCGCAGGCGCTCGGTGAAGTAGGTGAAGCCGCCCGACAGGATGGCCGTGCGCAGGCCGGCCTGCTGTACCGCCTGCAGCAGCTCGCGGGCGCCCGGCGAGAGCAGCAGGCGCTCGCCGAAGACGCGGGCGAGCACCCGCGCGTCGAGTCCGGCGAGCAGCGCGAGGCGCCGGCGCAGGCTCTCACGGTAGTCGATCTCGCCGCGCATCGCCGCTTCGGTGACGGCGGCCACCTCGGCCTTGCGGCCGGCGAAGTCGGCGAGCTCGTCGATGCATTCGATGGTGATCAGCGTCGAATCCATGTCGAAGGCGATCAGTCCGAAGTCGGAGAGTTGCCGGCCACTCTCGACGAAGGCCCAGTCAAGCCGTTCGTTGTAGAGCAGC
>JAPKHL010000016.1 GCA_026646875.1 Rhodocyclaceae bacterium | reverse complement strand
GATCTCGGTGCCTGCCGGCGAACTGCGCGCCGCCCTCGACACACTGGCACGACAGTCCGGCACGCAACTGGTCTACCGCTCCGATCAACTCAAGGGCCTGCGCACAGGCGGCGTCCAGGGCGCGCCTTCCGCCGACGCCGCGCTGGAAGGCCTGCTGCGCGGCAGCGGTTTTGTCTCGCGCCGCGACCCCGAGTCCGGCGCGGTGGTCATCGTGCGGCGCGACACGCCCCGGCGCGCGCCTGCCGCTCCCGCGCAGGAGGAAGCTTCCGGCGGCGCCGCGGAGCCACCGCCCGCAGCCGCGCCGCCCGAAGAACTCGAAAGCGTCGAGGTGACCGGTTCGCGCATCCCGCGGACCCAGATCGAAGGCCCTGCGCCGGTCACGGCGATTTCCGCCCGCGACATCGAGGCGGGCGGATTCACCACGGTGCCGGAGGTGCTGCGCTCGATCACCCAGAACAGCGGCGAGACCCAGAGCCAGCAGTCCGCCAGCGGTGCCGACTTTTCCCCCGGCGCGCAGCAGGTCGATCTGCGCGGCCTCGGCCCGAACCACACACTGGTGCTGGTCAACGGCCGTCGCATCGCCGACTTCCCGATGCCGTTCAAGGGCCGCAGCAACTTCACCGACGTCTCCAACATCCCGCTGGGCATGGTCGAACGGGTCGAAGTGCTGACTGGCAGCGCCTCCGCGGTCTACGGCTCCGACGCCATCTCCGGCGTGATCAACTTCATCCTGAAGAAGCAGGCCGACGGCACCATCGTCGACGTGCGCTACGGCGACACCACGCGCGGCGGCGGCGAATCGGTGGACGTCAGCCTGACCTCGGGCATCCAGCGCGGCGATTTCAGCGCCGTGTTCGGCGCCGAGCTGCAGCACCAGCGCCCGCTGTGGGCCTATGAGCGCGACATCCAGGATTCGACGCTCGACGGCCCCACCTCGCGTTCGCGGATCGCGCGCCGCGCGTTCCTGCGCACCAACTGGTACGACGAATATCTCGACCCGGGCCAGGCGACCTGCGAGGGGCTGTCCAATCTCAACGGCGGCAGCACCGGCTACAGCGTCCGTCCCGGCTGGGGCATCGACGGCGACGACGGTTACTACTGCGGCAGCACCGAGTCGATCGGTTATGGCACCGTCATGAGCGAACGCAAGGGCATCAACGCCTACGGCTCGTTCAATTACAGCTTCGGCAACGGCATGTCGTGGTTCGCCGACGTGCAGCTCGGTTACCACAAGCTCGGCCTGTTCCGCGATGTGACCAGTTGGAGCTACCAGGCGCCCGGCGGCAACGAGGACGGCTATTTCTTCAACCAGGCGACCGACCAGATTGAATACTGGCAGCGCCAGTTCAGCCCGGAGGAAATGGGCGGGCTAGATCGCGGCATGATCCGCAATACGCAGAAGACCTTCAGCCTCGCCACCGGCGTCGCCGGCACCTTCGCCGACGACTGGGACTACGAAGCGACGCTCAGCCATTCGCAGTACCGGGCCACCATCGGCTGGCCGCAGATCGTGGCCGCGCGCGCCAACGCGCTCTTCCTCGGACCGCAACTCGGCGTCTACGACGACGGCGATGGCGGCCTGTTCCCGATCTTCAACGCCGACCCGGCGCGGCTCTACACCCCGCTGACCCGTCAGGAATACGATTCGATCGCCGCGCGCACCACCTACCAGCCGAAATCGCGCACCGACACCCTGTCGCTCACGGTCACCAATACCGAACTGTTCGCGATGCCGGCCGGCCCGGTCGGCTTCGCCGGCGTGGTCGAGTTCGGCAACCAGTCCTACGATCTCAACCCGGACCCGCTGGCGACCCAGTACTACTACTACAGCTGGAAGGATTCCGACGGCCACGGCAGCCGCAACCGCTTCAGATCATTCAATGTTGTGTTAAGGACAGTCTGGCCAAAGATCGGTAGCAGAATGACCAACAGACCCAAAATATTTCTGTACCGGGAGACCCTCAACGCCATTAGAGCAATGGCTGGCCCCAGCAGAAGCAGTATTTCGATCGCGTACCGGATGTTCCCGCTGGAGCTAATCCAGGCAGGAACCGAGAGTGCCAATACAAGCCATAAATTCAACTGATTACGATCAACGGAGACATTGCCCTTGCCCGCACGAAAACGCTGCGCCAACAGAACAGCCAGCACAATGAGCACCAGCATCAAGAGCCATGCCATTCGTATATCTGCCGCCACATTCTCAAAGCTCGAATTTTTCAGTCCGCTAGCCATGTTCAGCGGAAAACGCAGCGCCGCTTCCAGGTCCGCAGGTCGAAAGCGCTCCGAAACCAGATTGATCGAAGGGTACCAGGGGGACCGAAAATTCTCGTTGAACAACGGGAATAGCGGGTTGCCAAATGCTCGCCACAGCATCCAGGCGTGCGTGCCTGCAGACATGACCAGCCCAGTCGTCCCGGCCAGAATTGCTCGCCAAGCGAAATCCAGCGCACCGCGGCCGGAAAGCAGGATGAACACACATGCCAAAGAAGCACAGAATATCAGCGCGGAAGGCTTCAATCCGATTGCGATTCCAGCCAGCAGCCCTGCTGCGTACACTGGACGCCAGTCAACGAGGCCTTGCCCGGCCGCGTCACGCCACCACAGGAGCAGCAGCAATGCACCCAGCGCGGGGATACTGACGATTACATCGACATAGCTGCTGCCTATTTCATACAGAAACCCGGGACTGAGCGCGCCAAGAAACACTCCGAGAATCACCAAGGCACGATGCTTCTGATCTGTGGGGGGAAGCAGCCGGCAGGTAATGAAATGGAGCAGCCATAGATTGGCACTGTGCAACAAGGCCATGCTGAGAGAAACGAACAAACGACTAGCATCGGCCAGATATGCCAGATAAAACGGTAAATGCGGCAATGGATTCAGATAGCCTTGCCCGCTTGCGGCAAACAACTCCTCGGGTAACCGCCCTTCCCACCAAGCGTGAGCCACATAAATATGGTAGTGAACGTTGTCCCATGCCACCAAAGGTCCAGCAAAGAAACGCCAGATGATGCAAAAAAGAGTGTATGCGAGACAACAATAGAGGTGAAATCCGGATAAGCGGAGCATTTCAGGGCTTTCTGGAAGGCGTAAACTGCAGGAAAGTCAACCAGAAACTTGCCGCCAGAAGCTCCATGCCAGCGATTCCCAGTCCAGCAGCGGGTATGGCTCGGCGCATGGTCGCCCCGGGGTCAAGCGCAGAAAAACCAGCGGTTTCCCAACCCACCAAGGTTCGCCATGCCAGCAGCAAGGCACTGAGAATCAGTGCGATGGCAACACCCAGACCCTGCTCGAGCCGAAAGCGTGTAAGCAGCCAGCGGGTCGCGGGCGACGGCGGAAGAATACCGAGACAACTCCCTGTGCATCGGGCGAGGATGGCGAACAAGGCCAGCTGAAAACCGACAACGCCTGCCGCAGTTGCATAGAGCAGGGAATGGATGTCGAAACCGACACCACCGACGACGCGCAGGCCCGGAAGCAGCCACAGGCTGCCCGCGAGACCAAGGGCGAGGAGGAACAACCCCGGGTAAAGGAATAGCCAGCGAGGCGAAAGCAGCAACATGAAACGCAGATGCCGCCAGCCGTCACGCCAACTCCGCAAATGCGGCGGGCGGCTCCGGCCATCGGGTTTCAGGGTGGTTGGGACTTCGCAGATACGCAAACCGGCCATTGCGGCCTTGATGATCATTTCGCTGGCGAATTCCATGCCGCTAGTCTGGAGCTCCAGATCCAGGATGGCTTGCCGTTCGAAACCTCGCAAACCGCAATGAAAATCCCTGACCGGGATGCGGAAAAACAAGCGCCCGATGAAGCTCAGAACAGGATTGCCAAGGTAACGGTGCAACGGAGGCATCGCTCCCGGAGCGATGCCTCCACGAAAGCGATTACCCATCACCAGTTGATAGCCGGCACGTAGTTGTCGGCAGAAATCGCCGATGGCATCGAAGGCATAACTATCGTCGGCATCGCCCATGATCACGTAACGACCTCGTGCAGCGGCAATACCCGCTCGCAAGGCCGCGCCATACCCACGCTCGGCAACCGGAACGACGCGGGCTCCGGAGGCAATGGCGATCTCCCGTGAACCATCGGTCGAACCATTGTCAGCAATCAGGACTTCGCCTTCGATCCCCAGGGAGGCCAGACTCTGCCTGGCCTTGGCGATGCACGTCGCCAAAGTTTCGGCCTCGTTCAGGCACGGCATCAGAAGCGTCAGTTCGCAAGAGGCTACAGCAGGAGATACTTCGGCTGGAGTAAGATAGTTTGTCATTTGATCGTTAAGGTGAATTCAAAGCTCAGCATCACGGCAGCACGTCCAAGCGACGCGTTTGTCATGCTATCAGCTTTTCAGAAGGCAACTCGGCCAGACTGCACGGAAGCGCCCAGCGAAAAAATGCCGGGATTGCCGGGATCGCGATCAACGCAGGGGAAATCGGGAAAATCTCGAATCAATCCGGGAGACCGGAATGAAAACCGGTTTACTTCCCTTGTTTTTTCGAATAAATTCCCGCCCTATGCCTTTTTGCCACCGCCTCGTTCCCCTGCTCGCCGCCCTCGGTCTGGCCCTTGCCGCCGCCACCGGGGCCCATGCGGACGAACAGACGGTGCCCGCAGCCGAGCCCTCGCTCCTGGAGCGCTACACCAACACCGCGCAGGATCTGATCCTCAAGAGCCTGGAGCTCGTCGGCATCAATTACCGTTTCGGCGGCGCCGATCCCGACAGCGGTCTTGACTGCAGCGGCCTGGTCCAGGTCGTCTTCCGCGATGCGGCCGGCCTCTTCCTGCCGCGTACGGCGCGGGAGCAAAGCCAGGTTGGCGAGCGGGTGGACGTCAAGGACCTGCAGCCCGGCGATCTGGTGTTCTTCAACACCATGCGCCGGGCCTTCTCGCATGTCGGGATCTACCTCGGCGACAGCCGCTTCCTGCACGCCCCGCGCAAAGGTGCCGAAGTGCGCATCGAGGACATGCGTCAGAGTTACTGGGTCAAGCGCTACAACGGCGCCCGCCGCGTCGTCGAGAAATAGAAAATCCGGCGCACCCCGGGCGCGGCGCGATTCCTCCCACCGGCGGCGCCCTGCCGCCAGCCTCAACCCGTCGCGGACGGCTGACCCAATCCGCCCTGGTGCAATCCGCCCATCAGACGACACGCGATCGCATGCCCGCGCGCCGCTGCAGACGCCAGCCACATGATTCCGATGTTCTCGTCCCGGGGTGTGCCATCTCCGTTGAGGTGGCACAGTCCAAGCAGGCAGGTCGCATCGGCATGCCCCTGCCGCGCCGCCAGTTCGAGCCAGTAGATCGCGCCTTTCGGACGCCCCCCCTGGAGAAGGATCAAGGCCATCTCGTTCTGGGCATCGGCAACGCCCCCTTCGGCGGCTTCCAGCACGCGCAGTTCCTCCTGACCCAGCGGCAGGCGCAGATACGGGCGCAGCGTGTTGAAATCGATCAGGGTCTTGCCGTTGACCGTCTCGCGCACCAGCGACCCATCGGAGAAACGGCGCCAGAAGGTGCGTTCGCTCCATTCGGTCAGGGTAATCGCGGCGGGCAGACTGATGCGTTTCATGTGGGCTCTCTAGGAAATGCCAGTGACACGCCGGCAGGGCACCCGGTATTACAGTGCCATTTTTGGCGTGGCACCGCATTTTGCAGTGCCACAACGCAAATTACCAGCCCTGCCGGCCGAAAACACCTGCAAAACCGACCTGGCCCCGATTTTGCTCATACCCGGACAGCAACACTGAAAGCACTTCAGTTGCTACCCGACTCTTACCGACTCACGGAGGAAATCATGCAATTCAAGCAAATCAAGAAGCAGGCCCAGCAAGGCTTCACGCTGATCGAACTGATGATCGTCGTGGCCATCATCGGCATCCTGGCCGCCATCGCGCTGCCGCAGTATCAGGACTACACCAAGAAGTCGGCCGAAAAGGCCTGCTTGGGTGAAGCCGCCGCTCACATGAAGGGCGCCGTTGCCTCGCTGAACGACATTCCGACGGCTACGCCGCCGTCCTACTCGCCGAAGGCCTGTGCCAGCGTCGCAAGCTTGATCACCACCGCGACGCCGGTGACTTCGACCACCTCCGCCGCCACTTTCACTCCGAAGACGCCCGGTACCGGCACGGTCACCTGCCAGTACCAGACCGGCAGCTGCTCGCACGCTCCGTAACCTGATCGCCGATACGCAAAAACCCCGCCATGGCGGGGTTTTTTTGCCCCTTCATAAACACGAACAGCCAAGACCAGGATAGCGGTATCCACTGACCTGGCCATCCCAATCGCCGGCCAACCAGGAGGAAATCATGCCGATCAAAAAAAATGGGCACGAGGGTTTCACCCTGATCGAACTGATGATCGTCGTGGCGATCATCGGCATTCTCGCAGCCATTGCCCTGCCGCAGTACCAGGAATACACAAAACGGGCCGCCGAGAAAGCCTGTCTCGGCGAAGCTTCTGCCTATTCCAAGGCCACGGTCGCTTCCCTCCAGAGCATTCCTCCGGTCACCCCGTCCTCGCCGGGACTCAAGGCCTGCTCCGCCGTAAGCGCCGTCCCCACAGGCCTCAGCGGATCGATCCAGTTCACGCCGCAATCGCCCGGTACCGCGCAATCCGAATGCGACATGACGAACGGCAGCTGCTGGCTGCTGTAAATCCAGCGAGGATAGCAGCCTGATACGGGCTCACTGCCAATCGCTGCGGCAGGCTTCCATCGAAAACCGGGCCGGCATGCGCCCGGTTTTTCATTTCCGGCCGCAAGACAGCGCGCTGTGGCACATACGTTCAATAACGTTTCTCATTTACCCAATCCCTGCGCTATCATCCGAGCTTCACAACCACCGTCACCCCGACCGGAGCCCGCCGATGAAACTCTCCCGCCGTCTGACCCGCTATCTCCCGTTTTCAGCCCTTGCCCTCGCCGCAGCCCTCTCGGGTGGCGCGTTTGCCCAGGAGCCGGTGCTCAATCTCTACTCCGCCCGCCACTACCAGACCGACGAAGCGCTGTACGCCAACTTCACCAAGCAGACGGGCATCCGCATCAACCGCATCGAAGGCAAGGAAGAGGAGCTCCTCGAGCGCATCCGCAACGAAGGCGCCAACAGTCCCGCCGATGTGCTGCTCACCGTCGATGCAGCACGACTCGCCAATGCGCACGAACTCGGCTTGTTTGCACCGGTCCGCTCGACCGTTCTCGAATCGCGCATTCCGGCGCACCTGCGCACGGAAGACTGGTTCGCCTTCTCCACCCGCGCCCGCGTGATCGTCTACGCCAAGAGCGCGGTGAATGCGGAAGAGGTACGCAACTACGCCGACCTGGCCGATCCCCGGCTGAAGGGCAAGGTCTGCTCACGCTCCGGCTCGCACCCCTACAATCTGTCGCTGATGGCCTCGATCATCGCGCACCAGGGTGAAGCCAAGGCCGAGGCCTGGGCCAAGGGCGTCGTCGCCAACTTCGCGCGCGCGCCGAAGGGCGGCGATACCGACCAGATCAAGGCCGTCGCCGCCGGCGAATGCGGCGTGGCGATTTCCAACACCTACTACGTGGCACGCCTGATGCGCTCCGGCAAACCCGAGGACAAGAAGGTCGTCGAGCGGATCGGTGTCGTCTGGCCCGATCAGCAGGGCGCCGGCACCCACATCAACGTCTCCGGCGCCGGCATGCTGAAGAATGCGCCGAACAAGGCTGCCGCCGTCAAGTTCCTCGAATACCTGGCCAGCGACGAGGCGCAGGTGTACTTCGCCGACGGCAACAACGAATGGCCGGCGGTACCGACCGTCAAGATCGCCAACCCCGCGCTCGAAGCCCTCGGCAAGTTCAAGGCCGACACCCTGCCGGTCGGCTCGCTGGCAATGCATCGCGCCAAGGCGCAGATCATTTTCGACCGCGCCGGCTTTCGCTGACCGCCCTGCGCAACACCGATCCCCCAACCCCGCCTCTGGCGGGGTTTTTCATGGCCGCAAGCGGCCGCCCTCATCGCCGGCCCGTCACGGCTCCGGTTTGTCAAGGAACAAGTCGCTCCCGGTTTCGGCGAGCGCCGGTCTATCATCGCGCGGACATTCCGGGAATCCGTCCGCACTCAAGCCTGATGAAGAAGCACCTGAAGAAACGCCTCCTCCTTTTCCCTCTGCTCGCCGGTCCGGTGCTCACCCATGCCGCGGCGCTCGGCGAACTGCGGGTCGGCTCCCGCCTCGGGCAACCGTTCGCGGCCAGCATCGAATTGAGCGGCAGCGAGTTGCGCGATCTGGAAACGAAATGCTTCGAAGCTGTGCGCAACCCGACGCCGGGCAACGAGGATTTTCCGTGGCTGGCGCAACTGGCCCTGCGCCTTGATCGCGAGGCCGGTGCAACCCGGCTGTGGCTCACCACCCGCACGCCGGTCAACGACCCACTGCTGGCCCTCGCGGTGCGTATCGGCTGCGGCATCGAACTGACGCGCACCTACGTCGCCATGCTCTCGCCCGCGTCCGGTGACACAGGCACGAAAGCGGCGCCGGCGGGAATCACGCCCCCCCCGCACTCCACGCAGGCGGCCCCGCCGCCAGGCGCGGAAAACGCCCCCGCCGCCACGACCGACGGAAACCGCCGGCAGGAATGGATCATGGGGGGCGACGAATCGATCAGCGGACTCGCCGCGACCCTGTACCCGGGCCAGCAGGCCCAGCAAAAGCGCTTCATCCGCGCCCTCCTGCGGGCCAACCCGGAAATCGAGGCCAGGTATGGCCGCGAGGGGTTCCCACCGGAGGGCACGGTACTTCTGGTCCCCGATCTGCGCACTCTGGGCGTCCGGCCCCCCGCGCCCGCAAGCCCGCCGCAACCGACCGCCACGACAGCGAACGGCAGCAGCGCCCGCGCGGCAGCCCCCACGAGCGACGGAGCGAGCAACGCGCCCCGGAGAACCGGACCCGCGACCGGGGAAACGACCCGGTCCGGGGAGCGCGGCCCAACCGGCAACGATCGCCTCATACTGAGCGGCCCACTGGCCGAACCGGTGTCTCCGCCCCCCGTTTATCGCGGCGAAGCGGATGTCCGCGAGCGGATGGCCCGCGCGCAAAACGAGATACAACAACTCGACGGGTTTCTATCGCGCCACCTGCAGGCGGGCACGGAGCCCTCGCGGGACCCCCGCGTCCTCGAACTGCAGATCCGCCTTGCCTCGCTGCAACTGGCAATGGCACAGATGCGTGCGACCAACGTCCCGGCCGGCCAGGACGCGGCGAGCGGCACTGACGCCGCGACGACGGACACCCCTCCGCTGAAGCTGAGCTGGAGTCTTGCGGCCATACCGGTGGCCCCGGCCGAAGCACGCGCACAGTCATCCGCCCCCCCGCACCCGGAATCCGGAGAGCGCAAGGCGGCCGCCAACGATACCGATGTTCCGGAAGGCAACACCGGCCTTGTCCTGTTCGCATCCCTGCTCGCCGCCCTCGGCGCACTCCTGGGGACGCTCGCCTACCGCCGGCGCGGACAGACTGCACACAGGGCCTCCGTCACATCCCCCATCGACGCCACGGCCGATACTCCGCATCGCGCCGGGCGTGGCGTCTTTTCGGCGATCGACCCGCTGCCGGCGGCGGCCGACACCACCTTGCCCGGCACCGGTCTGCCCGACGCCGAAACCACGCCCACCGCGCGCCCCGACCTGCCACCGCTCCCCTACCCCCCCGGCGCCTCGTTCCGCGAGACCGGCGACCACATCGAGGTCATCGGCGACACCTCGGCGAACACTCGCCCCGAGGACCTCACCGATCTCACCGACTTCCTGCTCGCCACCGGTCGGACACAAAGCGCGGCGGAACTGCTGCGCGACTACGTCGACGCCGAGCCGACGCGCGCCGTCACGCCGTGGATCCGCCTGCTGGCGGCCTACCAGCGGCTCGGCGAGGAAAGCGAGTTCCGCCAGGCTGTGCAACGGCTGCGCCTGCACTTCAACATCGCCGAAGTCGACTGGCGGGATGACCTGGAGCACAGCACCGGGCACGCCCCCGCCACGACAGGGGAAACGCTGCCGCGCAGCATCGAGGAGTACCCGCACGTGTGCGACACCCTGGTGGCCCTGTGGGGCCAGCCGGCCTGCCGCGACTACCTGGAAGGCCTCCTGCGCGACAACCGCAGCGGGCAACGGCAGGGCTTCGGCCTGTCCGCGGTCCAGGAAATCCTGTTCCTGCTCGACCTCGCCCTCTGCAAGGCGGAAATGGAACGCGGGGAACGCGGAGCGGAGTAAGGGCCGGCCGGGGGAAAGCCGCCCGACAAGGACAGGAGAACGCCCCGCCGGCCCCGGCTCAGCGCCGGCTGCGGACGATTTGCCGGGACAGGGCAATGAGCGGCAGCAGACCGACGACGACGATGGCCAGCGCGGCCGTCGAGGCTTCGCCGAGGCGCTCGTCGGAAGCCAGGGTATAGGCCTGCGTGGCCAGCGTATCGAAGTTGAAGGGGCGCATCACCAGCGTCGCCGGCAACTCCTTCATCACATCGACGAAAACCAGCAAGCCCGCCGTGAACAGGCTGCCGCGCAGCATCGGCAGATGCACGCGACGCAGCGTCGCGCCCTGTCCGAGGCCGAGACTGCGCGCCGCATCGTCCATGCTCGGCGTGATCTTCGACAGACTGGCGCCCACCGAATGCAGGGCCACCGCGAGAAAGCGCACGAGATAGGCATAGACCAGCGCGGCAACGCCGCCGGTCAGCAGCAGCCCCGGACTGTTGCCGAACCAGAGCTGCCACTGTGCCGCCAGCCAGTTGTCGAGGCGGGTGACGGGAATCAGCACGCCGACCGCGATCACCGACCCCGGCACCGCATAGCCCAGCCCCACCAGCCGGTTCAGTGCGCGCGCCAGCCAGCCGCGCGAAACGCGGGCGCCGTAGGCCAGCAACAGCGCCAGTCCGACCGCGATGCCAGCGGTCAGTCCGGCCAGCACGAAACTGTTGCGCGCCAGCCCGACGAAACGCTCGCCGAACTGCGCGTCCCCCTCCACCAGGGCCAGGCGCAGCAGCAGCCCCGCCGGCAGCAGGAAGCCCGCGCACAAGGGCAGCGCACAGGCCAGGAAGGCCGCGCCGGCATGCCAGCCACGCAGCCGGCGACCGGCCATTGGCCGGTTGCGCCCGGTGGTGTTGTGAAAACGCGCGCGCCCCCGCGACAGCTGCTCGATGGCCAGCAGCAGAACCACGAAACCGAGCAGCGCGGCCGCCAGCTGCGCCGCCGCGATACGGTCCCCGAGCGAGAACCAGGCGCGGTAAATGCCGGTGGTGAAGGTCTGCACCGCGAAATAGGACACCGTGCCGTAGTCGGCCAGCGTCTCCATCAGCGCCAGCGTCGCTCCCGCCGCCACGGCAGGCCGGGCGAGCGGCAGCGACACCCGGAAGAAACTGCGCCAGGCGCCCTCGCCCAAGGTGCGCGCCGCCTCGAGCATGCCGCTGGCGCGCTCGAGGAAGGCGGTGCGCGCCAGCATGTACACGTAGGGATAGAGAACGAACACGAACATCGCGACCGCCCCGCCCGTGCTGCGCACGTCGGGAAACCAGTAATCGTCGCGCTGCCAGCCAAAGGTCTCGCGCAGCGCGGTCTGCAGGGGACCGACGAACTGCAGGAAATCGGTATAGACATAGGCCAGCACATAAGCCGGCATCGCCAGCGGCAGCACGAGCGCCCACTGGAAGAAACGCTGCCCGGGAAACTCGTGCATGGCCGTCAGCCAGGCCGTGGCAACGCCGACGACGACGACGCCGACCCCGACACCGAGGCACAGCCAGACGGTGTTGCGCACGTAGTCGGGCAGCACGGTGGCGGCCAGATGCGCCCAGGTTCCTCCGGTGCCGCCGCTGAAGACGTTCGCCAGCACGCTCGCCACCGGCATGCCGACAAGGGCGGCCACGGTGGCGGTAGCAAGCAGCAGGGGATTGAAGCGGAGGATAGGGTTCATGCGTCGGCGGTCTGAATGCGAATTATAATTGAGGGCCGGCCGGTACAGGCGAGCAATCGCTACCCGCCGGCGCCTTTCAGGAAACCCCGGCAATCCCGGGGAATCGTCCCTCACCCTCGGACCCACGCTTGCGACGGCACCATGGCACACCTTGAACTCACCGGCATCATCCAGCGCTATGGCACGCACACGGTGGTCGATGGCGTCGGCTTCCAGGTCGAACGCGGCAACATCGCCTGCCTGCTCGGCCCTTCCGGCTGCGGCAAGACCACCCTGCTGCGCTGCATCGCCGGCTTCGAGGAGATCGTGGCCGGCGAAATCCGCATCGAGGGCAGCGTGATCAGCCGGGCCGGCCAGCGCGTCCCCCCCGAACGCCGGCGCATCGGCATGGTCTTCCAGGACTACGCACTGTTCCCGCACCTGACGGTTGCCGGCAATGTCGGCTTCGGCCTCGGCAACTTGCCTCCCGGGGAGCGGAGCACGCGTATCGACGAACTCCTGACGACGGTCGGACTCGCCGGCCGGGGAAACAAATACCCGCACGAACTCTCCGGGGGACAGCAGCAACGCGTCGCACTCGCCCGCGCACTGGCTCCGCGCCCGCAGCTGATCCTGCTTGATGAGCCCTTTTCCAATCTCGACGTCGACCTGCGCGAGCGTCTTTCGCTGGAAGTCCGCGACATTCTCAAGCAGCAGGGCATCACCGCCGTCCTGGTCACGCACGACCAGCACGAAGCCTTCGCCATGGCCGACGAGATCGGCGTCATGGCCGAGGGACGGATCCAGCAGTGGGACACTCCCTACAACCTCTATCACCGCCCGATCAACCGCTTCGTCGCCGACTTCGTCGGCCAAGGGGTATTCCTGCCGGGCCGGGTCCTCGATAGCCACTGCGTCGAGGTCGAACTGGGTCGCCTCGACTCGAAGCTCCCCCTGGAGTGCAGCCAGGGTTGCGGCACCTGCGGCCACGACTGCGGCATCGAGGTACTGCTGCGCCCGGACGACATCGTCCACGACGACCGCAGCCCCCTCCGGGCAGAAGTCCTGCACAAGGCATTCCGTGGCGCCGACATCCTGTACACCCTGCGCCTGGCGAGCGGCGCCGAGGTCCTGTCGCTGGTCCCCTCGCACCACAACCATGCGCTCGGCGAACACATCGGCATCCGCACCGACGTCGACCACGTCGTTGCCTTCCGCACCCCGACGCGCGTCTACACCCCTCCGGCCGTGCAGCCCGTCCACTTCTCGCAATGATCCCCTGGCTGGTCGCGGACACCCCGTTCCCGCCGCTGGCCCAGGCGCTCGACGAACCGAACGGCCTGCTCTGCGCCGGAGGCGACCTCTCGCCGGCACGCATCCTCGAGGCCTACCGGCAGGGCATCTTCCCCTGGTTCTCGGCGGGCGAGCCCATCCTGTGGTGGAGCCCCGACCCGCGCATGGTGCTGTTTCCCGGGGAATTCCGGATTTCCCGCTCGCTGCGCCGCACGCTGCGCGACGGCGCTTACGAAGTCCGCCTCGACAGCGCCTTCGCCCAGGTGATCCGCGCCTGCGCCGAAACGCCCCGGCGCGGCCAGCCGGGCACCTGGATCACCCGCGAGATGCAGCAGGCCTACCGCCGGCTGCACGAACTTGGTCACGCCCACTCGGTCGAAACCTGGGTGAGCGACCGGCTGGTCGGTGGTTTGTATGGGCTGGCCATCGGCGGCATGTTCTACGGCGAATCGATGTTCGCGCACGTCACCGACGCCTCGAAGATCGCCGCCGCACACCTCGCCCGCTTCCTTGAGACTCACGGATTCGGCATGATAGATTGCCAGATGCGCACAGCGCATCTGGCCTCGCTCGGCGCCCGCGAGATCCCGCGCGACGACTTCCTCGCCCGCCTGCGCGCGCTGACCGCAACGGAAACGCCGCCCGCCCGCTGGCCCGTCGACGGCGCCAGCCAACCCTGGAGCTGAGAGAACCGCGCACCATGTCCAGGCTCAACGATTCCGAACTGCCCTTCTCGCTACTGCAGTTCTACGCCACCGCGCCCTATGCCTGCAGCTACCTCCCGGACCGGCAGGCCCGCTCGCAGGTCGCCACGCCGACGCACCTGATCAACGCCGAGGTCTACGGCGAACTGGTGCGCGCCGGCTTCCGCCGCAGCGGCGTGTTCACCTACCGCCCGCACTGCGACGCCTGCCGCGCCTGCATCCCGGTGCGCCTTCCGGTTGCCCGCTTCCGGCCCAGCCGCGCACAGCGGCGCAGCCTCAAGGCGCACGGCGACCTGCAGGCGCGTGAGTTGCCGCTCGATTTCTTCGAGGACCACTACCAGCTCTACCTGCGCTACCAGTCGGCCCGTCACGCCGGCGGCGGGATGGACCAGGACAGCCACGAACAGTACGCGCACTTTCTGCTGCAAAGCCGCGTCGACACCCGCCTCGTCGAATTCTCCGAGGGCGGCGTCCTGCGCATGGTCAGCATCATCGACGTGCTCAGCGACGGGCTGTCCTCGGTCTACACCTTCTACGACCCGGATGTCGCCGGCGCCAGCTACGGCACCTACAACATCCTCTGGCAGCTGGCCCAGTGCCAGGCCAACCGCCTGCCCTACCTCTACCTCGGCTACTGGATCCGCGACAGCCGCAAGATGGCCTACAAAGCAAAGTTCCAGCCGATCGAGGGTCTCATCGACGGCGAATGGCGCCCGCTCGACACCGCCGCGCGCGTCTGAACGAATGCGCCCCGCAATCCGGTGCGAATGGAATGACCATTCGCCCGGAACCCGTGAAAAACCCTCTTCGCTTCCCACTTTTTCGCTTCGACCCACCAAGTCCGACAGGCTGCTAGAATCGCCCCCCATGCTCTATTCCCTCATCCGCAAATTCTTCTTCGCGCTCGACGCCGAGACCGCCCACGGCATCGGCATGTCCGGCGTCGACTTCCTCAACTGCGCCGGCATTGCCTGCCTGCTCTCCCGGCCGGTCCCCGCCGATCCGGTCGAGGCCATGGGGCTGATCTTCCCCAATCCGGTTGGTCTGGCCGCCGGCCTCGACAAAAACGGCGACCACATCGACGCGCTGGCCGCGCTCGGTTTCGGCTTTCTCGAAATCGGCACGGTGACGCCGCGCCCGCAGCCCGGCAATCCGCGCCCACGCCTCTTCCGCATCCCCGAGAAGCAGGCCATCATTAACCGCATGGGCTTCAACAACGACGGCGTCGACCGGCTGCTGGCGAACGTCGCCGCCGCCCAGTTCCCCAAGCGCGGCGGCATCCTCGGCATCAACATCGGCAAGAACTTCGACACCCCGATCGAAAAGGCCGCCGACGACTACCTGATCTGCCTCGAACGCGTTTACACGGCGGCAAGCTACGTCACCGTCAACATCTCCAGCCCGAACACCAAGAACCTGCGCGAACTGCAGAAGGACGACGCGCTCGACGCGCTGCTCGGCGCCCTCAAGGCCGAACAGGCGCGCCTCGCCGACAAGCACGGCAAGTACGTTCCGCTCGCCCTGAAGATCGCCCCCGACCTCGACGACGCCCAGATCCAGGCCATTGCCGACCTGCTCCGCCAGCACCGCATGGACGGAGTGATCGCCACCAACACCACGCTCTCGCGCGCGGGTGTCGAGGGCCTGCCCAACGCCGACGAGGCCGGCGGGCTCTCCGGCGCCCCGGTCTTCGCGCCATCCACCGCCGTACTGCGCAAGCTCGCCACCGCGCTGGCCGGCGAAGTTCCGATCATCGGCGTCGGTGGCATCCTGCGCGGCGAGGACGCAGCGGCCAAGATCGCCGCCGGCGCGAAACTCGTGCAGTTCTATTCCGGCTTCATCTATCGCGGCCCCGAGCTGGTCGGCGAGGCTGCAGCGGCCATTGCAAGGCAGCGCAAGGGATAGTGCTACAAATTTTGTGGTTGAACGCCCTCCGCTGACGGAGGATAATTCGACCCTTCCCTGAGCCGCCCCCACCATGTCCCACTACCTGTTCATCGTCATCGGCGCCGTTCTCGTCAACAACGTCGTGCTGGTGAAGATGCTTGGTCTCTGCCCCTTCATGGGCGTCTCGCGCAAGCTGGAAACGGCGCTCGGCATGGGCGCCGCGACCACCTTCGTCCTGACGGTGGCCACCGGCGCCAGCTACATCATCGATCACTACCTGCTGATGCCCTTCGGGCTCGAGTACCTGCGCACGCTGTCGTTCATCGTCACCATCGCGGCGATCGTGCAGCTGACCGAGATGGTCATCCAGAAGACCAGCCCGGTGCTGCACCAGGTACTCGGCATCTACCTGCCGCTGATCACCACCAACTGCGCCGTACTCGGCGTGCCGCTGCTGAACATCGCCAACCGGCACGATTTCATCGACTCGCTGCTCTTCGGCGCGGGCAGCGCGGTCGGCTTCTCGCTGGTGCTCATCCTCTTCGCCGGCATCCGCGAGCGCACCGACGGCGCCGACGTGCCCACGCATTTTCGGGGCACCGCCATCGCCATGGTCACCGCCGGCCTGATGTCGCTGGCCTTCATGGGCTTCGCCGGCCTGGACAAGTACCAGTAATGCTCACCGCCATCCTCATCATGGCGCTCGGCGCCGTCGTCCTCGGCGCGGCGCTCGGCTACGCCTCGATCAAGTTCAAGGTCGAGGGTGACCCGCTGGTCGACAAGATCGATGCAATCCTGCCGCAGACGCAGTGCGGACAGTGCGGCTACCCCGGTTGCAAGCCTTATGCCGAAGCCATCTCCAAGGGCGAGGCCGACATCAACCTGTGCCCGCCGGGTGGCATGGAAGGCGTACAGCGCCTCGCGGATCTGCTCGGACGCGAGGTAAAACCGCTCGAGGCCGAGGAAAAACCCAAGCAGGTGGCAATCATCGACGAACAGACCTGCATCGGCTGCACACTGTGCATTCAGGCCTGCCCGGTCGACGCCATCGTCGGCGCCGCCAAGCAGATGCACACCATCGTCGAATCGCTATGCACCGGCTGCGAACTGTGCGTGCCGCCCTGCCCGGTCGAATGCATCCGCATGGAACCGGTCGCCGAAACCATCGACAACTGGAAGTGGAAATATCCGGTGATCGAACTGAAGAAGGTCGCCTGATGCTGCAGCTGTTCAAGTTCAGGGGCGGCGTCAAGCCGCAGACCAACAAGACACCGTCGCTCGGCGAGCCCATCGCCGTCGCGCCGCTGCCCACACGCCTGATCGTCCCGCTGCACCAGAGCATCGGCGGCACGCCGGACCCCCTGATCGCGCCCGGCGACCGCGTGCTCAAAGGGCAGCGGATCGGCGGCGCGGACGGCTGGATCTCCTCCGCCGTGCATGCACCGACCTCCGGCACCGTGCTCGCCGTCGAAGAGCACGTCGCTGCGCACCCCTCGGGACTGCCCACGCTGTCGGTGATCATCGAGCCGGACGGACGCGACGAATGGATCGCGCGCACGCCGGTCGATTACCGCAGCCTCGCCCCGGAAAGCGTGCGCGAAATGCTGCGCGACGCCGGCGTCGTCGGCCTCGGCGGTGCGGTCTTCCCGAGTCACGCCAAGCTCACCGCATCGAAGACGGTGCCGATGGAGGAATTGGTGATCAACGGCGCCGAGTGCGAGCCCTTCATCACCTGCGACGACCTGCTGATGCGCGAACGCGCCGACGAGGTCGTGCGCGGCATCGGCATCTTCCGCGACCTGCTGCGCCCGCAGCGCGTTCTGATCGGCATCGAGGACAACAAGCCGGAAGCCGTCGCGGCGATGAAGACGGCCGTGCAGGCCCTCGGCGAGAACTTCGAGGTCATCGCCGTGCCGACGCGCTACCCGGCCGGCGGTGCCAAGCAGCTGATCCGCGTGCTCACCGGCAAGGAAGTGCCGGCGGCCAAGCGCTCCACCGACCTCGGCGTACAGTGCTTCAACGTCGCCACCGCCTATACCGCCTGGCGCGCCATCGCGCACGGGGAACCGGTCATCTCGCGCATCGTCACGCTGACCGGCAACGTCGAGCGCCCGCGCAACTGGGAAGTGCTGATCGGCACGCCGCTCGCCGAATTCGTCGCCCTCGGGCAACCGAAGCCCGACACCAACGGCTACCTGATGGGCGGCCCGATGATGGGCTTCGAGATGCCGTCGGACGCCCCGCTGGTGAAGGCCACCAACTGCATCATCGCCGGCTCGCCGACACTGTTCCCCCCCAAGGCACCGGAAATGCCCTGCATCCGCTGCGGCGAATGCGCCAAGGCCTGCCCGCACGAGTTGCAACCCTTCGAGCTGTACTGGTTCGCGCGCGCGAAGAACTTCGGCAAGACACAGGAATATCACATCTTCGACTGCATCGAATGTGGCTGCTGCAGCTACGTTTGTCCCTCGCGCATTCCGCTGGTGCAGTATTTCCGCTTCGCCAAGAGCGAGATCTGGGCCCGCGAGCGAGAGAAGAAGGCCGCCGACACGGCGAAGACCCGCTTCGAATTCCGCAATTTCCGCGAAGAGCGCGAAAAGGCCGAGAAGGCCGAGCGCCTGGCCAAGGCCGCTGCTGCCAAAGCCGCCGAGAAAAAGGCGGAAGCGAAACCCGCGGCGGAAGCTGCCGCGGGCGCGCTGGCGGATGCCCCGGCAGCGCAGGCCGCCGCGCCGACCGACGCAGAAGCCGCCAAGAAGGCTGCCATCGCCGCTGCCATGGAACGCGCCCGCCAGCAACGCGAGGCCGCCCAACCGAAAAACACCGAAGCACTGACGCCGGTCCAGCAGCGCGACATCGCCGAGGTCGACGCCCGCCGCCGGCAGGCCGGAATCGAGACTCCCGGGGAGCCTTCCGGCACAGCCGATGCGAACGCCCCGGCCGCCCCCGCTGCCGGCAGCGAGGAAGCCAGACCGTGATGGATTTCACCACCCCGCCCTACCTGCTCAAGAACGCCAGCGTGCAGCGCGTCATGCTGCAGGTCCTGCTCGCGCTGCTGCCCGGCATCGCCGCCTATGTCTGGCTGATCGGCCCGATCATCTTCGTCCAGTTGGCCATTGCCAGTCTCGCCGCGCTGGCCGCCGAAGCCCTGATGCTCAAGCTGCGCGACAAGCCGCTCGGACTCTTCCTCGGCGATGGCTCGGCGCTCGTCACCGCCTGGCTGATCGCCCTCACCTTCCCCCCCATGGCGCCCTGGTGGCTGCTCGTCGTCGGCGTACTGTTCGCCATCGTCGTCGCCAAGCACCTCTACGGCGGTCTCGGCCAGAACCCCTTCAACCCGGCAATGGTAGCCTTCGCCGTCTGCATCGTTTCCTTCCCCGCGCTGATGTCGCAGTGGCCCGCCCTGGGCCTTGGGCTGAGTTTCAACCAGCAGCTCGACATCGTCGCCGGCCTGGCTCCGCGCGTCGATGCGCTGACCGGGGCCACGCCGCTCGACGCGATCAAGACCGCGCTGAAGCTCGGCGAGGGCAGCATCGACGTGCCCTCGTTGCTCGCCAACCAGAACATCTTCGGCAATTTCGCCGGACGCGGCTGGGAATGGGTTGCCGCCGGCTACCTGCTCGGCGGCCTCTGGCTGTGGAAGCGCGGCATCGTCGGCTGGCAGGCGCCCGCCGGCTTCATCGCCGGCCTCGTGCTGATCGCCGGTGCACTCTGGCTGTGGAATCCGGCGCAATTCGCCAACCCGCTGTTCCACCTCTTCTCGGGCGGTGCCATGCTCGGCGCCTTCTTCATCGTCACCGACCCGGTCTCCGGATGCACCACGCCGAAAGGCAAGTTCATCTTTGGCCTGGCCGCCGGCCTGCTGGCCTACCTGATCCGCGTCTTCGGCGGCTACCCGGACGGCGTTGCCTTCGCCGTGCTGCTCCTCAACATCTGCGTGCCGCTGATCGACATGTACACGCAACCGCCCATCTTCGGCATGAAGGGCGAAAAATGACCCACCCGCCCAAGGATCCGACTGCCGCCACCATGGCGGTACGCACTGCCGTCATCCTTTTCGTCTTCGTGATCGTCTTCACCGGCCTGCTCTCCGGTGCCTACCTGTGGACCCGCCCGGCCATCGAGGCTTCCGCCGAGGAAGAGCGAATGAAACTGATCGACGACGTCCTGCCGCGCGGAGCCTACGACAACAATCTCCTGCGCGACACCGTGCGGATCCCGCCCAGTCCGTTGCTCGGACTCGACGAGACGAGCACCGTCTATCGCGCCCGGCGCGGCGGCGAAATCGTCGCCCTCGTCCTCGAGGCTGTCGCACCGGATGGCTACTCCGGCAAGATTCGCCTGCTCCTCGCGGTCGGTGCCGACGGCACGCTGAGCGGCGTGCGCGTCACCCAGCACCGCGAAACGCCGGGGCTCGGCGACTACATCGAGCCGAAGAAGGACAAGAACAAGGCGCGCCCCTGGATCACCCAGTTCAACGGCCTCTCGCTGGCTACCGTCGGCGAACGCGAATGGCGGGTGAAGAAGGACGGCGGCCGCTTCGACTCGATGGCCGGCGCCACCGTCACCCCGCGCGCCGTCGTCAAGGCCGTGCACAAGACGCTGACCTATGTCGAACAGGAGCGTACCCATCTGTTCGCCCCGCCCGAAGGAAGCCGCCCATGATCACCCGCGACGAACTCCGCCAGATTGCCGGCAACGGCATCTGGAAGCAGAACACCAGCATCGTCCAGATTCTCGGCCTGTGCCCGCTGCTGGCGGTGACCACCAACCTGGTCAACGGCGTCATGCTCTCGCTGGCTACCATCATCGTGATGGCCCTCTCCGGCTTCGCCGTCGCCTCGCTGCGCAACTTCATCCCGCACGAAATCCGCATCCCGGTCTTCATCCTGATCGTCGCCGCGCTGGTCACCGTTGTTGACTTGCTGTTCAACGCCAACCTGCACGAGCTTTACGTCGTGCTCGGCATCTTCATCCCGCTGATCGTCACCAACTGCATCGTGCTGGCCCGCGTCGAAGCCTTCGCCAACAAGAACCCGCCGCTGCAATCGACCGTCGACGGCATCTTCATGGGCGTCGGCATGCTGTGGACACTCGCCCTGCTCGGCGGCCTGCGCGAACTGATCGGCGCCGGCACTCTGTTTTCCGGCATCGACATGGTATTCCCGGGACTGCAACCGCTGCAGTTGTTGCCCGACGACTATCCCGGCCTGCTTCTTGCCATCCTGCCGCCCGGCGCCTTCATCCTGCTCGGCTGCATGATCGCCTGGAAGAACTGGATCGAAGCCCGCGCTGCCGCGCGCCAGGCCAAGCTGCCTTCCGCCACCGGCGCCAGCGTCAACGCGGGCTGATGTCCGGGCAGGCATGCCGGCGTGAGGACCGCATGACTGCGCATCCCCTCATCGCCCGCCTCATCCCCCAGTGGCGGCGCGGCGGCAGCACCGACGCCCGGAAAGACCATGCGTTGAGGACTGCCCTCCCGGGAAACCCATCCGCCATGCCCGACGCAGGTATCCTGCGCCGCCTGCTGGTGCTGAACCTCGCGCGTTCCGCCACCCCGGCCTAGGTGCTAGGATTCCCGCATGGATTCCTTCGCGCCCTCACTTGCCGATGACCGCCACGCCCCCCGCATCCGGAGGCCGGCGGTGTGCCCCGCCTCCACGTCATGAACGCCACCCAACGCGCCGAGCTCTTCGCCCGCCTGCAAGCCGCCAACCCGCACCCGACCACCGAGCTTGAATATGCCACACCATTCCAGCTGCTGATCGCGGTGCTGCTTTCAGCCCAGGCTACCGACCGCAGCGTCAACCTCGCCACCCGCACGCTGTTCACCGCGGCGCCGACCCCGCAGGCGATGCTGGCGCTCGGCGAGGACGGGCTGGCCGCCCATATCAACCGCATCGGCCTCTACCGCACCAAGGCACGGAACGCCATCGCCACCTGCCGCCTGCTGCTGGAACGGCACGGCGGCGAGGTGCCGCGCACGCGCGAGGCGCTGGAAGCGCTGCCCGGGGTCGGCCGCAAGACGGCCAACGTGGTGCTGAACACCGCCTTCGGCGAACCGACCATCGCCGTCGATACGCACATCTTCCGCGTCGCCAACCGTACCGGCCTGGCGCGGGGAAGCACCCCGCTCGCCGTCGAACTGAAGCTGCTGAAATCCGTCCCCGCCCCCTTCCGCCAGGATGCGCACCACTGGCTGATCCTGCACGGACGCTACGTCTGCAAGGCGCGCCGGCCGGAATGCTGGCGCTGCATCATCGCCGATCTGTGCGCGCATCCGGACAAGCAGGTCGCCGGCACCCGGACTCCGCTCGCACGGCCACCGGTCCGTCGCGGCACGCCGACCTGAGTCTTGCCCATGACCATCGCCACCGCACTCGTTTCCGGCAACGACCCGCTGCCCTATCTCGCCGAGACCGCCATCGGGGAAGCCCTTGAACGGGGCCGCCTGCAACAGGCCCAGAGCGTCCTGCTCTTCCTCACGCCGGAATTTGCCCGCTGCGCCCAGACCACCGTGACAGCGGCGGCGCGGGCCGCACGCTGCCTGCAGGTGGCCGGCGGAATCGCCGCCGGCGTGTTTACCGAAACCGGCTGGGTACTCGACCGTCCGGCAGTTGCAGCAATGGTCTTCGGAGGCGACCTGCTGCCCTGCGTCGCGGGTCACACCGCAGACGGCGACACCGCGGCACCGCTGCTCAGTCTCGCTGGCGGCACCCTGCCGACGGCCTGGCAGACCGGCCGGGCGCGCTTCGGCGCCTGCTTCAACGGTGCCCTGGCTCCGGCCGAGCCGGCGGTCTGGCAGCAAGCCCGCCTCGATCCGCAGCAACACTGCGCCCTCCTGCTGCGCGGCGCGCGGGTGGATGTCGGCGTATCCAGCGGACTGCGCCTGCTCGGCAACGCGCAGCCGGTCGACGAGAGCAACGGCTACGATCTCGATGCGATCGGCGGACAGTGCGCCCTGCACAGCCTGCAGCGTGCGCTGCCGGCAGAATGCCACGCGCAGCAACCGCTCGCCCTGCACCCGCTGAGCGCGGTGCTGATCGAGGAGCGCACGGAGAACACCGCCGACGACACGCGCAATGCGCTAATCGAAGGCCGCTACCGTCCCATCCCGATCATCGCCGCCAATGCCGACGGCTCGCTGACCCTGGCCGAACGCGTCCAGCCTGGCCAGCGCATCGCCTGGGCGATCCGCCAGGCCCTGCCGGCCGAAGCCGACATGCGGCAGACGCTGGCCCGCCTGGCGACCGGCGCACCGGAGCCCGCCGCCGCCCTGCTGTTTTCCTGCATCGGCCGCGGCCCCTATTTCTACGGCGGCGAGGACCGCGACCTCGACGTGCTGCGCGAGCGCTTTCCCGGCCTGCCGCTGCTCGGCGTTTACGGCACCGGCCAGATCGCCCCGCGCCCGGGCGGCAACGTGCCGCTGCACAACGCCGCCGTCACCGCCCTGATCAGCCGCGCCTGAAGGAAACCGCATGTTCAATCCCTCCCGCGAGCAGGTCCGCCGCTTCTTCTGCGAGGCCTGGCGCAAGCACCGCAACCGCGAGATCCTCGATGGCGCCGAGGCCACCGCCGCCGACCTGATCGCCGAGCATCCCGAATACCATGCCCTGCTCGAGGACGCCGAGGGCGCGCTGGCGAAGGAATTCACGCCCGAGGGCGGGCAGATGAACCCCTTCCTGCACCTCTCGCTGCATCTGGCCGTCGCCGACCAGGTGAGCATCGACCAGCCGCCGGGCATCCGCGCCGTCTATCACGCGCTGCGTGCCCGTCTCGACGTGCACGAGGCCGAGCACGCGATCCTCGAATGCCTGGGCGAAACGCTCTGGCGCGCCCAGCGCGACAACGCGCCGCTCGATGCCGAGGCCTACCTCGAATGCGTGCGGCGCGCTGCCGGCGGCTGAGAACCACCATCCCCGACCGCCGTCTTCGCGGGTAGAATCGGGGTCCGGAACCCGCCGATGCGGACCTTCCCGCCGCCAGCCACCGACACCCACCAACACGCTCCATCGCCCCTCTGCCGACACCATGCGCTTCTCCGGTACCGACACCTACGTCGCCACGCGCGACCTGACGCTCGCGGTCAATGCCGCCATCACCCTGCAGCGCCCGCTGCTCGTCAAGGGCGAGCCGGGCACCGGCAAGACCATGCTCGCCGAGGAAGTGGCGGCGGCACTCGGCCTGCCGCTCTTCCAGTGGCACATCAAGTCCACCACCAAGGCCCAGCAGGGCCTCTACGAGTACGACGCGGTCTCCCGCCTGCGCGACTCGCAGCTCGGTGACGCCCGCGTCGCCGAGATCGGCAACTACATCGTCAAGGGCGTGCTGTGGCAGGCCTTCGAGTGCGAAACGCCGTCCGTCGTGCTGATCGACGAGATCGACAAGGCCGACATCGAATTCCCCAACGACCTGCTGCGCGAACTCGACCGCATGGAGTTCCATGTGTACGAGACGCGCCAGACGGTGCGCGCCCGCCACCGGCCGCTGCTGTTCATCACCTCGAACAACGAGAAGGAGCTGCCCGACGCCTTTCTGCGGCGCTGCTTCTTCCATTACATCCGTTTTCCCGACCGCGAGACGATGGCGCGCATCGTCGATGTGCACTTCCCCGGCCTCAAGCAGACGCTCCTGCGCGAGGCGCTCGAGGTCTTCTTCGAACTGCGCGAGGTGCCCGGCCTGAAGAAGAAGCCCTCGACCTCCGAACTGCTCGACTGGCTCAAGCTGCTGCTGGCCGAGGACATCCCGCCCGAGGCCCTGCGCAGCCGCGAGCACAAGCACGCGATCCCGCCGCTGCACGGCGCCCTGCTCAAGAACGAGCAGGACGTGCATCTTTTCGAACGCCTGGTCTTCATGGCCCGCCAGAACCGCTGACCGTCCCCTCATGAAAGCCTTCCTGCTCATCCTCGCCGCCCTGGTCCTCCCGTTCGCCTCGATCGGCGCCTTCACCGCCGCCTCGCTGCTGCGCATGCGCGACGGCGCCGCCGCAGGCATCCTGCCGGACCTCCTCACCGGCACCGGCCTGGTGCTGATCGTCGTGCTCGCCCTCTGCGTCATCCGGCTGCACCGGATGCACGTCGCCCGGCGCCAGGCACCGCCCGCCTCCGGGGAATGACATGCCGGCGGAGCGGATACCGCCCCTCGCCGAACAGCTGCCGGTCGGCATCGCGCTGCTGCGCCCGGACGGCGGCCTGATCGACCTCAATGCCCACGGGTGCCGGATGCTCGGGTACACGCGCGAGGAGAGCCGGCAGCTGAACTGCCTGACCCTGGTGCACCCGGACGAACGCGCCGGCAGCCGGGCCCATCTGGCCGCCCTCGCGGCCGGCGAATCCGACGCCTGCACGCTCGACCGGCGGCTGCTGTGCAAGGACGGCCGCTACCTCTGGGTATCGATGGCGCTGACTCCGCTCGCCGATGCCAGCGGCACGATCGGCAAGCTGGCCTGCACGCTGCAGGACATCGACGCACGCAAGCTGGCGGAAGAACGCCTGCGCCGCATCCTGCGCGAAATGCCGATCGCCACCGCCGTGGTCAACTGGAACGGCACGCTGGCGCACCGCAGCGAGAAATTCGAGGCGCTGTTCGGCTACAGCCACGAGGAAGTGCCCTCGATGCAGGACTGGTTGCCGCTGGCCTACCCGGATCCGGCCTACCGCCAGGTGATAGCGGCGCAGATCGCCGAGGTGGTGGCCAGCGCGCAACGGGAAGGCCGCGTGGCCGGCCCCCTGCTCGCCCGGGTGCGC
This sequence comes from Rhodocyclaceae bacterium, assembly GCA_026646875.1. GTDB lineage: Bacteria > Pseudomonadota > Gammaproteobacteria > Burkholderiales > Rhodocyclaceae > 66-26. Next base: position 13,568 of record JAPKHL010000016.1, on the reverse strand, counting down.
TGCCGCGATGGCAGCGACAAGATGATCGAGTTCCACTACGTCGATCTGGTGCAGCAGGGCGTCTGGACGATGGCCGATGTCAGTGGACGCCACCTGCTCGAGGCCGCGATGCGGGCTGCCAACGAACATCTGATGGCGCGCCTGGGCGAGATTCACCAGTTGCAGGAACAGTTGCGCGAACAGGCGATCCGCGACCCGCTGACCGGGCTCTACAACCGCCGCTACCTCGACGAGACGCTGACGCGCGAACTTGCCCGCGCACAGCGCGAGGGCGGGCCGCTGAGCCTGATCCTCATCGACATCGACCGTTTCAAGCAGATCAACGATACCCACGGCCACCCGGCCGGCGACGAGGTGCTGCGTACCCTCGCCGGCTTGCTGCGGGAAGGCGCGCGCCTCGAGGACATCCCCTGCCGCTACGGCGGCGAGGAATTCCTGCTGGTGCTGCCCGGCATGGACCTGCCGGCCGCCCGCCAGCGTGCCGAAGACTGGCGCGAGCGCTTCGCCGGGCAGCCCGTCGTCGGCGAGGGCTTCGCGCTCGACGCCACCCTCTCCGCCGGCATTGCCGTTTTCCCGGCGCATGGCCAGGACAGCGCCGCGCTGATCGAGGCCGCCGACCGCGCGCTCTACGCTGCCAAGCGCCTGGGGCGCAACCGCTGCGAGACGGCCACGTCCCCCTCCCCGACCGATCCGGCGGCACCCGCGTCCTGACCCGTCGCCCGCCATGCTGATCGACTTCTTCCTGCACCTGAAGGCCCGCGGGCTGCCGGTATCGACCCGGGAATACCTGGTTCTGCTCGATGCGCTGCGACAGCATGTGATCGACCACAGCCTCGACGACTTCCACCTCCTCGCGCGCACCGCGCTGATCAAGGACGAAGCCCTCTACGACCGCTTCGACCGTGCCTTCGGCGAGTATTTCAAGGGAATCGAGGCGCTCCCCGGCATGGATGTCGGGCTTCCCGAGGCGTGGCTGCGCCAGGCGGCGAAGCGCCATCTTTCGGACGCCGAGCGGGCGGCGCTCGAGAAGCTTGGCTGGGACCGGCTGATGGAAACCTTCCGGCAGCGCCTGGCCGAGCAGAACGAGCGGCACGCGGGCGGCAGCAAGTGGATCGGCACCGGCGGCACATCGCCCTTCGGGCACGGCGGCACACACCCGGAAGGCATCCGCATCGGCGGCCGCAGCGAAAACCGCTCGGCGGTGAAGGTCTGGGAAAAGCGCGAATACCGCAACCTCGACGACGGCGTCGAGCTCGGCACGCGCAACATCAAGGTCGCCCTGCGCCGGCTGCGCCGCTTCGCGCGCGAGGGCGCAGCGCAGGAACTCGACCTCGAGGGCACCATCGCCGGCACCGCGCGCAACGCCGGCTGGCTCGACCTGCGCCTGCGGCCGGAACGGCACAATGCGGTGAAGGTGCTGCTGTTCCTCGACGTCGGCGGCTCGATGGACGACCACATCCGCGTCTGCGAGGAACTGTTCTCGGCCTGCCGCAGCGAGTTCAAGCACCTCGAGCACTACTACTTCCACAACTGCGTGTACGACCACGTCTGGAAGGACAACGCACGGCGGCACGGCGAGCGGATTCCGACGGTCGAGGTGCTGCGCACCTACGGCCCGGATTACAAGCTGATCCTGGTCGGCGACGCGACCATGAGTCCCTACGAGATCGTGCAGCCCGGCGGCAGCGTCGAATACCACAACCCGGAGCCGGGGGCCGTCTGGCTGCGCCGCCTGACCGAAACCTGGCCGCGCGCGATCTGGCTCAACCCGGAGCCGGAAGCCGCCTGGACCTACCGCCAGTCGATCACGCTGATCCGCAACCTGCTCGGCGAGCGGATGTTCCCGCTGACGCCCGACGGCCTGGCGCGCGGCATCCGCGCGCTGTCGAAGTAGGGAAGCCCGCCGGCGCCGCCGCGCGCCGCGCTACGGGCGCGAATCGACCGGCGGCGCCACCTTCACCACCTCTTCGAGCGTGGTCACGCCGGCGGCCACCTTCATGGCGCCGGAAATCCGCAGCGGCTTCATCCCCTCGCGGTAGGCGAGCTCGCGGATGCGCGCCAGATCGGCGCCATCGCTGATCACCTGCTTCATGTCCGGCGACAGCAGGAGGATCTCGTACAGGCCGATGCGCCCGAGGTAGCCGGTCATGCGGCATTCGAGACAGCCCACCGGGCGATGGAACTGCGCCGGGCGGTTGGCCTTCCAGGGCGCCACCAGCTTGTCCCACAGCACGTGGTCCTCGGGCGTGGCCGGATGCGCCCGCTTGCAGTGCGGGCAGAGCGTGCGCACCAGGCGCTGCGCCATGATGCCGAGCGTGGTGGCGCTGAGCAGGTAGGACGGCACACCGAGATCGAGCATGCGCGTCACCGCCGCCGGCGCATCGTTGGTATGCAGGGTGGACAGCACGAGGTGCCCGGTCAGCGCCGCCTGGATCGCCATCTCGGCGGTTTCCAGATCGCGGATCTCGCCGATCATGATGATGTCCGGGTCCTGCCGCATCAGCGCGCGCACACCCTCGGCGAAACCCAGGTCGATGGCGTGCTGCACCTGCATCTGGTTGAACGCCGGCTCGAGCATCTCGATCGGGTCCTCGATGGTGCACACGTTGACCTCGGGCGTCGCCAGTTGCTTGAGCGTCGAGTAGAGGGTGGTGGTCTTGCCGGAGCCGGTCGGGCCGGTCACCAGGATGATCCCGTTGGGTTTCTCGACCATGGTCTGCCAGCGCGCCCGGTCGTCGTCGGTGAAGCCGAGCTCGGAGAAATCGCGCACCAGCACCTCGGGGTCGAAGATGCGCATCACCAGCTTTTCGCCAAAGGCGGTGGGCAGCGTGGACAGGCGTAGCTCGATCTCCATCCCGTCGGCGGTGCGCGTCTTGATGCGTCCGTCCTGCGGACGGCGCTTCTCGACCACGTCCATGCGGCCGAGGATCTTGATGCGGCTGGTCATCGCCGTGGTCACGCTCATCGGGATCTGATAGACCTGATGCAGCACGCCGTCGATGCGGAAGCGCACGATGCCCAGCTCGCGGCGCGGCTCGATGTGGATGTCGCTGGCGCGCTGTTCGAAGGCGTACTGCCAGAGCCAGTCGACGATGTTGACGATGTGCTGGTCGTTGGCGTCGTACTGGCGGTTACCGCGCCCCAGCTCGACCAGCTGCTCGAAGGAGGACAGGTTGCCGCCCTGGCCACCGCTCTGCGCGGCCTTCTTGACCGAGCGCGCGAGGTTGTAGAACTCGATCAGGTAGCGCGCCACGTCGACCGGATTGGCGACGACGCGGCGGATCTCCTTCTTGAGGATCGGCGCCAGCTCCTTCTCCCACTCGCGCAGGAAGGGCTGCGTGGTGGCGACGACCACTTCGCGCGTCGTCACCTGCACCGGCAGGATGCCGAAGCGCGTGGCATAGGCCGAGGACATCACCTCGGTGACTGCGGCGAAATCGATCTTCAGCGGATCGATATGGTAGTAGTCGAGCTCCACCTTGCCGGCCAGCCACTCGGAGAGATCCTCCAGGGTCAGCGGACGATGCGGCGGCAGCAGCGATTTCCACTTCTGGTCGGCGATCACCACCAGCGGATGCGCTTCGATGCGCCGCAGGCGGCTGTCGGCGATCAGGGCATCGGCCTCGCCCCGCTCGACCATGCCGTCGCCCACCAGCATGCCAAGCACCTCGGGCAGCGTCAGGCGGTGCTCGGGGATGGTGTTCGCCGGCTTCTTCGACATACGGGGTATTCCAGGGGAATGATCGGGCGACTATACCCGACAAGACGCCGCCGCCTCAATGCGGTGAGCCCCGCGGGCGGTCGCCCTGACGTTTTTTACGCAGCCTTCTGCTGAAAGCCGCGAATCACCCGGCCCAGGCGCTCGACGCCTTCCTCGATGCGCGCCGGCGGCACGGTGACGAAGGCCAGGCGCAGCGCCTCGCTGACCGGCTGCGCGGCATAGAACGGCGCCCCCGGCACGAAGGCGACGTTCTGCTCGACGGCGCGCGCCAGCACGGCGGTGGCATCGATGCCGCGCGGCAGCTCGGCCCAGAGGAACATGCCGCCACGCGGGCGGTTCCAGCGCACGCCGGCCGGCATGTGGTGCTCGAGGGCGGCGAGCATGGCCGCGCACTGGTCGCTGTAGAGCTTGCGGATGGTCGGGATGTGCGTATCGAGGAAGCCGTCGCGGATCACCTCGTACACCGCGAACTGCGACAGCGTCGCGGTATGCAGGTCGGTCGCCTGCTTGGCCTGCACCAGCTTGGCGCGCAGGGCCGGCGGGGCGATCACGTAGCCGAGGCGCAGGCCGGGCGCCAGGACCTTGGAGAAGGAGCCCATGTAGACGGTGCGCTCGGGCGCCAGCGAACGGATCGAGGGGGGCGTCTCGCCGTCGTAGGAGAGCGCACCGTAGGGGTCGTCCTCGAGGATCAGCAGATCCAGCTCGCGCGCCCGCGCGGCAAGCTGGCGGCGGCGCGCGTCGGACATCAGGCGGCCGGTCGGATTCTGGAAATTGGGCAGGCAGTAGAGGAACTTGGCGCCGCGCATCGATGCGTCCAGCGCCTCGGGGCACAGACCGTCCTCGTCGGAGGCCACCGACACGAATTTCGGCTCGAACAGCGAGAAGGCCTGCAGCGCGCCGAGATAGGTCGGCGTCTCGACCAGCAGGGTGTCGCCGGGATCGACCAGCGCCTTGGCCAGCAGATCGAGGCCCTGCTGCGAACCGGAAACGATCAGCACCTGGTCGGCGTCGACCGGGGCATCCGGCGTACTGCAACGGCGGGCGACCCATTCGCGCAGCGGCGCGTAGCCCTCGGTGGTGCTGTACTGCAGCGCCTCGCGACCGTTGGCGGCAAGCACGCGGTCGAGCGCGGCGCGCATCGGTTCGACCGGGAAGGTGGCCGGCGCAGGCAGCCCGCCGGCGAAGGAAATCACCTCGGGGCGCTCGGTGATCTTGAGGATTTCCCGGATGGCGGAGCTTTGCAGGGCGGTGGCGCGGGCGGAGAAGAGACGGTTGAAATCGGGAGCGGTCATGATCGTCGGTCGGCAGGGAGGGCGCTTCGCGCAGCGGCGGCGGGAAGCCGGATCGCGCAGTTTAAGCCTTTGCCGGCCCGACGGAAACCTGCGCTGCAGCATGGCCGGCATCGCCGAACCAGCCGGGGCTCTCGCCGGACATGTATTCCGGCTCGCAAAGCAGCCACACCGAGAAGGTAGCGCCCTCGCCGCGCACGCTCTCGACGGTGATCCGCCCGCCGTAGCGTTCGATCAGCGAGTAGCTGATCGACAGGCCGAGGCCGGTGCCCTGTGTTTTCTTGGTGGTGAAGAAGGGATCGAAGATGCGGTCGAGGTCTTCCGGCCGGATGCCCTCGCCGGTGTCGCGCACATCGATGCGCACGCCGCGCGGCATGCCGTATTCGACCCAGTCGAGCGTGGCCAGCGTCAGCGTGCCGCCCTCGGGCATCGCCTGCACGGCATTGACGATCAGGTTGATCAGCACCTGTTGCAGCTCCTGCCGGTTGACCCCCACCCAGTAGCTTGCCCCGTAGGCCTGCTCGACACGGATCCGGCGTTTTTCCAGGTGGTGCCGCGCTAGGACGAGGCAGTCGGCGAGTACCGCGCTGCTGTCGATCTGTTCCACGTAGCCGGCGAACTCGCCCGGTCGGGCGAACTGCAGGAGCTTGGTGACGATCACCCGCACGCGGTTGACCTGCTCGTCGAGCAGTCGGATCTCGTTGGCCACCGGCTGCGCGGCCGGGCCGAGCACCTCGCGCATGACGTCGAGGTTGCCCTGCATGACCGCGATCGGATTGTTGATCTCGTGCGCGACGCCGGCCGTCAGTTCGCCGATCGCCGCCAGCTTCTCGCTCATCACCAGCTGACGCTGCGCCTCGCGCAGATGGGCATTGGCCTCCTCCAGCGCCAGCGTGCGCTCGGCCACCTTGCGGTCAAGTTCGTTGGCCCAGCGCTGCAGCTCGTCACGCTTCTGCGCCAGCACATCGAGCAGGCGATCGAACTCGCCGGCCAGCCGGCCGAGTTCGTCACGGCTGCCGGTCTCGCCGACGCGCGCGTCGTTCTCGCCGCCGTCGATGCGGGCGATGGTGCGGGTCATCCGTTCGATCGGCCGGAAGATGTCGCGCGCCCAGCCGAGCGACCAGCCGCAGCCGACCAGGCTGATCACCGCGAAGAGGAAGAAGATCAGCATCAGCGCGTTTTCCTTGGCCTCGCTGAACGGCGCTTCGAGGTAACCGACGTAGAGCATGCCGACGCGCTTGCCGAAGCTGTCGATCACCGGTTCGTAGGCGGAGACGTAGTAGTCGTTGACCACGAAGGCCGAATCGAGCCAGGTGTTGCCGCCTTCCAGCACGAATTCACGCACCTGCCGCGAAACGCGCGTGCCGAGCGCGCGCTCGCCTTCGAACAGGCGCACGTTGGTGGCGATCCGCGTGTCGCCGAGGAACAGGGTGGTGGTGCCCTTGCTGCCAAGCGGCAGCGAGCCGTCGCGGTAAACGATGGCATTGATCGTATCGACGAAGCCGAGGTTGCCGTTGAGCAGCATGCCGCCCTCGACGGCGCCGAGGATGGCGCCCTCCTCGCCGACGATCGGCGCAGCGGCATGAATGACCATGCCGCGTGGCTCGTTCTCGCGCGTATCCGGCACGGCCAGCGGTGTCGGCACCAGATTGATGCGGGCGCGGCTGGCCAGTCCGGGGTCGATGGCGGCCAGCCGCTCCGGCGCATAGATGTCGATCACGCTGCCGGACTGCCCCTGCAGCGCACCGCGCACCACCGGCCAGACCGTCTGATCGGCGCGATCCAGGCGCACCGGCGCGGCGTGCAGGATGCGCCCGTCCGCGTCGAGCACATGGATGAAGTCGAGATCGTCGCGCTCGCGCGCCACCTCGAGCTCGCGGCGGATGCGCAGCGGATCGCCGGAGGCCAGCGCCAGCTGCAGGCGCTGCGCGCCGGCCAGCGCGCCGACCTGCGCGCCGACGCCCTTGATCACCCGGTCGAAGTACTCGTGCGCGGTGACGAGGTCGCTGCTCACCTTGAAGGTCAGCAGCTTCTGGTAGTTGGTGTTGCTCCAGTACCAGACCAGCGCCATGATCAACGGAAAACCGACCAGCAGCGGCGCCAGCACGAGGAACAGCAGCTTGGCGCGCACCGAGGCGCTGAAGTAATCGTAGAACGGGCGCAGCAGGGCGGGCAGGCGCATCGCGGGGCTCAGCGCGGCAGGCGCAGGTCGGCGTCGAGCCACTCGGCGCACTTGCGCTCGAGGGTCTTGCGCGACAGGCCGAGACGGCGCGCGGCTTCCGACTTGTTGCCACCGGCGGCCTCGAGCACGCGCAGGACATGGCGCTTCTCGATTTCGGCGAGCGGCAGGTCGAGCGTGGCGGCGACCTCGCCGCCCTCGGCGGCAAGACCGCGCACCGGCCCGCCGCAAGCGGCGGCGAAAGCGTCGACGGGAAAACAGCCGAGAATCAGCGAGCGCTCGATGAAGTTCTTCAGTTCGCGCACATTGCCCGGCCAGGAATAGCCGGAGAGCCGGGCAAGGATGTCGGCGCTGAGCGGCAGCGGCGCGACGCCGAGCTGGGTCGAGAGCAGGCTCATGAAGTGCATGGCCAGATCGGCGATGTCCTCGCGGCGATCGCGCAGCGGGGGGATCACGATGTCGAGCACGGCGATGCGGAAATAGAGGTCCTGGCGGAAATTGCCGGCGGCCACCTCGGCGGGAAGATCGCGGTTGGTGGCGGCGATGATGCGCACGTCGACCGGCACCTCCTTCTCCGAGCCGACCGGGCGGATCCGGCGCTCCTCGAGCACGCGCAGCAGCTTGGTCTGCATCGGCAGCGGCAGCTCGCCGATCTCGTCGAGGAACAGCGTGCCGCCGTGCGCATAGTAGAACAGGCCGTTGCGGCTCTCGCTGGCACCGCTGAAGGCCCCCTTGACGTGGCCGAACAGCTCGCTCTCGATCAGCTCGGCGGCGATCGCCGCGCAGTTGACCGGCACGAAGGGACGCGCCGCGCGCGGACTCATCTGGTGCAGGGCGCGCGCGGTGACTTCCTTGCCGGTGCCCGATTCGCCGGCCAGCAGGACGGTGCTCGGCATCGGCGCGATGCGCTTGATCAGGCCGCGCAGGTGCTGGATGGCGAGGGAGTGGCCGACCAGCCCGTCGACCTCGGCGCCAAGTTCGGCGAGTTCGCGGCGCAGCACGAAGTTCTCCCGCGCCAGGCGCGCGCGCTCGAAGCAGCGCTTGATTGAATTGAGGATCTGGTCGACCCGGAAGGGCTTGAGGATGAAATCCGAGGCGCCGCCGCGCAGCGCATTGATCGCCGTTTCCATGTCGGCGAAGGCGGTGATCAGCACCACGTCGCCGCCGAAGCCGCTCTCGCGCAGTTCGTGCAGCCACTGCACGCCCGATTTTCCCGGCAGGGAGATGTCGAGGACGATCAGATCGAAATGCAGGCGCGACATCAGCTCGGACGCCGACTCGACATCGCCGGCCGTGGCGACGAAGCCGCAGCGCGGCGTCAGCGTGCGCTCCAGGAAGTTGCGCATCCCTGCCTCGTCGTCGACGATCAGCAGGGAGAAGGCCTGCCAGTTGCCGAAACCGGACGCGCCGCCGGCCTCCGCGTCAAACCGCATCGCCGGCCTCCGCGGGCGGGGCGGGGAAAATCCCGCGGAAGAACAGGCACCTGCGCCCCCTCCCCGGACCATGCCTCAAGACTGCCGGCCCCATGTCGTTATCCCTTTCTGTTGCGTATCGTTTGTATTTTCGTGCGACGGCATTACTATCGCGCCTGCCGGGCAGATCCTGCCCGACGATCGGCGATTCGGGCAGTGCCGCGCCCGATCCGCCGGAGACGCCCGCCAGCAGCGTGAAAAACCGGGAAACCCATGTCCGCACCCTACTTCTTCTTTCATCCGATGCTCGCCGCCGACCAGGCCTGGTCGGCCCTGCGCTGGCAGGCCGCCGGAGCGCATCCGGCGACCGTCGAGGCGCTGGCCGGATGCTTCGACGAGGCTGGCGCGGCGCCGCTGGCCGACCGGCTGCCGCTGGTTCTGGCCATCGATCCGGCCTGGCTGGCGCAGGGCGAGTTTATTCAGAAATTCGCCCCCAACCAAGCGATTTTCGTCCTCCCGCCGAGCGTCCTGGAGCAACCTGCCGCGCTCGAGCAGTGCGCGCTGCTGCGCAAGCGCGGCGTCCATCTCGCGCTGCACCTCGACGGCAGCACCGGGGTCCGCCAGGTGCCGCTCGCCGCCTTCGACCACCTGCACATCGACGCCGGGCATGCCCGCCGCGACCTCACGCCGCTGGACCTCATCCATGCCGGCGACGCCGGTCTGCGGCGCATCGCCGACCGGGTGACCAGCCATGCCCTGTTCGCCTGGCTGGCTGGCAAGCAGTTCGAGCTGTCCGACGGGGGCTTTCTCGGCACGCCCGACCCGGCGCACGCCGTCGATCCGGACACCACCCGCGTCAAGATGCTGCGTCTGCTCAGTCTCGTCGTTCAGGACGCCGACACGCGCGAGATCGAGGCGGTATTCCGCGAGGAGCCCAAGCTCGCCTACGACCTGCTGCGCCTTGTCAACTCCGTCGCAGTCGGCGCGCGCACCGAAATCAGCAGCTTCCATCAAGCCATCGCCATGCTCGGCCGGCGCCAGCTGCAGCGCTGGCTGCAACTGCTGATCTACGCCAACCAGTACGGCCATGCCCGCCATCCCAATCCGCTGATGCAGCTGGCCGCCGCGCGCGGTCGCCAGATGGAGCTGATCTGCATCGAGAGCGGCCTGCCACGCGGCCAGCCGGACGCGGGCGACGCCGCTTTCATGACCGGCATCTTCTCGCTGCTCGACGTGCTGCTGCACCTGCCGATGAGCGAGGTGCTCGACGCGCTGCCGCTGCAGGACGGCATCCGCGCGGCGCTCGAGAACCACGGCGGATTCCTCGGCGAGCTGCTCGGCGCCCTGGTCGCCGCCGAACGCGGCGAGCACGACCGGGCCGCCACCGTGCTCGCCCGTCTGGGCATCGCCCCGGGCATCCATGCGCGCGCGCAGACCGCAGCCCTCTACTGGGCCAGCCGGATCAATCTCGAATAGCGCAAACGACCATGGCCCCCGAGCAGACCGCCGCGATCAACCCCGGCCTCGACACCGGCCCCTCGGATTTCGAGCTGGCCAGCCAGCTCTACCACGCCGTGCTCTACCGCGACGGCCCCCTGCCTGGCGACACCATCGCCGCCCTGTTCCGCAGCGCGCTGACCAGCGACGGCGCGGCATTCGCCCTGGCCTCCCCGCCTCCCGCGCCGGAGACCGGCTGGGCTGAGCGCTTCGCCACGGCTGCCGCGCGCGGTACCCTGGTGGCGTGGCCGCCCTCGCCGCAGTGGCCGGCCGCGCTGGCCTTCCCGCTGATCTTCCGCGAGCAGCTGCTCGGCTTCATCGGCGTGGACGCGCCCCAGGCCGGCGGCTACCCGCAGGCAGCCATCCGCCGCTTCGCCGACCTCGCCGCGCTGCTCGCCGGCATGCTGCACGCCCGCCACACCCTCGAACAGCGCCACGCCGCCCTGGCCGCCAGCGAAGCGGCGGTACGCCACCAGTCGCAGATGCTCGACCAGATCCGCGACTCGGTGATCACCATGGACACCGCCGGCTACATCACCGGCTGGAACCACGGCGCCGAGATGCTGTTCGGCTATTCCGCCAGCGAGATCGTCGGCCAGCACATCCTGGTGCTCTACGCCGACGACGGCGACGACGACCCGGATTTCAACGCCTTCCTCGACAATGGCAGCCACGAGATGACGGTCCGCCGGCGCAAGAAATCGGGCGAGCTGTTCTGGGCCAGCGTCTCCCTCTCGGTGGCGCGCGACGCGCAAGGGCAGCCCTGCGGCCTGATCGGCTATGTGGTGGACATTTCCGGGCAGCTGGCGGCTGAGGAGAAACTGCGCCTGCACGCCCGCATCTTCGAACGCAACAGCGAGGCCATCGTGGTCACCGACCGGGCGGGCAACATCGTTTCGGCCAACCCGGCGCTGACCGCGATCACCGGCTTCCGGGAGGATCGTATCCTCGGCCGCGCCCCGGACTTCCTGTTCGCGCATGGCAACGATGCGCTGCTCGATCCCGCCGTGGACCACGCCATCGCGGAATGCGGCCAGTGGCAGGGAGAGCTCCATCTGCTGCGCCGGGACGGCAGCACCTTCCCGGCCTGGGCCACGATCAGCGTGGTGCTCGACGGCGCCGGCCATCCGGCCAACCGCTTCATCGTCTTCTCCGACATCACCGAGCGCAAGGAGGCCGAGCGGCAGATCCACCGCCTGGCCTACTACGACCCGCTGACCGGCCTGCCCAACCGCCCCCTGTTCTACAGCCTGCTCGAACAGGCGCTGAGCGAGGCACACCGCAACCAGAGCCACGGCGCGGTGCTCTTCCTCGATCTCAACCGCTTCAAGAACATCAACGACTCGTTCGGCCACACCCTCGCCGACAACGTGCTGCGCGAGGTCGGGCGGCGTCTGGCGGCCAGCCTGCGCAAGGAAGACGTGGTCTGCCGCCTGGGCGGCGACGAATTCGTCGTCGCCCTGCTCGACATCAGCCGGCGCGAGCACGCCGGCCTGGTCGCCCAGAAGCTGCTGGCGGCGCTCGCCGAGCCCATCCTGGTCGACAAGCACGAGGTACTGCTCTCGGCCAGCATCGGCATCGCCACCTTTCCCGACGACGGGCGCGACAGCGAAACGCTGCTCCGGCACGCCGACGTCGCCATGTACCGCGCCAAGAAGGTCGGCAACAGCGCGCACGTCTTCTTCTCGCACGAGATGCACCTGCGCGCCTTCGAACAGCTCAAGCTCGAGGGCGGGCTGCGGCGGGCGCTCGAGCGCGGCGAACTGTCGCTGCATTTCCAGCCGCAGCTCGACCTGGCCAGCGGCCGCATCAGCGGCGCCGAGGCGCTGCTGCGCTGGCAGCACCCGGAGCGGGGCATGATCCCGCCGGCGCAGTTCATTCCGGTCGCCGAGGAAACCGGGCTGATCGTCCCGATCGGCGAATGGGTGATCGACGCCGCCTGCCGGCAGATCGCCGACTGGCGCGCCTGCGGCCTGCCGCCGGTGCGCGTGGCGGTCAACCTCTCGCCGCGCCAGTTCAGCAATGCCTTGCCGCAGACCATCCTGTCGATCATCGACCGGCACGGCATCCCGCCCGACGCGCTCGAACTGGAGATCACCGAGAGCATGCTGATGCACAACGCGGAAGCGGTGGTGGCGATGATGCGGGAATTCGCCGAGGCCGGCATCCTGATGTCGCTCGACGATTTCGGCACCGGCTACTCCAGTCTCTCCTACCTGAAGCGTTTCCCGATCGACACGCTGAAAATCGACCAGTCCTTCGTGCGCGGCATCCCCGACGATCCGGACGATTCGGCGATCGCACGCGCGATCATCGGCATGGCCAAGAACCTGCGTCTGTCGGTCATCGCCGAAGGCGTCGAAACCTCCGAGCAGCTGCTCTTCCTGCGTGACGCCGGCTGCGACGAGATCCAGGGCTTTCACTTCAGCCGGCCGCTCCCGGCCGGGGAATTCGCCGCCCTCCTGGCGACGCGCAACGGCTGAGGCGGCTCAGTCGCCGCAGAAGGGGTTGCTGCGACGCTCCTTGCCGAAGGTCGACATCGGCCCGTGGCCGGGAATGAAGGCCACGTCGTCGCCGAGCGGGAAGAGGCGGTTGCGGATCGAATCGATCAGCGTATCGAAATCGCCCTTGGGAAAATCGGTGCGCCCGATCGACCCCTGAAACAGCACATCGCCGACGACCGCCAGCCGCCCGGCGGCATCGAAGAAGGCCACGTGTCCCGGCGTATGCCCCGGGCAATGCAGCACCGCCAGTTCGGCGTTGCCGACGCGCACCCGGTCGCCCTGCGCCAGCCAGCGATCGGGCACGAAGGAACGCACCTCGGGAAAGCCGAACATGCGGCTCTGCTGCGGCATTCCCTCGATCCAGAAGGCATCGTCGCGATGCGGCCCCTCGACCGGCAGCGACAGCCGTGCGGCAAGCTCGGCCACCGCGCCGGCGTGGTCGATGTGGCCGTGCGTGACGAGGATGCGCTCCAGCGTCAACCCCTCCTTCTCCACCGCGCGCAGGATGCGCGGCACGTCGCCGCCCGGGTCGACCACCGCCGCGCGGCGGGTTTCCTCGCACCACAGCAGGCTGCAGTTCTGTTCGAAGGGAGTGACGGGAACGATGCGGTATTTCATGGCGGAACCGGGGCGGGGGAAGGGCGGAAGCCGAGTATAGCAGGCGTCCCGACGGGGGCGGCGCCACTCGCCCGGGAAGCGGCCGGCAGGCGCGGGCGCGACGAAATGTCGCAGAAGGCGCGGAGGGTGCGCGAGTACACTCGCGCTCTGATCAAAACCCGGCGGCTCGCCAGTCCGATGCCGCACCGCTCCGCGCCAGGAACGATGCCGCGCGACCATTCCCTTCTCCAGACCCTCTACGAACGCCACGCCGACGAACTCGTCGCCTACGCCCGCCAGCGCGTTGGCGGCGGCGAATCGCGCGACGTGGTGCACGACGCCTACCTGCGGCTCGCCGAGTACGCCGAT